>NZ_JAXAVW010000026.1:0-143334 GCF_033949945.1 Lentzea miocenica
GCCTGGTTGCAGCAAGTGCTGAGGCACGACTCGTGACGGGGACCCGCCCGGAGCGCTGTTTCAAGCTAAGGACGCCTCGGCTTCGCCTTTGGGTCGGCTCGGCTTCGCCGTCGTTGCTTGCCTTTGGCTTCGCGGATGGTCAAGGCGCTGTTCGTGGCCAGGTTCGGCATGATGGGGGCGTGGCCGAGTGCCGGTCAGCGGACGCACACGGTGGTGCGGTGGAAGGTGGACCGGATCTGTGACCACGCGCCGGGTGTTCGGGGCGGTGCTGGTGTTCGTCGCGGCTGGGTTGGCGGTGGCGGCGTCGTTTTTGGCTGCTTATGCCGTGCAGGCTGAGTTGCAGGGGCGGACGTTGCGGTTCGAGGCCACTTCTTGGGTGGTTGAGCGGGATGACTTTCGTGGGGCCCTGTTGCTCGGGCCGATTGAGTACGGCGAGGCTGCTGTGGGGGCGGCGTTGGTGATGGCGTTGTCCGCCGTGCTGGCGTTTCGGGTGCCTGCGGCGCGGGTGGGGTCGTTGCTCGGGGCTGGGTTGCTGGCTGGGGTTGCCTGGTCTGCCGTTGGCAGTGTGCAGGGGGTTGTGAAGAAGCTCGCGCTGCTTGAGGCGCCGGTGCCGTTCGACGTGGAGCAAGGGCAGGGGATCACCTTGCTGGTCGTCGCGGCCGGGGTTGCTGTGGTGTCGGCGGTGTTGCATCAGGAGTTGCCGCGGCGCGAGCCGGAGCCGGAGGGGGACGGTGCGGTGATTCACCAGGTTGAGGCGGACGACAGTGATACGCCGCCTTATGGATTTCCGGTTGTTGTGGAGCCGAAGAGTGATTGATCGTCGGAAGATCGCGCCGGTCCTGCTGGTGCTGGGGGCGGGGCTGGCGGCGGCAGGGAGCTTTCAGCCCACCTATCGCACGTATTATCCGGGGTACGGCGGGCCTGATCAGCGGTTGACCACCACGTTGTGGATCGTGATCTCGGAACCGCCGCACGGCCCGGAACAGGACGCGTACAACGCCGCTGGGTGGCCGGTGATCATCGCCGCTTTGTGCATGGTGGTCGCGGCGGTGCTCGTCGTGAGGGAGCGGACGTCGTTCGTCGGGTCGCCCGTGGCGATGGGGGCCGCGGGTGCGCTGGCGGGGATCGTGTTCCTGTACGTGCTTCAGGTGCGGCGCGAGAAGGAAGTCATGGCCGCGTGGCCGGTGGAGGACGGGCAGCGACCTGAGCTGAGTTTTCTCGGCGGCACGTACCTGTTGGCGGTGGCGGCGGTGATTGGGCTCGTTGGTGCTGTGCTGGCCCAACGGAAGCGACAGGCTGAGGAACCAGACGAAGTCGACAAAGAAGCGGTGGTCGTGCATCAGCTGGACAGCGATGACGACACACCGCCGTTCGGCATTGCCATCCCCGGTGAAGAGCAGCAGGAGACGCGGTGATCGGAAGACCGACGGCGGTGGCGTTGATCGCGGCCGGGGTGGTGCTGACCGCTACGGCGATGGTGTTGCCGTGGTACTCGACCGCGTACGCCGGTGGCGTCGAGGTCGTGGTCCGGGCGTGGGGTACGGAGGTCGTGAACAAGCCTGGCGACTGGCCCGCGGGTGATCTCTCGCCCTGGTACGGCCTGCCCGTCGCCGTCACGGCCGCGCTGCTCGTCGCCGGGATCTGGATCGACCGGGCCGCGCTGGCCGGAGCCGCGGCGCAACTGGGCGCCGTCGGCATCACCACGGCGCTCCTG
Organism: Lentzea miocenica; assembly: GCF_033949945.1. NCBI lineage: Bacteria > Bacillati > Actinomycetota > Actinomycetes > Pseudonocardiales > Pseudonocardiaceae > Lentzea > Lentzea miocenica. The sequence goes on from NZ_JAXAVW010000026.1 coordinate 1,715, forward strand.
GTGTCGGAACGCGGTCACGCGATCGAGCAGCAGGGCGACTTCGCGATCGGGTTCGGGCTCGTGTTCCTCGTGATCGGCACGCTGACCGCCCTCGTCGGTGCCATCGCGGTGCAGCGGGAGGCGGTGGCGTGAAGCTTCTCAGCGCTGCGCTCCTGGCCGTCGCCGCCGCGGCAGCGGTCGCGGCGACGTTCCTGCCGCTCTCGGAACTGCTGATCCGCCTGGCCCCCGACCAGCCGCAGACCGCCTACGTCACCACGGGCTGGGCCACGCACTTCGGTGGCACGAAAGACGAGCACGGCCCGCTCTTCGGCGTTCCCACCGTCGTGGCCGCCGCGGTGATCCTCGCCGGCATCCGGTGGCGGAAAGTCGCTTTCGCCGGAGCGGCGGCGCTCGCCGGAGTCACCGGAATGTTGTTCGTGTATTTGCTGAACGCGATCAGCTTTCACAAGGCGGGCAACATCGCCATCGATCCGGGCCTGGAAGCGGGCTTCGGCAACGGGATCTGGGTGCTGATAGCCGCGGTGGTTCTCGCGTTTGGAGCCGTAGTAGTTCACCCCGACGACTGACCAGCGAGAAATGCCCGGCGTGCCTCACCTGTCGCGTGCGCACCGTGGGTCACTATCGGCGCATGAAGCTTTCCGGGCTGCTGAGCCGTACCAACCACGAACTTCCCGGTGTCACGGGCGTCGCGCGGGTTGATCGGCGCGTAGGCGACCTGGTGCGGCGCGTCAGTCCCGGTGACGTCGCCGTTTTCGACCTCGTCGACCTCGACCGGCGGACCGCGGAAGCGCTTGTCTCGGCCGAGGTGGTGGGCGTCGTGAACGCCTCGCCGTCGATTTCCGGCCGCTTTCCCAACCTCGGCCCGGAACTGCTGATCGAGGCCGGCATTCCGCTGATCGACAACGTCGGCGCCGTCGCGCTGCGGGAGATCAAGGAAGGCACGAAGATCCGGCTGCACGAAGGTGTCGTGTACGCCGGGGAACGCGAGCTCGCCAAGGGGATCGAGCAGAACGCCGAAAGCATCGCCGACGCGATGATCGAGGCGAAGGCCGGCATGTCGGCGCAGCTGGAAGCCTTCTCCGCCAACACCATCGAGTTCCTGCGCCGCGAACGCGCGTTGGTGCTCGACGGTGTCGGCGTGCCCGAGGTGTACGTGCCGATGCGCGACCGGCAGGTGCTCGTCGTCGCGGGCGGGCCGTCGCACGCCGAGGAGCTGCGCAAGCTCCGCAAGTACATCCGCGAGTACCGGCCGGTGCTGATCGGCGTCGACACCGGCGCGGACACGCTGCACGACGCCGGGTACAAGCCGGACATCATCGTCGGCGACCCCGACGGCATCGGCACCGCGTCACTGCGCGCGGCCGCCGAGGTGGTCGTGCCCGCGCAGACCGACGGCCACGCGCCAGGTCTGCAGCGGATCCAGGACCTCGGCATCGGCGCGGTGACGTTCCCCGCGTCGGGCAACGCGGAGGACCTCGCGTTGCTGCTCGCCGAGGCGCACGGGGCGTCGCTGGTCGTCACGGTGGGACTGCGGGCGACGCTGCGCGAGTTCCTCGACCGCGGGCACTCCGGTTCCAACCCCTCCACGTTCCTCACCCGGCTCAAGCTCGGCAGCAAGCTCGTCGACGGGGAGGCCGTCGCGACGTTGCACCGCAGCCGGGTCTCGTTGGGCGTGATCGTTCTGCTGGTGACCGCCGCGATCGCTGCCATGGCGGCGGCCCTCGCGGTGTCCGGCGTCGGTCACGTCTACGTCGACATCGTGGTCGACGGCTGGCAATCCGTCGTCAACTGGTTCAGGGGGTTCTTCTCGTGATCACGCTGCGCTACCACATAGTTTCGATCACCGCCGTGTTCCTCGCGCTGGCGGTCGGTGTCGTGCTGGGGTCGACCGCGATCAGCGGGCGGCTGTTGTCCGGGTTGAGCGACGAGAAGAACTCGTTGGCACAGCAGGTGAACGACCTGCAGAACGACCGCAACGCGTTGAACGCCAAGCTGACCGAGGCGGACAAGTTCGCCGCGTCCGTCGGGCCGCTCGCGGTCAAGGACCGGCTCACCGAACGCACGGTCGTGCTGGTGACCACGTCGGACGCGCGTCCGTCCGATCGGGACGCGCTGTCGGGTCTGCTGAAGTCCGCCGGCGCCACCGTCACCGGCGAGATCCAGCTGACCGACGCGTTCGCCGACCCGTCCCGCGGCGACCAGCTGCGCGACCTGGTGGCACGGCTGCAGCCCGCGGGTTCGCAGCTGCCCACGGCCGCTGACCCCGGCACCCGCGCGGGTGGTCTGTTCGGGACGTTGCTGCTGCTCAACCCGTCCAACAACGAGCCGCAGGCCACCGCGGACGAGGCGGCCTCCGCGCTCTCCGGGCTGTCCAACGCCGGGTTCGTGAAGGCGACCTCGGGCGTGAAGCCCGCGCAGCTCGCGATCGTGCTGACCGGCGGCGCCGCGATCGGTGACTCGGCCGCCGACCGCGCCTCCACCATCGCGCGCTTCGCCACCCAGCTCGACCGGGCCGGTGCGGGCGTCGTGCTGGCCGGGGCGAACGGGTCGGCGAACGGCACCGGCGCGATCGGTGTGGTCCGCGCGGACACCAACGCGACGTCCATCCTGTCCACGGTGGACAACTCCGACACCCCGGCCGGTCAGGTCGTCTCGGTGATGGCGTTGCGCGAACAGCTGGAGGGCCGCTCCGGTCGTTACGGCGTGGCCGGCAACGCCGAGGCGTCGTCGCCGGGCACCGCCGGCTAGTAGTCCGTCGTCCAGTCGCCGGGGAGCTGTTCGACCAGCAGCTCCAACGCTTCCGGCGTGCGGGCGCGGGCCCACAGCCACTGGCCGTCGTCCTCGCGCACGATCACGTCGTCCGCGACGAACCAGCGGGTGCCGGGACTGCGCAGCGGCAACAGCGCGAAGTTGTCCTGGAGCAGGGAGATGTCCGCCTCGGACGTCTCCCTGTCCGCTGTCTCGGCCCCGTCGCGGAACAACGCCTCCGACAGCACCATCTCCACGCAGGCGACCGAGAACCTGGGCAGCCACCGGTCCCAGTGCTCCTCCGCCTTGTTCAGCAGGTCGAGCTTGATCAGGACCTCGGGGTCGTCCCCGGCGAACGTCGTTCCCCAGGCGGCGACCGACTGGTTCTCGTCGCGGAACACCAGGACGTCGCCGTCGAGGCGCAGTTCCGACGGGGTGAGCAGGCGGTCCTGGTTGCTGGTGAGGTCGGGGCGCTTGCCGAACAACGACAGCGCCTCCTTCACCGACTCCGGCAGCCGCACGCCGAGCTGGTCCTCGGTGGCCGCGAGATCGGCCCGGTTCCAGCCGTCCCGCGCCTCGATCGGCTCCGCCCACCCGGCGGCGAATCCCTCGATGAAACGCCACGCCGCGGAGCGGTCGAGCACGGCTCTGGCGGCCTCGCCTGCCACGTCGAAGGTCACGTGACAACCATTCCTGATGCCGGCCCGTGCCGGGCGCGGATCGGGGAAACCCCTCACTGCGCCGATCGGGTGATGTGATCTGCCGGGTCGTGGTGCGCTGAGTGACCGTCGGCGTGTTAGCGTTATGGCCCGTGGATAGGGGGATTCGGCCCCCACGATTTTCACGGGAGCCCCGTTGGTGCAGCAGGCACGTACGACCAAGCACGTCTTCGTCACGGGGGGCGTCGCGTCCTCCTTGGGCAAGGGGCTCACCGCCTCCAGCCTCGGCCAGTTGCTCACTTCGCGCGGCCTGCGGGTAACGATGCAGAAGCTCGACCCGTACCTGAACGTGGACCCCGGCACGATGAACCCGTTCCAGCACGGCGAGGTCTTCGTGACCGACGACGGTGCCGAGACGGACCTCGACATCGGCCACTACGAGCGGTTCCTCGCGCGGGATCTGAGCGGCGACGCGAACGTCACCACCGGCCAGGTGTACTCCGAGGTCATCGCCAAGGAGCGGCGTGGTGAGTACCTGGGCGACACGGTCCAGGTCATCCCGCACATCACCGACGAGATCAAGCGCCGCATCAGGGCGATGGCCGAGCCGGACGCCGACGGCGTCACCCCGGACGTGGTCATCACCGAGGTCGGCGGCACCGTCGGTGACATCGAGTCGCTGCCGTTCCTCGAGGCGTGCCGCCAGGTCCGCCACGACGTCGGCCGCGACAACGTCTTCTTCCTGCACGTCAGCCTGGTGCCGTACCTGGCGCCGAGCGGCGAGCTGAAGACCAAGCCGACGCAGCACTCCGTCGCGGCGCTGCGGAACATCGGCATCCAGCCGGACGCGATCGTGTGCCGCGCGGACCGGGAGATCCCGGACGCGCTCAAGCGCAAGATCGGCCTGATGTGCGACGTCGACACCGACGCCGTCGTCGCGGCCGTGGACGCGCCGTCGATCTACGACATCCCGAAGGTCCTGCACGCCGAGGGCCTCGACGCGTACGTGGTGCGCCGCCTCGACCTGCCGTTCCGCGACGTCGACTGGACGGTGTGGGGCGACCTGCTGGACCGGGTGCACAACCCGTCGGAGACGGTGAAGATCGCGCTGGTCGGCAAGTACGTCGACCTGCCGGACGCCTACCTGTCGGTCACCGAGGCGCTGCGTGCGGGCGGTTTCGCGCACCACGCCAAGGTCGAGATCAAGTGGGTGCCGTCGGACGAGTGTCAGACGCCGGAGGGCGCGGCACGGGCGTTGTCGGGCATGGACGGGGTGCTGATCCCCGGCGGGTTCGGCGTGCGCGGCATCGAGGGCAAGCTCGGCGCGCTGAAGTACAGCCGCACGCGGGGTGTGCCGACGCTGGGCCTGTGCCTCGGCCTGCAGTGCATGGTGATCGAGGCCGCGCGCAACCTCGCGGGCATCGAGGACGCGAACTCCAGCGAGTTCGAAGAGGGCGGCACGCCGGTCATCTCCACGATGGCCGACCAGCAGGACGTCGTGGCCGGTCAGCGCGACATGGGCGGCACGATGCGCCTCGGCGCGTACATCGCCAAGCTCACGCCGGGGTCGGTCGTCGCTCAGGCGTACGGCGCGACCGAGGTGTCCGAGCGGCACCGCCACCGCTACGAGGTCAACAACGCGCACCGGGGCAAGCTCACCGAGGCCGGTCTGGTGTTCTCCGGCCTCTCGCCGGACGGCCGCCTGGTCGAGTTCGTCGAGCTGCCGTCGGACGTGCACCCGTTCTACGCGGGCACGCAGGCGCACCCGGAGCTCAAGTCGCGTCCCACGAAGCCGCACCCGCTGTTCGCGGCGTTCGTGAAGGCCGCGATCGAGTACCGGGTGGCTGACCGCCTCCCTTTGAAGACGGCCGCGGGAGCGTCACAGTGACGTCTTCTGGGACGTCCAGGCACGACTTCCGCACGGTCTCCAGCGAGGACGTGCACGTCGGACGTGTGGTCGCGCTGCGGATCGACGAGGTCGAGATGCCCGGTGGCGGCACGGCCAAGCGCGAGATCGTCGAGCACATGGGCGCGGTCGCGGTCGTGGCCGTCGACGACGCGGGCGAGGTCGTGCTGATCCACCAGTACCGGCACGCGCTCGGCAGGCACCTCTGGGAGCTGCCGGCCGGGCTGCTCGACCACGACGCGGAGGAGCCGGTCGTCGGCGCGCGCCGGGAGCTGGCCGAGGAGGTCGGGCTCGACGCGGCACGCTGGGACACGCTGGTCGACGAGGCCGCGTCACCCGGTTTCACCGACGAGGTCGTGCGCGTGTTCCTGGCGCGCGACCTGTCCGAAGTGGATCGTGAGGTGCAGGGCGAGGAGGAGGCGGATCTGGAGATCCACCGCTTCCCGCTCGACGAGGCCGTGCGGATGGTGTTCTCGGGCGAGATCGTGAACTCCTCGGCGGTCGCCGGGCTGATCGCGGCGCGTGAGGTGCTGGAGGGACGCGCTGAGCCGCGTCCGGCCGACGCACCGTTTCGCGACAAGCCGACCCGGTTCGCCGCGCGCAAGAAGTAAGTTGGGCTGATGCAGACGTTGAAGGGTGCCTTCGCACGACTGAAGGCACCCTTTGCCGTTCTCGCGCTGGGTGGCGCCGGTGCGGTGCTGTTGCTGTTCGTCGACCCGAACAAGCCGGGCAACCTGCTGCCGAAGTGCCCGTTCAACTGGCTCACCGGGCTCGACTGCCCCGGCTGCGGTGCCACGCGCATGGTGCACGCGTTGCTGCACGGCGATGTCGTCAGCGCGTTCCACTACAACGCTGTGCTGCTCGCGTTGGGCGTGCCTCTGGCCGTGTGGCTGTTCGGGCGTTGGACGAAAGATCGTTGGACTGGCGAACGGCGATCCGTGCCGAAGTCGGTCGGTGTCGCCGTTCTCGTCGTTGCCGCTGTGTGGGGCGTGGGGCGAAACCTCGCGGGGATCTAGTCGCGGAGCTTGCGGCCTTCCGCGTCCGTGCCGCCGTTGACCAGGATGATGATCCCGTCGATCAACGACCAGATGCCGCAACCACCGCAGGTCAGCAGCTGGGCGACGGCGATGCCGACGTGGCCGGTGTAGAAGCGGCCGATGCCCAGGTTGCCCAGGAACAGCTGGAGCACGCCCGCGGCGATCTTCGACTTGTCCGACAGCGGCACGCCGGTGATCGGGTCGAAGCCGTACGGGGCGGCGGGGTTCGCGTAGCCCATGCCGGGAGGAACCGCGCCGTGCGGCGGGAAGCCGGGAGGCGGCGGCGGGGCGTACTGCGGCTGCGGGCCGGTGGGCGGCGGGTAGTACGGCTGCGTGGGCTGGGGCGCGAAACCCGGTGGCGGCGGGGGCACGGCGGCGAACGGCACCGATGGCGGCGCGAGGAACGGCGGGTGCGGCTGCGGGAGGTCGCGGAACAGCTCTGCCAGCTCGACGTAGGTCTGCGCGACGGACGCGCGGTTCACCCGCTCCTGGTATTCGGAGATGTCGAGCCGTGCCAGCGCGAAGTGGTCGTTGAGCGCGGTGATCGCCTCTTCGCGCTGCTGGTTGCCGATGCGCTGCTGTTCTGGCCCGAATGCTTCTGACACGGCTCAGCACGTTATCCGATGCAGGAGATCGATATCGGGAATACGCTGCGACGATGCTGGTCGGTGTCCCAAAGGAGATCAAGAACCACGAGTACCGCGTCGCGATCACGCCCGCGGGTGTGGTCGAGCTGGTGCGCCGCGGGCACGAGGTCGTCATCGAGCACGACGCCGGGGCGGGCTCGTCGTTCCCCGACCACGAGTACACGGCGGCGGGCGCGCGCATCGCCGCGACGGCCGACGAGGTGTGGGGTCTCGCGGACCTGGTGCTGAAGGTCAAGGAGCCGATCGAGCCCGAGTACCACCGGATGCGCCGGGATCAGGTGCTCTTCACGTACCTGCACCTGGCGGCGAGCCCGGAGTGCACCAAGGCGATCGCGGACGCCGGCATCACCGCCATCGCCTACGAGACCGTGCAGCTGCCGGACGGGTCGCTGCCGTTGCTGGCGCCGATGAGCGAGATCGCCGGGCGGATGGCGGCCCAGGTGGGCGCGCACTGCCTGGAACGGGCGCAGGGCGGTCGCGGAGTGCTGCTGGGTGGTGCGCCCGGAGTCGCGGCGGGCAAGGTCGCGGTGATCGGCGCGGGCGTGGCGGGGATGAACGCGGCGACGATGGCCGTCGGCATGCAGGCCGAGGTGGTCGTGCTGGACAAGAACGTCAACCGGTTGCGGCAGATCGACTTCACCTACCGCGGGCACCTTCAGACGATCGCGTCGAACGCTTATGAGGTCGAGAAGGCCTGCCGCTGGGCCGATCTGGTGATCGGCGCGGTGCTGGTGCCGGGAGCGAAGGCGCCGAAGCTCGTCAGCGACGATCTGGTGTCCCAGATGCGGTCCGGAAGCGTGCTGGTCGACATCGCCGTTGACCAAGGTGGATGTTTCGAAAACACTCGGCCGACTACGCACGACGATCCGACGTACCGAGTGCACGACTCCGTGTTCTACTGCGTCGCCAACATGCCTGGTGCGGTACCGAACACATCGACGTACGCACTGACGAACGTGACTTTGCCGTACGTCATCGCGTTGGCTGACAAGGGTTTCGAACGTGCTGTGATGGAAGATCTCGCGCTGGCGAAGGGCGTCAACGCGCGCGATGGAGAGATTGTGCTGGAAGGGCTGGCGTGATCCCAGAACTGGTGGCGAGCTATCTCGACCACCTTGCCGTGGAACGCGGCACGGCCCGCAACACTCTCGACTCCTACACCCGTGATCTGCGCAGATACTCCGAGCACCTGGAATCCGTCGGCGTGACGGATCTGGGCGCCGTGACCGAGTTGCACGTGAGCGAGTTCCTGGCTGTGTTGCGGGAAAGTGGGCTCGCGGCGTCGTCAGCTGCACGGACGTTGGTCGCAGTGCGGGGATTGCATCGCTTCGCGCATCGTGAAGGCGTGGTGCCACATGACGTCGCGCGCGCCGTGCACCCGCCGTCACCGCCCAAGAGGCTGCCGAAAGCATTGCCCGTCAATGATGTTCTGACGTTGCTCGACACCGTCGTGAACCTGCGGGACAAGGCGTTGCTGGAGTTGCTGTACTCGACGGGTGCGCGCATCTCCGAGGTCGTCGGGCTGGACATCGATGACATCGATGCAGGTGAGCGCACCGTGCTGCTGGACGGAAAGGGTGGCAAGCAACGGCTTGTCCCGGTGGGACGGCCGGCGTTGGCCGCTGTCGACGCGTACCTGGTGCGTGCGCGTCCGGCGTTGGCGGCCAAGGGGCGTGGGACGCCTGCATTGTTCTTGAATGCACGCGGTGGACGGCTTTCCCGGCAGAGCGCGTGGACCGTTCTGAAGACCGCCGCGGAGGACGCCGGAATCACCGCCGTGGTGTCTCCACACACGTTGCGGCATTCGTTCGCCACCCATCTGTTGGAAGGGGGTGCTGACGTTCGGGTGGTTCAGGAACTCCTCGGGCACGCATCGGTTACGACCACTCAGGTGTACACACTGGTAACCGTTACGACTTTGAGGGAGGTCTACGCAACTGCTCACCCTCGAGCCACTGGAACATGAGGCTTCCACGGGTACGGTGGTCAGGTGCCGAACTTGGACGAGCCGTCCCCACAGGCCATTGATCTAGCCGCTGTGCTGCACGCGCTGAGCGACCCGACGAGGCTCGCGGTCGTGCGCCAGATCCAGTCGAGCGGGGAGAGGCTGTGCGGGGCTTTCGAGGTTGACGTAGCGAAGTCGACCCTTTCCCAGCACCTGCGCGTGTTGCGCGAAGCTGGCATCACCCGAACACGCTGCCGCGGCAACCAACGCTGGGTGTCACTGCGCCGGGACGACCTGGACCTTCTCTTCCCAGGCCTTCTCGACGTGGTCCTTTCCGCCGCTGATCGACGTACACGAGCGGATGTTCTGGCCTAACAAAGTCTTGACAAACACCGGCGAGGCGCGTTGCCGCTCGCACGGGTGCGGCCTAGGCTGCGCCCGGAGAGACGACTACGAGCAGTGAGGGAACGCCAGCCATGTCGACACCGGAGCACGCTTTCGCGCCCCGTGCCGATCTGAACCTGGCCCCGCACGCCGCGCCGGTGGACGATGTCGCTCACGAGCAGGTCGACGGCATCGGTCCGACCGGCCGCCCGCGCCGCCACATCCCGGATCCGCCGCCGCTGCTGCACCACGGCCCGGCGAAGATCCTCGCGGTGTGCAACCAGAAGGGCGGCGTCGGCAAGACGACGACGACCATCAACCTGGGCGCGGCGCTGGCCGAGTACGGCCGGCGGGTGCTGCTCGTCGACTTCGACCCGCAGGGCGCGCTCTCGGTGGGCCTCGGCGTGCACCCGCACCAGCTGGAAACCACGATCTACAACGTCATCATGGAGAACGACACCGCCGTCCCCGACGTCATCCGCAAGACCATGGTCGAGGACATGGACCTGCTGCCGAGCAACATCGACCTGTCGGCGGCCGAGATCCAGCTGGTGTCCGAGGTAGGTCGCGAACACACGCTCGTGCGCACCCTTCGTCCCGTGATCGACCACTACGACTACGTGCTGGTCGACTGCCAGCCCTCGCTCGGCCTGCTCACGGTGAACGCCCTCGCGGCCGCGGACGGAGTGCTGATCCCGCTGGAGTGCGAGTTCTTCTCGCTGCGCGGGGTGGCGCTGCTCATCGACACCATCGAGAAGGTCAAGGAACGGTTGAACCCCAAGCTCAACATCACCGGCATCCTCGCGACGATGTACGACCCGCGCACGCTGCACTCGCGTGAGGTCATGGCACGCGTCGTGGAGGCGTTCGGCGAGATCGTGTTCGACTCGGTCATCAACCGCACGGTGCGCTTCCCGGAGACCACCGTGGCGGGCGAGCCGATCACCCGCTGGGCGCCGCGATCCGCCGGCGCCAACGCCTACCGCGGGCTGGCTCGCGAGGTGATCGCCCGGTGAACCGTCGCCCTTCACTGCCGGGGGCGGCGGAGCTTTTCCGGCTGACCGCGGCTGCTCCCGTTCCCGAGGCTGCTCCGGAGGCCGTTGATCCGCCGGTTCAGCGCCGCGGGTCCGGGCGCACGAAGCACACCACGAAGATCACGGTGTACGTGTCCGACGAGGAGCTGATGGCTCTGGAGCAGGCGCGGCTGTCGTTGCGCGGCTCGCACGGGCTCGGCGTGGACCGCGGGCGCGTGGTGCGTGAGGCGATCGCGATCGTGCTGGACGACCTCGAGACGCACGGTGACGCATCGCTGCTGGTACGCAGGTTGCGCGACCAGTGACCGAGGAACCTCCCGCTGAAGTCGCTGCTGAAGTTGCCGCTGAAGTCGCCGCTCCGGACGATGGCAAGTTCAAGGTCAGGCTCACGAACTTCGAGGGCCCCTTCGACCTGCTGCTGCAGCTGATCTCGCAGCACACCCTCGACGTGACCGAGGTGGCGCTGCACACGGTCACCGACGACTTCATCGCGCACCTGCGCGGCATGGGCGAGGCGTGGGACCTCGACGAGACCACCGAGTTCCTGGTGATCGCGGCGACCCTGCTGGATCTGAAGGCCGCCCGGCTGCTGCCGACCGGCGACGTCGAGGACGAGGACGACCTGGCGCTGCTGGAAGCACGCGACCTGCTGTTCGCGCGGCTGTTGCAGTACCGGGCCTACAAGCAGGTCGCGGCGCTGTTCGCCGAACTGGAACAGGGTGCGTTCCGCCGGTATCCGCGGTCGGTGTCGCTGGAGCCGCGCTTCGAGGGACTGCTGCCCGAGGTGATGCTCGGCGTGACGCCCGGCAAGTTCGCCCTGATCGCCGCCGCCGCGTTCCGGCCGAAGCAGAAGCGGACCCTGTCGGTCGAGCACATCCACCAGCACCGGGTGTCGATCCGCGAGACGGCGGACAAGCTGCGGACCTTCCTGGTCGAGCGCGGCACGGCGTCGTTCACGGAGATCGTCGCCGACTGCACCGAGACGATGGAGGTCGTGGCGCGCTTCTTGGCGCTGCTGGAGCTGTACCGGGAGAAGTCGCTGGCCTTCGAGCAGGAGGACCCGCTCGGGCCGCTGCGGGTGACGTGGGTCGGCGGGACGTTGGAGGAAGCGCAGGCGCAGGTGCACGCCGGCCACGAGGATGAGGACTACGGCTGATGAGCGAGCCACTGGTGGGGCCGGACGCGGCGGAGATCGAGAACTCGGGACCGGCGTTCGACAACGACGGCGACAACGACACCGCCGGCGTGCCGGAATCCGCTGCGCCGACCGGCGCCGAGCCCGAGGCTGCCCAACCTGGCACCGCGGAGCCCGAACCTCTCGCCGAGCCGGCACCCGCTGCTGAGCCCGCCGACCCCGAACCTGACCTCCAGGCCGCCGCGCCCACCGAGGCCGACCCGGAGCCTCCGGCCGCCGACCCCGCGGACGCCGCCGACGCCGCCACCCTCGAGGCCCAGCTCCTCGCCGCCGCCCCCGAGGAAGCCATCGAGGACAGCGGTCTCCCGGACCTCACGAACGACCAGGAATTCGAGGCGGCGATCGAGTCCGTGCTGCTCGTGGTCGACAGCCCGATCGCCGAAGACCAGCTCAGCAGTGCCCTTGAGCAGCCGGTTAAGCGAATCAAGGAAGCACTCCGTAGACTCTCCACCCGGTACACCGAGTCCGGCAGCGGGATCGACCTGCGCAGGGCGGGGGACGGCTGGCGGTTCTACACGCGGGACCGGTACGCCCCGTTCGTGGAGAAGCTGCTGCTCGACGGCCAGCGCGCGAAACTCACCCGCGCGGCCCTGGAGACGCTCGCGGTGATCGCCTACCGGCAGCCCGTGACGAGGGCGCGGATCGCGGCGGTCCGTGGCGTCAACGTGGACGGTGTGATCCGGACCCTGGTCGCGCGGGGGCTCATCGAGGAGACGGGCACGGACAGCGACACGGGTGGGATCCTGTACCGCACGACCGAACTGTTCCTGGAGCGGTTGGGGCTGTCGTCGCTCGCCGACCTGCCCGCAATCGCGCCGCTGCTGCCCGAAGTGGATGCGATCGACGATGTCTGAGAACGAAGGCGTGCGCCTGCAGAAGGTGCTCGCGCAGGCGGGGGTCGCCTCGCGCCGTGCTTCCGAGGAACTGATCGAGCAAGGGCGGGTGTCGGTCGACGGCAAGGTCGTGCGCGAGCAGGGCCGGCGCATCGATCCCGAGACCGCCGTGGTGCACGTCGACGGCGTGCGGGTGCAGATCCGCGAGGACGTCGTCACCATCGCGCTGAACAAGCCGTTCGGCATGCTCTCCACGATGGAGGACGACCTGGGCCGGCCGTGCGTGGGCGACCTGGTGCGCAACCGCGCGGAGCGGCTGTTCCACGTCGGGCGCCTCGACGCCGAGACCGAGGGCCTGCTGCTGCTCACGAACGACGGCGAGCTCGCACATCGGCTGATGCACCCGAGCTACAACGTCAAGAAGACCTACCTCGCCGAGGTGCCCGGCCCGGTCGAGAAGGGTCTCAACAAGAAGCTGAAGGCCGGCATCGAGCTCGATGACGGCCCGGTCAAGGTCGACTCCTTCAAGCTCATCAGCGCCGTCCCCGGCAAGGCGCTCGTCGAGGTCGTGCTGCACGAGGGCCGCAAGCACATCGTGCGCCGCCTGCTCGAGCACGTCGGCTACCCGGTGCAGTCGCTGGTGCGCGTCGCGGTCGGTGACGTGTCGCTCGGCAACCAGCGTCCCGGCTCGATGCGCGTCCTGAACCGCCAGGAAGTCGGCGGCCTTTACAAGCTCGTCGGTCTCTGATCAGAATCTGAACCCGCTCGCCCCTCCGGCCCCGAGTCCGGAGGGGCGACCTGCGGTGAACCCCCATTCACCTTGCAACCGGAACGCTACGGCGATGACGTTGTAAGGGGTCGGCCATGCACTTTGAACAACACGGTGTAGACAATCGGTCACGGGGGGAGACCGACATGCCACGCACCGAACGTCCGTTGGACAGCGTTGACAGCGAACTCGGCGGTTTCGCCGCCGACCTCCGCAAGCTGAGGGACAAGGCGGGCAAACCGTCCTACCGGGCCCTCGCTTCACGCGCGCATTACTCGGCGGCGACGCTCTCCGACGCTGCCGGAGGCAAGAAACTCCCGTCGCTCGCCGTCACGCTGGCCTACGTCAAGGCCTGCGACGGCGACGTGCGGGAGTGGGAACAACGATGGCGTGCGATCGCCGCCCCGCCGGACCCGACCGGTGAAGCGCCGTACGTCGGACTCAAGGCGTTCCAGAAGGAAGACGCCGACCGGTTCTTCGGCCGCGAGAAGCTCACCGCGAAACTCGTCGAACTCACCAGCGCACGCCCGTTCGTCGGCGTTTTCGGGGCGAGCGGCTCTGGCAAGTCATCCCTGCTGCGCGCCGGCCTGCTCCCGCGCCTGACCAACTCCCTGATCTTCACGCCGGGCGTGCAGCCGCTCGACGAGTGCGCCGTCCGCCTCGCCCAGCTGACCGGGCACTCCGCCGTGGTCCTGCGCGCCGAACTCGCCGATCCGCTGGCACTGGGCCTGCTGGTCAGGCAGTACTACGAGGACCTCGTCCTGGTGATCGACCAGTTCGAGGAGGTCTTCACCGTCTGCGGCCCCGAGCAACGCGACTGGTTCGTCCAAGCCCTGGTCAACGCCCCGCACGTGGTCATCGGGGTCCGCGCCGACTTCTTCGGCCACATCGGCCGCCACCCCGAACTCGTCGAGGCACTCGACGGCGCACAGCTGCTCGTCGGCCCGATGAGCACCGACGAGCTGCGCCGCGCCATCACCGAACCGGCCCAGCACGTCGGTGCCGCCGTCGAAACGGCCCTGGTCACGCGGCTGGTGGCCGATGTCGCGGGCCAGCCGGCCGCGCTGCCGCTCGTCCAGCACGCCCTCGTCGAGACCTGGCACCGCCGGCGCGGCATGACGCTCTCGCTGGTCGGCTACGAGGAGGCCGGCGGCGTCGAGCACGCCATCGCCCGCACTGCCGAGGTCGTGTACGACCAGCTCACCGAGGACCAGCGGCACACCGCCAGGATGATCTTCCTGCGTCTGATCGCACTCGGTGAGGGCACTGAGGACACCAAACGCCGCACCACCCGCGACGGCCTCGACGCCGAGGTTCTGGAACACCTCGCGAACGCGCGTCTCGTCACCGTCACCGAGCAGCACGCCGAACTCACCCACGAAGCGTTGATCCGCTCCTGGCCACGCCTGCGCGACTGGATCGCAGAGGACCGCGAAGCGCTGCGCGTCCACCACCAGCTCACCGAGGCCGCCGCCGGGTGGGACGGCGACCGCGACCTGCTCTACAAGGGCGTTCGCCTCGCTCAGGCGGGGGAGCTCGACCCGGCGTCGCTGACCGAACCCGAGCGCGCCTTCCTCACCGCGAGCCAGGCCGACGGCCGCCGCCGCGCGCGCCGCGCCAAGATCGTGGTGAGCGCGCTGTCCGTGCTGGTGCTGCTGCTGGCCGGCACCGTCGTCTTCGCGATGGACAAGGCGCGGGAGGTGTCGCGGCAGCGAGATCTCGCCGTGGCAGGGGTGGCGGCGGCCGACGCCCGCCGGCTCGCGCTGCTGTCGACCGACACCGGCGAGGCGATCCGGCTGGCCCTCGCCGCCTACCGGGTGGCGCCCGACAACACGACCCGCGACCACCTGCTCAGCGTCGACGCCTCCGCCCGGCGGGACCGCTTCCTGCAAGGGGTGTCGTTCTCACCTCTGCTCAAGACCCGCGGTGGCCGGTTCTTCATGGACTCCGACCGCATGGTGTTCGCCACGAACCTGTGGGACCTGCGCAACCGCGAGGTCGTCCCGCGGCTGCGTCTCACCGGAAGGGTGGAGGCGGTCAGCGACGACGACCGGCGCGTGGTCGCCACCACCGAGGAAGGGGTGGTGCTGCTGGACACGAGCGATCCCGCACAGCCGCGCAAGCTCGCCCTGATCTCTTCGACGCCCATCCACGTCACGGCGGACAGCACTCTGTCCAGGTTCGTCGGAGTCGTCTCCATCCGGCCCGGCGTGCCGACGGTCTGGACCTACGACGGTTCCGGCGGCATGCGCGCGACCGAGGTCCCGGGCGAAGGACAGGTGAAGGACATGCGTCTCTCGCCGGACGGCAGGACCCTCGTGGTGCAGCGGTTCGGCCCGGGCGTCGTGGAGTTGTGGCGGTTCGACGGGGAGACGCTCCGCCGCGCGGGCGAGAACACGATCCCCGGCCTCTGGGACGACAGCTACTTCAGCCCGGACAACAGGTTTCTCCTGCTGATCGACACCGCGACGGGAACCGCGCGGGTGTGGGACGTCGCGGATCCCGCGCAGCCGGTCGACTGGGCCGAGTTCCCCGTGCCGCCGCGCACCGGCCTCACCGTCACCTTCGCCCAGGACAGCAGCCAGGTGTTGATCGGCACGGACCGGTCCGCGCACGTGCGGAGCCTGAAGAACCGGCACGAACCCGTGTCGCTCGCCGCGTTCGAGAACTTCCCGCAGGACGTCTCGGCTTTCGACTACTGGCCGGCGAAGGAGGGGTTCGTCGCGGTGACCGCGGACGCGGTGTGGCCGTTGCGCACGGACGTCGAGAAGGTGGCCAAGGCCCTGTGTCTCGGCGGGCCGCAGCTGTCCGACGAGGACTGGGCGAAGCACTTCCCGGACATCGAACGCGTGCCCGTGTGCTGATCCGGAGTTGAGGGGTGCTGAGCCGTGGGTGGCCACCTGGGGCTCGGCCACCCACGGCCACACCGGCGCCGGTTCGGGGCGCGAGCACCGGGCCTTCCCCGCAGTGTTGACGCGTTCCTGGCGACGTTAGGGCGAACGGGTTGTTCACGGTCAGGCGTTGGCCGCTGAACAAAGTTCTCTGAACAATGGCGGGATGCCGAGACGGGAACGCCCTCTCGACGAGGGCGAGAGCGGTGTGCTGCGGTTCGCGGCGGATCTGCGCCGGCTGCGGGAGCGTGCGGGCAGCCCCACCTATCGGGAGCTGAGCCGGCGGGCGCACTACTCGGCCGCGGCGCTGTCGGAGGCCGCCGGTGGGCGGAAGTTGCCGAGTCTCGCGGTGACCAAGGCCTATGCCAAGGCTTGCGACGCTGATCCGGAGGAGTGGGCGCGGCGGTGGCGGGAGGTCGCCGGGTCCGAACCGCACGCGGGCGGTGACAGTCCTTATGTGGGACTGGCGATGTTCCAGCCCGGTGACGCGCCGAAGTTCTTCGGGCGTGAGCGGTTGACGGCCGAGTTGCTGACCACGAGGAACCGCTTCACCGGGGTGTTCGGGCCGTCCGGGGTGGGGAAGTCGTCGTTGCTGCGGGCCGGGTTGATCGCCCGCACCCGCGAGCCCGTCCTGTTGTTCACGCCCGGCGCGAACCCGGTGGAGGAGTGCGCGGTCGCGCTCGCCCGGCTCACCGGTCAGGACGCGGTCGAGCTCGCCGACGAGCTGAAGGACGTGGAGGAGCTCGGCAGGAGGCACGGGCACCTCGTGGTCGTGGACCAGTTCGAGGAGCTGTTCACGTTGTGCCGCAGCGAGGAGCTGAGAACGTGGCTCATCGCGGCGCTCACGAGGTGCGCGAAGGTCGTCATCGGTGTGCGGGCCGACTACTACGGGCACTGCGCGCAACACCCCGAGTTGGTGGAGGCTCTCGCCGGCAGCCAGGTCATGGTCGGCGCGATGTCGCCGGACGAGCTGCGCCTCGCCATCACCGAACCCGCCGCGGTCGTGGGTGCCAAGGTCGAGACGGCGTTGCTGGCCAGGCTGATGGCGGACGCCGTGGGGCAGGCCGCGGTGTTGCCGTTGCTGTCGCACGCGCTCGCGGAGACGTGGCAGCACCGCCGCGGCATGACGTTGACCATCGCCGGTTACGAGGAGGTCGGCGGTCTCGAACACGCCGTCGCCCGCACCGCGCAGGAACTCTTCGACGGCTTCACCACCCGGCAACAGGCGCACGCGAAACGGATCCTGCTGCGGCTCGTGACCGCCGAGGAAACCAAACGCCGCGCGCACCCCGACGAGCTGGAAGCCGACGAGGAAGTGTTGTGGGCGCTGGCAGCGGCCCGGCTCGTGGTGATCGACCGGGACGGTGTCGAGCTCGCGCACGAGGCGTTGATCCGCGGCTGGCCGGAGTTCCAGGGCTGGGTCGAGGAGGACCGCGAGAACATCAAGGCACAGCGCGAACTCACCGAAGCCACGCAGACCTGGGAGTCGCTCGACCGGGACGCGGGCGCGCTGTTCCGGGGACGCCGGCTGGCGAACGTTCCCGAAGGCCTGTCCCTGAACGCGAGGGAGCGCGCGTTCCTCGCCGCGAGCCTGGCCGCAGAGGAAGAGGTCTCGGTGAGCGCCCGAAGACGCACCCGCCGCCAGCGCCAGCTGCTCGCCGCGCTCGCGGCCCTGATCGTCGTCGCCGCCAGCACGACCGCCTTCGCCTTGCAGGCCGGCAGAACCGCCGAGGAACAACGCGCCGCCGCGGCCGTGCTGAAGGCGGTCGGCGAGGCACAGGCGTTGCGTTCCACGAACCCCGCGCTGGCCCAGCAGGTCGCGCTGGCCGCCTACCAGCTCGTGCCGTTGTCCCAGGCGCGCAACGGTTTGCGCCAGGAGGACGTGCCCTCCCAGGTGCTCCGCGAAGCCCAGTCAGAGGTGACCGCGCTGGTGGTGGGCCCGACCCAGCAACAGGTCGCCACCGGCCACCGCGACGGCACGGTGGTGCTGACCGACCTCGCCGACCTGCCGTCCCCGCGCACCTCCCACGAGGCCGCCAGGCACGCCGGCGCCGTCACCGCACTGGCGATGGACTCGACCGGCGGCCTGGTCGCCTCCGCGGGTGAGGACGGCGCCGTCCACGTCGTCGACGTCTCCCTCGGCAAACCCCGCGAACTGGCCGTGCTCCCGGTGCGCGCCTCGGCGATCGCCTGGCAGGGCACCACTCTCGTCACCACCGATCACGACGGCGCCCTGAGCTTCTGGACCGACCTCCGCCGCGAACGCCCGCGACTGCTGGTCAGCACCCAGCTGGGCCTGGGTCCGTTGGCGGGCATGGCGTTCCGCTCCGACGGCCGGATCCTCGCCGCCGTCACCACCGGCCGCGCCGTCCATCTCGTCGACGTGGCCGACCCGCGCGACGCCAAGCTGCTGTCGCTGACCAAGGAGTTCGCCGGCGGCGCCCAGTTCGCGGGCGACGACCTGCTGATGACCACCGCCGACAACGCCGTCCACCTCTGGGACGCCACCGACCCGCGCGACCCGGTCCTGCGCGCCGAGATCCCGTCCGGCGGCGGCGACATCACCTCGGCGTGGCTCGGCGCCGACAGCGTCGCGATCGCCACCAACGACGGCCTGGTACGCCTGTGGCAGCTTCCTGACCAGGGCGAACCGGTCGAGCAGGCGTTGCTGCGCGGTCATGCGGGGCCGGTGGCGGCGGTGGGGCTCACGCCCAAGGGTGACGAGGTCGTGACGGGTGGCGCGGATCGGGCGGTGCGGCTGTGGGACGTGGACCCGCGTGATCCGGCGGTGCGGATCTGCGAGCAGGCGATTCCGCGGATGAGCCGGCAGGAGTGGGAGCGGTACTTCGGGGACATCGCGTTCACTCCGCCGTGCCGCGACTGAGCCGCACGTCCACATAGGTGGAACGATCACGAAGCAGGCGTCCGGATGGTGACCGATTAGCGGGGTGTTAGACGGCGGGCAAACCTCTGGTGGACAATCCGGCCAGGAGGCGGCATGCCACGAGGGGAACGACCGCTGGGTCCGGAGGACACCGCGTTGCTGCGGTTCGCCGGTGACCTGCGGAGACTGCGCGATCAGGCGGGCAAACCGAGCTACCGCGAGCTGGCCAGGCGGGCCAACTACTCGCCCACCGCGTTGTCCGACGCGGCCGGTGGGCGGAAGCTGCCGTCGCTGGCCCTGACGCTGGCGTTCGTCCGGGCGTGTGAAGGCGATGCCACGCCGTGGACGAAGCGCTGGCGTGAGCTGGCTGCCGAACACGCGCTGCCCCTGCACCCGAACGCGCCGTATCCCGGTGGTGTGCCGTTCACCGAGCACGATTCCAAGCGGTTCTTCGGGCGTGAGTGTCTGGTCGAGCAGGTCGTCGAGTCGGTCAAGGCGAAGCCGCTCACCGTTGTCGTCGGGCCCTCCGGATCGGGGCGGACGTCGCTGCTCCAGGCCGGCCTCCTGCCCGCCCTCGACGACGCCGTGGTGATCACGCCCGCGAAGAACGCCCTCGAGGACCTGGCACGCGTCCTCACCGAGGTTTTCGACGACGTGACCGAGGAGCAGCTCGCCGACGAGTTCCGGCAGGATCCCGACCACCTCCGGCTGCGCGTCCGGCAACACCGGCCCGGCCTCGTGCTGCTCGTCGACGACTTCGAGAAGGCGCTGGACCAGGACGACTTCGTCGCCGCCCTCGCCCGCTGCCCCCACGTGGTGCTCGCGGTCCGCGCGGACCACCGCGACCGGTTGCTCGAGAAGAGCCTGGGCGGCACCGAGATCACCATCGAGCCGATGAGCGCGGACCAGCTGCGCCGCGCGATCACCGAGCCCGCCGCCAAGATCGGCGCCACCGTCGAGACCGCCGTCATCGCCCGGCTGGTCGCCGATGCCGCGAACCAGCACGCGCTGCCGTTGGTGCAGCAGGCGCTCGTCGAGACGTGGCGGCGCAAGCGCGGTATGACGCTGTCGCTGGCGGGCTTCGAAGAGTCCGGCGGCATCGAGCACGTCGTCGCGCGGGCGGCGGAAGCCTTCTTCGAGACCCTCACCGACGACGACCGAAGAGCGGTCAGGCGCGTCTTCCTCAGGCTGGTCTCGGTGCAGCGCAACGGAAACGCGCAACGACGGAACCGCAGGCTGGACGTCGACCCTCCGCTGCTGGACCTGCTCGCCAAGGCCAGGCTGGTGACGCTCACCGAGGACGGCATCGAGCTCGCCCACGACGTGGTGCTGCGCTGGCCGCAGCTCGCCGCGTGGATCGAGGAGGAGGGCGAGAACCTCCGCACGCACCAGCAGCTCGTCACCGCGATCGAGCTGTGGGAGGCGAGCGACCGCGACCCGCTGGCGCTCTACCGGGGTGCCCGGCTGCGCAAGGCCAAGGATCTCGGCGACTTCCTGACGGTCCAGGAACGCAGGTTCGTCGACAAGAGCGTCAAACGCGAGACGCGGCGGTCGACGGCGTTGATCGCGGTGATGGCCGTGTTGCTCGCACTGGTGCCCGGCACCGTCGTCTACGCGCTGGCCAACGAGCGCAAGCTCACCGAGGCGCACGACCGGGAGCTCGGCGGCAAGGCGATCTCCGAGTCCGAGGCGTTGATGGAACAGCGCCGGCCGTACGCGGACAAGTACGCGCTGGTCGGTTACAAGGTCTACCCGTCGGCCGAGGCCGAGAAGGTGCTGCGGCTGGCGAACGCGGTCGCGCGCGGCATCCCGTTCACCGGCACGCCGAAGGACGACGCCGACGTGCTGGTCGGGCCGCGCGGTGAGCTGGCGGCGGTGACCGACGAGGACGGCACCGACCGGATGTGGGGCCTCGACGAGGACCGCGCGGTGCCCGGCAAGAGGTTCGCCGAGCACCACCGGGTCGTGAAGCTCGCCGAACGCCGTGCCGTCACGAAGGACGCCACCGGCCGGCAGCACCTGTGGTCGGTCAACGACGCGAACGACATCAACTACCTCGCACCGCTGCCCGACCGGTTCCAGGTCCTCGACATCAGCGCGGACGGCTCGCGGGTCGTCGGCAAGATCGGCGGGGCGGTCGAGCTCGGCCTGCCGACGCCGGACACCTCCGAGCGCGGGGTGCTGCTCGACCTGGGCGACCCCCGCCGGCCGCGGGAGCTGCCGATCCCGGTGCGCGACGCCGAGACCGTCGCGCTGAGCCAGGACGGCCGTGAGCTCGCGACCGCCGCCTGGGACGCGGCGGCGGGCGTCACGACGATCGAGTTCTGGAGCATCGGCGGAACTTTCGAACGTGCCGCGCCACCGTTGCTCCAGCCGGTCTACGTCCGCGGCATCACCTACAGCGGTGACGGCCGATGGCTCGCCGTCGAGCACTCACCCGAGTCGGTCGTCGAGGTGTGGCAGCGCGTGCCCAGCGGAACGCCCGTGCTGCGCGCCAAGCTCGACAGCGCGTTGCGGTACGGCGCTCGTGTCTCGTTCTCCGACGACGACCGCGTGGCCGTGGTCCGCGACAACATCTTCGAAGTGCAGCAGCTTTACACCACCGACCGCCGAGCGGACCGGCTCGTGTACGTCGTCGGGCACGGCAACTCGACGCGGGCGGTGTACCGGCCGCAGTTCCACGACTTCCTGGTGCGCGGCGGGGGCCAGGATCCGGAGCTGCTGCCGTACCAGCTCGACAGCGGCCAGATCATCAAGAAGATGTGTGAAAAAGACGGCGCACGGCTGACGGACTCCGAATGGGTGAAGAGCTTCGGCGAAGTGGAGCGCGTCAAGGTCTGCTGAAGCGCCCCGCCGGCGGGAAACAAGCCGGAGTTGAGCAAGCACGCATTGTGAAGGAGAGATCCACTCTCTAGGGTGACCGAGTGCGTGCGTTCACAAGGGGACTCCTCGGCATCGCCGGGTTTCTCGTGCTCTGGGAGCTCTTAGGACGCTCTCCGTTCATCCCTGCACACGCGCTCCCACCACCGTCCGTCGTTTTCGGTGAGCTGGTCACGCAACTGACCTCGCCGGAGTTCATGACCCATGTCGTGGCAACGGTCCTGGCGGTGCTGATCGCCATCGTGATCGCCGTCGCCATCGCGGTGCCGAGTGGACTCGTGCTCGGCAGCGTCCCCGCCGTACGCCACGCGACCCGCGCGATCATCGAGTTCCTGCGCCCGATCCCTTCTGTGGCACTGATTCCGCTCGCGCTGGTGATGCTGGGCTTCGGCCCGGAAACCAAGATCACGCTCGCCGTCTACGCGGCACTGTGGCCGATCCTGTTCAACACCATTTACGCGCTCGACGAACTGGATCCGTTGCTCGTCGACACCGCAAGGGTTTTCGGCACCCGCAGGCTGGGTGTGCTGTTCCGGGTGGCACTGCCGAGCGCGTTGCCGTTCGTCCTCACCGGAATCCGGCTCGCTGCGACGACAGCTCTGATCGTGATGGTGAGTGTGGAGCTCATGGCGGGCAGCCAGGTGGGCCTGGGGTACTTCATCATGGAGGCCCGCAGCGGGCCTGGCCGGATGGACCAGGTGCTGGTCGGCACCGTGGTCGCGGGCGCGATCGGCGTCCTGCTGAACAACGGCCTCGAGCGTGTCCGCCGGCGTTGGGTGGCCTGGTGACCAAGTTCTTTCAACGGTGGACCGTGTTCGCCGGGCTCGTCGCCGTGTGGCAGTTGCTCGGCTGGCTGGCGGACGACCCGTTCTTCCCTCCACCGTCGGAGATCCTTTCGGCGGCGTGGGAGTGGTGGGTCCTCGAGCCGCAGAACTTCACCGAGCACGTGATGCCGTCGATCGGGCGGCTGCTGCTGGGCTGGGCGATCGCGTCGGTGATCGGCGTGGCTCTCGGCCTGCTGCTGGGCCGCTCCGACCGGGCGATGGAGTACGCGGGACCACTGCTGGTGTTCCTGCGCTCGATCCCGCCGCCCGCGCTGGTGCCGGTGTTCCTGTTGCTGTTCAAGGCAGGTACGTCGATGCAGCTCGCGACGATCGTCTTCGGCGTGATCTGGCCGGTGCTGCTCAACAGCGTGGACGGTGCTCGTTCCGTCGACGTGACCAAAGTGGACACTTCCGCGGTCTTCCGGATCCCGCGCTGGCAGTGGGTTCTCGGAGTGGTGCTGCCGGCGGCCTCGCCCAAGATCTTCGCCGGCCTGCGGGTCTCTCTGTCGCTTTCGCTGGTGCTGATGGTCATCTCCGAGCTCGTGGGCACGGACAACGGCATCGGCTCACAACTCATGCAGGCACAGCGCGAGTTCGACTACACGCGCATGTGGGCGGGGATCGTCCTGTTGGGCGTCCTCGGCTACGGACTCAACACCGCACTTCTGGCGGTGGAACGCAGAGCGTTGGCGTGGCAACCGAGGAGTCGGGATGAGCAACATGCTTGAGGTGGCCGACCTAGGCCACACCTACGGCGACTATGAGGCCATCGGTGGCCTCACATTCACCGTGCGCGCCGGCGAGCTGGTGTGCGTGGTGGGTCCGTCGGGGTGTGGCAAGTCGACACTGCTGCGCACGATCTCCGGGCTCGTCGCGCCATCGCGCGGCGACGTGTCCCTCAACGGGTCCCACCTCGCGGTGGTGTTCCAGGACTACTCCCGCTCGCTGTTCCCCTGGCTCTCGGTGCAGGGCAACGTCGAGTTCCCGCTTCAGTCCCTGCCGCGCGCCGAGCGTCGTGCGCGCGCCGCGGAGGCGTTGGAATGGGTCGGTCTCGGTGCGGCCGCCCGCAAGCGGCCTGCCCAGCTTTCCGGTGGCATGCAACAGCGTGTGGCGATCGCGCGTGCTCTGGCGTACCGGCCCGCGCTGTTGTTGATGGACGAGCCGTTCGCCTCGGTGGACGCGCAGACGCGGTTCGAGCTGGAGGACCTGTTGCTGCGCGTGCGTCGTGAGCACGACACGACCGTTCTAGTGGTCACGCACGACATCGACGAGTCGGTGTACCTGGGAGACCGGATCCTCGTCCTGAGCGGCTCTCCTGCCCGGCTGGTGGCCGATCTGGAGGTGCCGTTGCCCGCCGAGCGGAACCAGGTGACGACGCGGACCGACGACGCCTTCGTGGCGCTGCGGTCCAAGGTGGCACGGCTGCTGAACGTCGGCGGGAAGCCCGCCATGGACGTCGACAAGTGGGCCGCCGCCGAGCGCGAGTCGCTCAGCGAGACCGTCTCTTCCTGACGGACCGTGACCGAAGTCCCGCTCTGACTGGGAAATCTGGGAAGAACTGGGAAAAAGATCAAGGCGCAGTTGAGCCCCGGACCGCCGTCGCGGTCCGGGGCTCAACTGCGTTCTGCGCGCCTGGCCTCGCAGGAGGGAGGAGGAGGCCAGACACAGCGGGAAGGTCGTGCAAAAGCCTTTCAGGGCCCGGTGACACAGCGGGCGCCCCGCGCTCGGGGGCAGAGCTCAGGGCGCCCGCCGGCCGTTCCCCCGTGAACCGCCAGGAACGTTCGAGAACTCAGAAGTGGATGTCCACGTTGTTGCCGTTGCCGACGCCACCGTCGAGCACGTCGATGTCGCCGACGTTGACGTCACCGATGACCTGGCCGAGGTCGTGGTGCACGTCGCCGACCTGCGCGACGTTCTGGACCACGTTGTCGGTCACGTCAACCACGTCCGCGACGTCCACGTGACCGGCGTCGACCGAGCCGATGACGTCCTTGACCAGCACGTCGGTGTCCACGACGTCCTTCACTAGGACGTCGGTGTCGATGTCCTTGACCAGCACGTCGGCGACGTCGTGCACGTTGCCGAGACCGTCGATGCCGTCGATGCCCGCGATGTCGGTGACCTTGGTGACGACCGCGTTGTCGGAGGCGATGTCCGAGACGTTCGAGATGTTCGGGACGACGTCGGTGGCCTGCGAAAGCGTGGCGTCGAGGGTGCTCGACACGTCGCCCAGGCCGGAGAAGTCGGAGACCAGCGCGGTGAGAGCGGAGGGGGCCGCGATGTCGGCGACGCCGGCGGCGCCTTCCGCGTTGCCCGCGATCTGCAGCAGGCTGTCGACGGCGGGCAGCTCGCTGCCGCCGAGGACGTCTTCGAGGACGTCGACGTTCGGGACGGAGGCGGCGTCGAGGACCAGCGGCAGGATGTCGTGCACGTCGTCGGCGGTGATGTCGCTGAGACCCGCGGCCTCGAGGCAGCCCAGCGGGTCCTGCTGGAACGCCTCACGTGCGTCCAGGTCGGTCAGCAGGCCGAGGGTGAAGTCGTGCAGGGTGGTCGGCTCAGCTGCCTGCACCGTGGTGCCGCCGGTCTCGACGGTGGTGTCACCGGCCTGCGCCGTGGTCGGGCCGGTCTGCACGGTGGTGGTCTCGGTCTGCTGCATGGAACTCGAGCTCCTGGGTGGATCGGGGGATGTCGTGTTGAACCGTATGGATGAACGACATCCCCCTGCATCGGGAGTTGGCCCCAGATCGTGACGAAATGAGATCCCTAGGGGGTCCGCTTCACTCGTTAGGGGAGCGGGGGACTCACCCCACAGGGGGAGATATTTGCCCTCACGGTCCGACGTAGTTCTCCGCGAAGGTGGCGCGGTAAGCCGGTGACTCGGCCAGGTGCTCCAGCCGGGCCTGGGCCAACCGTCCGAAGAACGGCGAGCTCACGTCGGTGTGGATCATGTTCACCATCCACTGGGAGAACTCCTGTGCCCGCCAGACCCGGCGCAGGCAGTCGTCGGAGTAGGTCTTGAGCCCGGTCTCGGATCCGGTCGCGTAGAAGTCCGTCAGTGCACGTCCGAACGTTGCGGCGTCGTTCATCGCGAGGTTCATGCCCTTGGCGCCGACCGGAGTGATGATGTGGGCTGCGTCACCCAGCAGGTACAGCCGGCCGTAGGACATCGGCTCCACCACGTGGCTGCGCATGTCGAGCACGCGCTTTTCGATGATCTTCCCCTCGGTCAGGGACCACGTGGAGTCGTGCAGTGCGAAGCGCTTGTGCAGTGCCTCCCAGACCTGTTCGTCGGACCAGTCTGACGAATTGGTTCCCACCGGCACCTGGAGGTAGAAGCGAGAAATGGAAGGTGATCGCAACATGTGGCCGGCGAAGCCGTCCTCGTGCAGCGCGTAAATGATGGCTTTAGTCGACGGAGGGGCCTCCGCGAGAATGGCGAGCCACTCAATTCCGTGCTGGTGCGAGAATTCCGTCAGCACCCCCTCGGGAATGGCCGGCCGGCACACGCCGTGGAACCCGTCACACCCGGCGACGAAGTCGCTCGTGACAGTCTCGCGAACCCCATCGGCGCTGGTGAAGGCCACGGACGGCGTAGAAGACGTCAGATCCCGCAACTCCACGTCGCTGACCGAGAACCGGATGTCACCCCCGGCGTCCAGGAATGCCCCGATGAGGTCCTTGACGACTTCCTGCTGGGGGTAGACGTAGTGCTGGCGGTCGCCATACAGGTCGCTGTAGGCCACCTGGAACGCCTGGCCGCTCACGCGGAATTCACACGTTCCGTGACGGTCTGCTTCCATCAGCAAACGATCTGCCAGACCGAGTGACTCCAACATGGTTACAGAGCGATGCTCCAGGACTCCTGCCCGTGGTCGTGTTTCCACATGGGTGCGACTAGCTTTTTCCAGCACGACACAGTCGATACCTGACTGCTGGATCAAGTTTGCCAAGGTCAGACCGGCCGGCCCCGCGCCGACGATCGTTACAGCGCTCTTCAACTGGGTTCTCCTAGCCCTAGGCCTGCTGTGCTTAGATGCTCACCGCAGGTAGTGGACTGGAACCTGCTCGTGTCGGTCAACTGGGGTCTTTTGGAGCAGCATCACTACTCTGAGTGGTTGACCGTCGCGATCTCCCCGCAACGACGACACCGCTCCGACAGGAGAGTGCTCCCGATGACTCGAAGAGTCCGCCGCATCGCCGTCCGTGGCATCGCCCTTGCCACGCTGCTCGCCACCGTGGCGAGTTGTGGCCTGCTCGGCGGCAAAGAGACCCCGCCCGCCGCCGACGCGAACGGCAACGGCCAGGTCGAGAAGGCCAAGATCACCCTGGGGGTTCTGCCGATCCTCGACGTGGCATCCGTCCACGTGGCGATCAAGAAGGGCTACTTCAAGGCCGAGGGTCTCGAGGTCGACCTCAAGGTGATCCAGGGTGGCGCTCAGGCGATCCCCGGCCTGATCGCCAAGGAGCTGGACTTCACGTTCGGCAACTGGGTCTCGTTCTTCGCCGCCCAGTCGAAGGACGCGGCCAAGGCGGTCGACGGCATCAAGCTCATCGCCGATGGCTACCAGGCGAAACCCGACATGTTCCTGATCTTGGCGGCCGGTGACTCCGCCATCAAGGGCCCCGCGGACCTGGCGGGCAAGACCATCGCGATCAACACGTTCAAGAACATCGCCGAGCTGACCGCGAAGGCGACGCTCGAGGCCGCGAACGTGGACGTGAACTCGGTCAAGTTCAAGGAGATGCCGTTCCCGGACATGCAGGCGGCGGTCCAGAACAAGACCGTTGACGCGGCCTTCATGGTCGAGCCGTTCATCACCCGCGCGCAGCGGGTCGCCGGCCAGATCAAGGTGCTGGACGCGGCGTCGGGCCCGACCGACAACATCCCGATCGCGGGCTACGCGACCAGCGGCCAGTTCGCCAAGAACAACCCCAAGACGGTGGCCGCCTTCCAGCGCGCGATGGCCAAGGGTCAGGCCGACGCCGCGGATCGCCCCACG
This sequence comes from Lentzea miocenica, assembly GCF_033949945.1. Taxonomy (NCBI): domain Bacteria; kingdom Bacillati; phylum Actinomycetota; class Actinomycetes; order Pseudonocardiales; family Pseudonocardiaceae; genus Lentzea; species Lentzea miocenica. Next base: position 29,351 of record NZ_JAXAVW010000026.1, read on the forward strand.
GTCGAGCCGCTGCTCGTCGAGTACGCCAAGGTCGACAAGGAAACCGCAGGTCTTGTCCACTTCGGTGCCTTCCCGACCACGCTGGACCAGACGCGGCTGCAGCGTGTCGTCCAGCTGATGCAGCGGTACGGGATGCTGGACAAGGAGCTCGACGTCAAGCCGATGCTCATCCAGCCCTCCGGTAGTTGACGAACAGCGCGGGCAACTGTGATCGCGCCGTGATCGCGGTTGCCCGCGCTCGTCGTTTCCACCAGATGAATTATCGCTTAGGGGCCGTTTAGCGGCGCAGGTCAAAGTTGTTGATTCTCGAACCAGCTGTTTTGTCGTCCGAACGGCGGTATGAGAACAGCGCGTTTTACTCCAAGATCCACCAGGTTTGCAGCTATTAAACGGGGCGGGGAGTGTTGACGGTGCGCGGTCGTGAGGACCAGCGAGGCATCGACCGGTTCCGCCTACGCAACTGGCGGCTGCGGAGCAAGCTCGCGGTGGTGTTGTTGGTTCCGGCGCTGAGCACCGCGACTCTCGCGGGTCTGCGCCTGAACACCCAGCTCGACGACGTCGAACTCTTCGGCACCGTCCAGCGCGAACTTGCGGTGAGCCACCAGGCGGCGAAGGTGGAGAACGCGCTTCAGGTAGAGCGCGACTGGGCGGTTCAGTGTGTGGCTGCAGGCAGGCAGAACGCGTGTCCCGAACACGCCGCCCGCACCGGCCTCACGGACAACGAACTCGGCAAGTACCGAGACGCGGGCGCGACGGCCACGGCCCTGAGCGCGCCCCTCAACGAGGCGTTCACCAAGTCGCTGCAGTCCATGGACGGTCTGGCGGCCCTGCGCGTCACGTTGCTGAGCACCAAGTACCCCGACATCGCCGTGGTCGGTGCGTACAACCAGATCATCGCGTCGCTCAGCCAGGTGCACCGCGCCGCGATCTCCAGCCTGAGCGAGCCCGAGATCGTTCCGCTGGCCACCGCCGCGGAGGCGCTCTACGTCGCGCAGGAAGAACTCGGGCAGCAGAACGCGCTCCTCACGTCCACCGCGCTGCGCAAGGGTTTCGCGCCCGGTGCCGCGGACGAGCTGCGGGCAGCGCAGTCCCGGTTGGACGCGGCGTTCAACGAGTTCAACGACGTGGCCTCACCGGCGAACCGGCAGAAGTTCCAGGACGTCGTGTCCGGTGCGTCCGTGGACGGTCGCAACCGGCTGGTGAAGCTCGCGCTCGCGCAGGACGCCGAGCGCAAGCCGGTGTCCATCACGGACGCCGAGGTCCTCAAGATCGGTGAGGACACCGCGAACCTGGTCCGCGAGGTCGCGACCGAGCTGGAGAGCCAGGCCGACGCGACGACCACTCGCCTCGCGGGTCAGGCTCGTTCGGACGCCTGGCGTGACGCGGCACTGGTCGCGATCTCGCTGCTGATCGCGTTCGGTCTGATGGCGATGGTCGCGCAGTCGATGCTGCGCCCGCTGCGCATCCTGCGCCGCAGCGCCCTCGACGTGGCGCGCAACCAGCTGCCCGACGCGATTCGCCGCATTCGTTCGCACCGCGAGCCGGAACGTGCCGCCGAAGAGGCGATCGTCCCGGTGCCGATCAACACGACCGAGGAGGTCGGCCAGGTCGCGCGGGCGTTCGACCTCGTGCAGCGCGAAGCCGTCCGCCTCGCCGTCGAGCAGGTGGCCCTGCGCGCGAACGTCAACGACATGTTCATCAACCTGTCGCGGCGCTCGCAGGCGTTGGTGGAGCGGCAGATCAGCGTCATCGACCGGCTGGAGCAGGACGAGCAGGACCCCGACCACCTCGCGTCGTTGTTCGAGCTCGACCACCTCGCCACGCAGATGCGCCGCAACAGCGAGAACCTCCTGGTGCTCTCCGGCACGACGGTCAACCGCCGCGTCACCCGCCCGGTCGCGGTCGCCGAGGTGCTCGGCGCCGCGGTGTCCGAGGTCGAGAAGTACGCGCGCGTCCAGATCGCGCCGACGCCGGACCTGATGGTGCAGGGCCGCGTGGTCAACGACCTCGCGCACCTCGTCGCCGAGCTGCTCGACAACGCGACGGCGTTCTCCAAGCCGACGACCAAGGTCACCGTGCGCACGATAGAGACCCGCAAGGGCGAGATCGCGATCCGCATCCACGACCGCGGTGTCGGCATGCAGGAGGACGACATCGTCGAGTCCAACGCGAAGCTCGCCGAGCCGCCGGAGGTCGACGTCTCGGTGGCCCGCGAGATGGGCCTGTACGTGGTCGGCCAGCTGGCGAAGCGCCACGAGATCCGCGTGACGCTGGCGAACAACGACGACATCGAGGGCGGTGTCACCGCGCAGGTGATCCTGCCGGTCTCGTTGCTGCACAAGGGCGCTGTGCCCGTGCTGCCGCTGCCCGTCGCGCCTCCCACCGCCACCGAGTCCACCGGCGAGGGCCTCTCCGGTGTGCCGAAGTGGACGCCGGAGCACCCGGTCCACACGTCGGCGCCCGCCACCGCGGACGACAACTCCGGCCGGCACCGCATCGAGCAGACGTCCGCGGACGGTCTGTTCACCGCGCGGATCGAGGCGGACGAGAAGGCCGCGGAGGACGGTTACTCCTACGAGCCGCCGATCGAGCGCCCGGCCGATCCCGCCACCGAGATCTTCCCTGCGATCTCCGACGCCGACCTGGAGATCACCCACGACGAGCTGTCGCGGTGGTTCCAGACCCCGGCGGCGGAGGTACCAGCCGCACGATCCACAATGGACGTTCCGTCAGCGGAGCCGGAGCGAGCAGAGGAAGAAGCGGAGAGCACGACGGTGAACGGCCTGCCCAAGCGGCAGCGTTCAGCGGAAACCGTGAAGATCGAGGCACCAACGGCGGTGCCCCGCGCGGTCGCCGACTTCGCCGAGTCCGACTGGGGAACGGCGGATGAGGGCTGGCGCGCTGCCGGCGCGCTCGGCACCGGTGAAACCGCGCAGACGACGGAGAACGGTCTGCCCAAGCGCGTTCCGAAGGCACGCCTGGTGCCCGGTTCGCTGCCGAAGCCGTCGTCACCGGCACCTCAGCTGGCCTCCGCGAGCATCCCCGGCCGATCGGCCGACCGGTTGCGCCAGCGGTTCGCCACCTACCAGAAGGGCGTCCAGATGGGCCGCGAGTCGCTCTTCGACTCCGCCGTCGGAGGCATCCCCGTGATCGCAGAAAGGGAACGCCAGTGACCACCGCGACTGAGGAACTGGACAACTTCAGCTGGCTGGTCGAGGACTTCGTCAGCAGGGTCGCCGGTGTCGCGCACGCGATCGTCGTCTCCGCGGACGGCCTGTTGCTCGCTTCTTCTGACCGCCTGCCGCACGACCGTGCGGAGCAGCTCGCCGCTGTGTCCTCCGGCCTGGTTTCACTGAACCTCGGCGCGGCGCGCTGTTTCGAAGCGGGTGAGGTGAAGCAGACTGTCGTCGAGATGGAGCGGGGCTATCTTTTCCTGATGTCCATCAGCGACGGGTCGTGTTTGGCCGTGCTCGCCGCACCCAACTGCGACATCGGGCTCATCGGTTACGCGATGACCCGCCTGGTGGAGCGGGTCGGTCTCCAGCTCACCCCGGAGATCCGTGCCCAGCTGCACGTTTCCATGCGCGCCTGAGTAGAGAGAAGTTCCCATGAGCAACGGTGCTCCGGGTCGTCCGGGGTCACCTGGGGTCGATCTGACCGCGATGTCGGCGAAGATCGTCGTCGCGGGCGGGTTCGGCGTCGGCAAGACGACGTTCGTCGGCTCGGTTTCCGAGATCACCCCGCTGACCACCGAAGCCGTGATGACCCAGGCATCGGTCGGAGTCGACGACCTGTCCGCGGTTCCTGACAAGGTCACCACCACGGTGGCCATGGACTTCGGCCGGGTGTCGCTCGACAAGGACCTGATCCTGTACCTGTTCGGCACGCCAGGACAGCACCGGTTCTGGTTCATGTGGGACGACCTGGTGCGCGGCGCGATCGGCGCCGTCGTCATGGTCGACACCCGCCGGATCGACGAGGCGTTCGCGCCCATCGACTTCTTCGAGGACCGCGATCTGCCTTACGTGATCGCGGTGAACTGCTTCGACGGACTGATGCACCACCGTGCGGAAGAGATTCGGGACGCGCTGACGATTCCGTCGTCGGTGCCGATAATCCCGTGCGACGCCCGCAACCGGCAGTCGACGAAGCAGATCCTGATCGCGTTGGTCGAACACGCGCTGCGCCAGCCTTCGTTCGCCTAGTCGTTCCGCACTCCTGACCCCCTTCCGGATCATCACTTCCAGAAGGGGGTCAAGAGTTATTCCGCCATCTGGCGGCGATCTGTTCGGGGGTGCGGGACGGCCAGGAACATCAGTAGTAGGGCGCATTTCCGCTTGCCGCAGGGCCTGTCGTTCGGCCACGGCACCGGATCACCTACGAAGTCTCTGGACCGTGTCAGCGCCGGTTCACACTTGACTCTTCTTGTGCCGCAACGCCGCAGCGATACAGTCGGGGAGCAATTACCCTGCATTGCGAGGAGATTCCTGTGTTCCTGCGCAAAACAATTGCTGTGGTCGCCAGCGTTGCCGCCCTCTCGGCCGGTCTCGTCGGAACCGCGCAAGCTGCGGCCCGCAACGTCACGTACAACTCCAGCAACACCGGTCAGTTCCAGGCTGCCATCGACAAGGGTGCGCAGGTGTGGAACGCCAGCGTGGCGAACGTGAAGCTGGTCAAGGTGGCCGGCTCCGCGAACATCACCGTGAGCGTGGACAACCAGTGGCCCCGTGCCTACGTGTCCAGCCTCGGCCGCGGCCGTTGGGTCATGGGCACCCAGGCGGTGAACGAAGGACATGACACCGTCCGCATCTCGGCCCACGAGTTCGGGCACCTGCTCGGTCTGCCCGACCGCAGGACGGGTCTCTGCACCGACCTGATGTCCGGGGCCAGTGCCGGCACGTCGTGCAAGAACCCGAACCCGAGTGCCAAGGAGAAGGCCGAGGTCGAGGCGAACTTCCGCTCGGCCGTAACTGTTCAGGCCACGACGTTCGAGGACGCTGCCTAGCTAGTCGGTTCGTGAGTGGTTGTGGTCTCCCTGACGGCCACAACCACTCACGACACCACCAGGTCCACGCCGAGCGCGTGAAGCTCGTCCGGATCGCCGGGCCCGCCGATCACGTGCACGCCCGCCGACCGCAGCAGCGGCACCATCAACGCCAGCCCCTGCCGCGCCAGCCGTTCCGAGGGCGGCCTGGCCAGCCGCACACCCCACACCGGACTGCGGTCCACAGTGGACAGCCCCGCGAAGCCGCCGCCGAACTCGTGCAGCAGGACGTGCACGCCCATGTCGTGCAGCACCTCTAGGTTCTCCTCGCCGTCGGGCATCGACCGCACGTCCAGCGCCAGGAACAGCGAAGAGGCAGGGAACGCGCAGGCCCGCATGGTCGAGCGCACGTGCGCCGCCAGGTCCGGATCCCGTGACTGGTCGCGGGAAAGCCTGACCAGCACCGGTTCCCCGCGCGAACACGCGTCGTGCAGCACCAGCTGCCCCACGCGCGCGGCCAGGCCGAGCGCGTCCGCGTAGGTGACGACCTCGTCGTGCCGGGTCGCACCCCACCGCAGTGAGGCCTCGACGAAGGCCAGCGAGCCCGAGACCCACGACACCGGCGAGTACTCCACGGAGATCTCGCCGTTCTCGAAGGCACCGGGCATCGCCGCGATCCGTGCGAACCGGGTCCGATCGGCGAAGTCGGCCTCGTGGTCGTAGATCGCCCACTGTCTCTTGCCGCCGGTCTCGGCCCGCCGCAACGTCGAATGCGCCCGCCGCAGCACCGCCGTCGGATCCACGCCGGCCCCCGAGGTGTGCACGAAACCGATCGACGTCGACACCGCGACGCCCGTGCCCTCCAGGTACACCGGCTCGGACAGCTCCTCGTCGATCATCGCGGCCAGTGCGGCGACGTCGGGCGATCCGTGGATCAGCACGACGAACTCGTCGCCACCGACCCGTGCCACCACGGCGTCCGGGAGCACGGCCCGCAACCGCCGCGCGACCTCCACCAGCACCGCGTCGCCCGCCGCGTAACCGAGGCCGTCGTTGACGATCGTCAGGCTGTCGACGTCCAGGTATCCCAGCGTGTGCGGCTCGCCGCTCGCGAGCGCCGACTCCAGCTTGTCGGTGAACGAGGCGCGGTTCGGCAGCCCGGTCAGCAGGTCCGTCAACGACTGGTGCCGCAACCACTCCTGCAACATCCGCTGCTCGGTCACGTCCTCGATCAGCGCGACGTGGAACTTCGGCAGCCCGTCCGACCCGCGCAGCACCGACAGCACGACGTTGGCCCACACCGTGTCGCCGTTGCTGCGAGTGAGTTCCCGCTCGCGCCGGTCGGTGTCCACAGAGGACGCGATCATCCGTGCGCAGGCGGCCGCCAGCGCGATCCCGTCCGCCTCGGTGAAGAGCTCCTTGGGCATTTCCTCGTGGCCGAGGATGGTGGCCAGCGACTCGTTCGCCTCCACCACCGTGCCGTGCAGGTCGAAGATCGCGATGCCCACCGCCGTCGTCGCGAAGACCTGGGCGAACCGGGTCTCGCTGTCGTGCAGGTCGCGTTGCGCGTCCTCGACGGCCTTCAGCAGCGCGTTCTTGACCTTCTCCTGCTCGGCGAACAGCTGGTCGCGCGTCGCCCGCACGTACCCGGCCGCGAGCGCGCCGAGCGCCTCGGCGGGGAGTTCCGGTGCGAGCACCTCCAGCGTGCGCCGCAACGAGTCCGGGCCGGTGAAGCGCTTGCGCACCAGCCATTCGCCGATGGCCAGCGCCGCCTGCCCAGCACTCAGCCGGGCGACGTGCTCATCGAGGTGCTGCGTCAGCTTTCGCCGTGACATCGGCGAATACGCGCTCTCGATGAGAACAGCCGCCCAGCGCTGTGCCAGTGGCGAGGCGGGCATCAGGGCTTGCGGCCGACCGCGGCGTAGATGTTCGCCTTCGTCGGGTCCACGCCGACGTCCTCGGGGGTCTCCGGCCGCCACTGCGGCGTGAAGACGATGCCGGGCTCCACGATCTCCAAGCCCGCCAGCATGTCCGTCACCTGGGCCTTGGTCCGCGGTGTGATCGGCTCCGCGGTCTTGGCGAAGATCTCCTTACCGGCGGCCATCTCCGCGGGCATGCTGTCCGCGGTGAAGTGCGACAGCGCCAGGTACGAACCGGACGAGAGCGCCTCCACGTACCTCGACAACACGCCCCAGGGGTCGTCGGAGTCCGGGATGAACTGCAGCACGCCGACGACGAGAAGCCCGATCGGCTGCGAGAAGTCCAGCAGCTCCCGCGCCTGCGCCACCACCTTCTCCGGCTCGCGCAGATCGGCCAGCAACGCGGTCACGTTCGGCTCGTCGGCCAGCATCAGCTCGGCGTGCGTGATCGCGACGGGTTCGAAGTCGACGTACACGACCTTAGAGTCGGGAGCGACCTCGTGCGCCACCTCGTGCACGTTGCCGACCGTCGGGATGCCCGAACCGAGGTCCAGGAACTGCCGGACACCGAGATCCGCCAGTTCCAGGACGGCCCGGCGCAGATAGGCGCGGTTGAGCCGCGCCATGCCGCGCACCGGGAGGACCCTGATCAGCGCTTCCGCTGTCGCGCGGTCCGCTTCGAAGTTGTGTCCACCGCCGAGCAGGTAGTCGTAGATCCGAGCGGAACTCGGAACGTCGACGTTCACGCCTTCCGGGACCCAGCTGACTCGATCGACCACAGCGGCACACACCTCTCGCGATGCGAATTCGGAGCGTCGACAACCCTACTGGCCGCGGGTGTAGGCCGAACGAATGAATTCCATCATCACTCGAATGTGAGTCAGAGGATAAACCAATCGGTGCAACCACCGGAGAACCGGAACTTCACCGGTCCGCGTGGCGCGACCCCCATCACGAACATCCCCAGTTCGTCGACCGCTGCCGTTTCGTGGTCGCCGGACGGCGTCACCAGCGTGACGGATCCGGACGCCGGCATCAGCTGCCCGGTGACGCCGGCCGCCGACGCCTCCACCTGCAACGACACGCCGTCCGCGTCGAACACGAGCTGCCGTGCCGTGGACGTCGACCGCGCACGGGCGAACAGCGTGTCGTCCAGCACGGAGTCGTACGACGTGATCAGCAGCAGCTCTTCATCGATGTTCCGCCAGGTGAACGCGGCCTTCGCGGCCTCGACGAACTCCGGCGGTACGTCCTCGGAAGGTGTGCTCAACGCATCGCGCAAGGCGTCGAGCAGTACCTCGTCACTGTCCCAGTCGTGCCGCACCCAGCACACCTCCTCTCTGCTGTGACTTCATCAGTGGCGATCCCAGGAACGCCGAGAGCGCCGTGGTCCTGCGCAACTTCTCCAGGCAGCGGATCCGCGTCGGGCCGATGCTGCCGACCGGCATCGCGAGCTCTTCGCTCACGACCTGGTAGCTCGGCGGCGGATCGGTCATCAGCTTCGTCAGCAACCGCTTGCACTGGTCGGTTAGCTCGGCGAACCCGTCCCGCAACGCCTGCCGCCGCTCCACCGCCAGCAGGTCCGACTCCACGTCCGCGTCCGTCTGTTCCGACTCCAGCGCGTCGGACTCGGACAACGGGTCGTAGAGGTGCGTTCGCTGCTGCACGCGCAGCACGCGCAGACACTCGTTGCGGGTGGTCGTCATGATCCAGCCGGGCAGTGCCTCCGGCTCGCGCAGCCGTCCGATCTGCTCCACGAGCCGCAGCCACAGCGTCTGGTTCACGTCGGCCGCATCCGCTGGGCGCAGCCGGTGCTTGTAGATCACCGACACCACCAGGGGCGTGTAACGGTCCACGATCTCGTTCCACGCCGACTGGTCGCCCTCGGCCGCCGCGCTCACGAGCGCGGCGATCGGGGATGCAGAGGTCACGTCGACTCCTTGCGGTCACAACTGGCGGAGGCCGAGGTTGCCTCCCAGATACAACTATTTGACGAAAACTCCGTAGCCGGGATGGAAGTCCGGCCCGGTCAACAGTTTGTCACGTGCTTGAGCTGCGGTGATGCCCTCCGCGGCCATGGTGGCGGCGATCCGGCCGGTGACCAGGGGAGCGGCGAAGGACGTGCCGTACCAGTACGCCCACAGCGCGAACGGCGTAGCGGCGGCCTCGCCCGGCAGGTGCCACTCGCCCTTGAGGTAGGTCGAGGCGCGGTTGCCGATCGCGCAGGCGTCCACCCAGTGGCCCCAGTTCGAGTAGAACGCGGGCCCGATGGAACCGTCCCGCTTCTGCTCGGCGGCGGCGACGGCGGTGACCCCGCACAGCGCGGCCGGCCAGCTCGGCCGTTGCGTGCCCTGGTTGCCGGCCGAGGCGACCACGACGACGTCCGCGGGCAGGCCCTCGATCGCGCGCCGCAGCGGTTCGGACGCCACGTCGTCCTCGGTGAAGCAGCCCAGCGACAGGTTCAGCACGTTGATCTTCTTCTGGCCCAGCTCCGCGATCTTGCGGACGAGCCGTTCCTCGTCGCCGAACCCGTTCTGGTCGAGCGCGACCTCCGGGTCGAACGAGACGCCGGGCGCCGCGTTCTGGATCACGCCCGCGACGAACGTGCCGTGCCCGCCCTGCAACGCGAACTGGTCGCCGCTGCTGTAGGCGGGGTCGACGTCGTCCGCCTCCTTGGCGTAGCGCTCGGCGAACCAGTCGGAGTGGTCGCTGTCGGCGCCGGAGGAGATGCCGGTGTCGATGATGCCGACCCGGACGTCCCTGAGGCGGTCGTCGGACTTGGGCGCGGAGATCGGTTCGGCGGGATACGGCCGGTCGCCCGGGTTGCCCATGACGAGGCCGCCGTGGCCGACGATCACGTGGTGCGGCTGCACGAGCGGCACGCGCTCGTTCGGCCAGTTCCGCTGGTCGCGCAACAGGCGCACAATGCGCGGAATGTCCTCGGCGTTGTTCGGCAACGTCAATCGCGCCAATCCGGCGAAACCTTCGCCGGGCCGGGCGATGATGTTGTTTTCACGAAGCTTTTCGACCACGCGTTGTTGATCGTCGGTGCCGACGAGCAGCTGACCGGGTCGATAAAGGAATTCACGCCCGCGTTCGGCGTGGAAGCTGATGTTCTTGTCGTCGGCGATGAGCTGCAGAAAAGCTCTTTGGTAAAGCTCCGCGCTTTCTGGCGTTTTCGACACCACGGCCTCACTAAAGCAGCGTTGACGGGCACCCCGACCGAGCTTGATCAAGCTACCACAGCGGATAAAGTGGTGCTGTGACCGACTTTTCTGCGGAGGACGCGCTGGAGGCCCGCCAGCGCAACCCGCGCGCGGCCGTGGAGATGGCCCGCGCGGTGCTCCGCACGACGGAAGATCGCGCGGAATGGTCGATCGCCGAACGCGCGATCGGCCTCGCGTTGCGCGAGATGCACGACTTCCCCGGCGCGGCGCGGCATCTGCGCCGTTCGATCAAGATCGCGTCCGCCGCTTCACTGCCCCGTCTGTCCGCTTTGGCGCAGATGAGCCTGGCCTGGGTGCTCGCCTACACGGGCAAGCAGAAGCAGGCGTTGAAGGCGCTCGACGACGCGATGCCGGAGCTGACCGGCGCCGACTCGGTGGCCGCCCTGATGCAGCGCGGCGTCGTCTTCCACTACCTGACCCGCTACGACGACGCGCAGCGCGACTACACCGCGGCCATCGCCGGCGCCCGCCGCGTCGGAGACCAACTCGTCGAGGCGCGCGCTCTGAACAACCGCGGCCTCGTGCGCGCGTACGTGGGCAACATGCGTGAGGCGTCGGCGGACTTCGAGCTGGCGGCGTCCCTGCTGGGGGAGCTCGGCCAGGAGCTCGGTGTCGCCGACGTGCACTGGAACGCCGGCATCATGGCGACCCGCGGCGGCGACGTCCCTGCCGCGCTGACCTTGTTCGACAAGGCGGAGGAGGTGCACCGGCGGCTCGACGTGATGCGCCCGGTGCTGCTGGTGAACCGGCTGGAGCTGCTCGTCTCGGTGCCGTTGCTGGACGAGGCCCGCGCGGCGGCCGACCGGGCGATCGTCGAGCTGAAGGCGCTGAAGAACCCGCTGGGCGTCTCGGAGGCCCTGTACTTCCGTGCGCGGATCGCCCTGCTGGACGACGACCCCGACGCGGCCAACGGCTTCGCCGCCGAGGCACGCCGCCGGTTCCGCCGCGAGCAACGCCTGCTGTGGGCCGCCGGTGCCAGGTACCTGGAGCTGCACGCCGCCGTGCTGCGCGGCGACCGGACCCGCCCGCTGCGGCTGGCGTTGTCGCGGGTCGCTTCCGAGCTCGACGCGATGGACTGGCGGTTGCCAGCTCTGGAAGCCCGCATCGACGCCGGTCTGGTCGCCGCCGACCTCGGCCATCGCGCTCGTGCCGTCGCCGAACTGTCCGCTGCCGCCGCGTCGCGGTTGCGCGGCCCGGCTGGCTTGCGGGTGCGCGGCTGGTACGCGGAGGCGTTGCGGCGCAAGCTCTCCGGTGACGTGCGCGGGACTTCGTCGGCGTTGCGCCGGGGCATCGGGCTGCTGGACGAGTACCGGGTGTCCCTGGGCGCGGCCGAGCTGCGGGCGTCGACCGGCGTGCAGGGCCAGGCGCTGGCGTTGGAGGGGCTGCGACTGGCCGTCGCTTCGGGAAACGCGGCGCGCGTGCTGTCGTGGACCGAGAGCTGGCGGGCGGGCGCGTTGCGGATGAAGTCCGTCTCGCCGCCGGACGATCCTCGCCTGGAGGACGCGCTGGCATCGTTGCGTGCGATGTCCGCGGACGTCGAATCCGCTGTGCTGGCAGGAAAACCGGCCAATGCCCTGCGCGTCCAGCTGGTCCGCGCCGAGCAACGCGTCCGCGACCTCACCCGGCAGACCTCCGGTGAGGTGGCGGTGTTCAAGCCGCCGCCGGTCGCGTCACTCGCGTCGGCTCTGGGTACCGCCGCGCTGATCGAGTTCGTCGAGTACGACGGCGTGCTGATGGCCGTGGTGCTGGCCGGCGGCCGCGCGTCTTTGCACTCTTTGGGTGCCGTGGAAGGCGTGGTCCGCGAGATCCGGCTGCTGCGCTTCGCCCTGCACCGGCTCGTGACTTTGCCGCCGCAGCTGCCGAACCTCGCCGTGGCCCGCTCTTCCGCCTCGCACGCCGCGTCGTTGCTGGCTCGGCGCCTGCTGGACCCGCTGGCCGCGCGGATCGACGGCCGCCCGCTGGTAGTGGTGCCGACGGGTGCCTTGAACGGCCTGCCGTGGGCGGTGCTGAACCGCCAGGTGACCGTCGCGCCTTCTGCTTCCGTGTGGCTGCGCGCGTGTTCTGTCGCCGACGCTTCCGGTGAGTCGGTGCTGGCCGCCGGACCGCGGATGGCCGCCGCCCCCGCCGAGATCAAGGCCATCAGTGCGCACGTGCCGGGCCGCGTTCTCGTTGACGCGGAAGCAACCGTGAGCGCCGTGGCGTCCGCAATGGACGGTGCCGCACTCGCCCACATCGCCGCGCACGGTTCGTTCCGCGTGGACAACCCGCTGTTCTCTGCGTTGGAGTTGGCCGACGGGCCGTTGACCGTCTACGACATCGAACGCCTGCATACGCCGCCGACCGTCGTGGTGCTGTCGGCGTGCGACACCGGCCAGTCCGCGGTCCGGCCCGGCGACGAGTTGATGGGCTTCACCGCAGCGCTGCTCGGGCTCGGCACCCGGACGTTGATCGCGCCCGTGGTGCCGGTGCCGACCGACGGCACGGCGCCGGTGATGGTGGAGCTGCACCAGAAACTGGCGGCAGGTATGGCTCCGGCTGAGGCTCTGGCGGCGGTGCAACGGGCCGCTGCGGACGACGCTGCTTACGCCGCGGCAGTGGGGTTCGTCTGCTTCGGCGCGGGTTAGGCCCGATGCCGGTCGGTTAGGGGGTATGCGCAGACTGTGGTCCTCGACGAGCCGCGTGTCGCGCATTCCAGAGGCGATGCCGATCTGGATGTTCGCGCTCTCCTGGCTGGCCGGGCGTGTGCAAGTACTACCAACTCATGATCATCGAGCGCGTAACTACTACCAACCGAGCTGTTCGCGGCCTTGAGAGCGTTCCCACGACCGGGCTTTGGCGGCCGCGTCGACCACAGTGAGGTCAGACGCCGCCCGCTCCACCTCAAAGTCTGCGACAAGGCACCTGACCAGCCGTAATGGCCTAACCGACCGGCATCGGGGTCAGGCCTGGAGCCAGGCCAGCAGCGCCCGGTTGCCGGTGGCTGCTTCGATCGCCTGTGCGCGTTGGCCGACCTGCACCAGCTTGACCGCCGCTTCGACGCCCTTGGCGATCTCCAGGTCGTGGTGCCGTACGACGTCGAGCCACAGCATCACGGCGTGGTCGAGCAGGCCGTCGTTGATGAAGAGGTCAGCGATGTCCATTCGCTGCCACACGTTCAGGTTCGACTCCCTGACCTTCTCCACCACGACGTCCGCGTGCGTTGATCCGCTGAGGTCGAGCAGCGTACCGACGCAGTCGTCCACCTCGTGGCTGCCCAGTGACCGCAGGAACGCGTCCAGCGCGACCTCGGCGGCCTTCTCCGGATGCCCGACCCGGTGCAGGATCGGTGCGAACCGCCGCGCGACGTCCAGGTCGTGTTGCCCGACCACGATCCGCAGGTGGTCGTACAGCCGTTGCGCTTCCTTGGGGACCTTCTTGGCGATCATGCCGTCGAGGCAGATCACCGCGGACATGGCGTCGAGCGGTTCGGTGAGCAGCGTGCCGACGAGGTGTTCGGCCTGGGTGGCGTGCCCGGCTTTGAAGAGCGCCGCCGCCGCTGTGGCGCGGTGCACGGGCAGCCCGTTCGCGACTTGGGTGTGCACGTCGTCAGGGTTGATCCCCAGTTCCAGCATGGCGGCGATCAGCCCGGCTGACTGCCGCTCGTCATCACACCTGGCCACCTCCAGCCGGTGGACGATGCTCGCCGGGTCGATCGGCCCCTCGGCCAGTCGCACGAGGTCGTACGGGTTGAGCGACAGGCGGTCCGTGATCAGATTCAGCACGTCCGGCGGTACCGGAGCCAGAAGTTCGCAGGCGCGGACGAACTGGTCGTTGTCCGCGGTCGGGCGAGTGACGACGGAGTACGCGAGTTCGCGCATCAGGCGACGATCGAAGAACATCATCAGCTGGGCGACGGTCAGCACATGGTCCGGCGTCAACGATCGGGCGCGGCCGATGACCGCGTTGAACGCGAGTTCGCCCCGGTGTGTCAGCAGGGCGTTGGCCGCCGTGATCCACTGATACCTGCTGATGGAGGACTGCGCGAGGATTCGTTCGGCCAGCCACATCGCTTCGTCCGGACAGTCCAGTTCCACCGCGTGGGTGCAGAGGACGTGCCAGCCGAACGGGGTGGTGTCCGAGAGCGCGCCGAAGTGCGGGACGTGCGGACTGCCCGGCCGGACCGACTCGTCGACCTTCAGTCGTCGCACGAGATCGCGCAGCAAGCGGCGGGCGGGCTCGCGGCGGTCGATGTCGAACCCCAGCGTGTCGATCACCGCGATGCCGAGGGTGTAGCTGTCGGTGGTCTTCATGAGCCGCAGCAGGAGTTCTTCCGCGAGGTCGGCGCCGTTCGGGAGGATCTCGGCGAGTCCCGTCGCGATGGCGGCCAGCGCGTACGAGCGGCGGACGTCCGCGTGCTCCTGCATCCACGTCGCGGCGTGCTCCGGCGATTCGAGGTGTCCGAGCGCCACCGCGCAGCCGATCCGCACCACGTCCGGCAGGTCGTCGTTGTTCCGCATGTCCCGCAGCGCAGGGACGAACAGGTGGGCGATCGCCTCGTTGTCGAGTCCGGCCAGCACGCGGCCGATCACCAGACCGTCCTCCCACGGGTTCTCCCTGACCCCGTTGGCGAGCAACAACTTCACGAGACGGTCGACTACCTCGTCCGCACGTCCCGAGGTGATGGAGACGTCCTCGGCCAGCAGTCGCCCGGCCAGCAGCGCGTGTTTGACGCCGCCTTCCAGCAGTCGCGCGATCACGAGGTCCAGGTCGTGGCCGGGTTCGCGGCCCCACAACGCGAACGTGAAGAGCACCGAGTTCTCGTTGGCGGGCTGGGTGCCCAGTTCGACCCACTCGTCGAGGTTCGGGAAGTCGGCGGGGATCCTCGCCGCCCGCGCTCGTGCGGCGAGGAACTCCGCGAAGGAGTGGTGCAGGAACCGCAACCCGCTGTCGCCGTGCACGAACAGCCCGGTGCTCGTCAGCACCGCCAGCATGTCCTCGGGCCTCGTTGAGTGGTCCCACAACAACGCGACTTCGAGCAGGGGTTGTTCGGATTCCAGGCGGCTCACGGCGAGTTGTTCGACGAGGTCCTGGCGGCGTTCGTAGAGCCACTCGATCTGTTGAACGCGACCTGGGTCGTCGGCGTGGGCTTTGCGGAGTTCCGCGAGGGTGTTGCGGCCGCTGGCCTGGTCGTCGAGCAGGTAGCTCATGAACCGCTCGTAGAGATCCGCGCGGTTGTGGGGGAGTTTGCGGTGGGGTTCCAGGGTGTTCGCGATGGCCGCGATCGTGGCGAGCAGCGGGTTGCGGACGAGTTCGCGCAGGCGGCCGTCGTGGACCTGGCTGACGAACTCGGCGGCGCGGTCCTTCGAGTTCGTCGGGTTCTGGGCGCGGAACCAGGCTGAGGCGAAGTCCTGCAGTTCGACCGGGCCGAACGGCTGGATGGTGAAGAGGTCGATGTCCTGGCCGTGCAGCTTCTGCAGTTCGTCTGGCGGGAGTGGGCGGGTGGTGATGACCAGGCGGTGCCCGCTGCCCCGGCGCATGCGGCTGACCAGGGCGTCGATCACGCGGTCGCGGCGTTCCGGTTCGGCGATCTCGTCGAGGCCGTCCACGAAGACCAGCCAGCGGGCGCCCAGTGCGCGCTTGGCGAAGAGTTCTGGTTTGAGCGTGGCGTTGAGGCGGCTGCTGCGGACGGCGTTGGCGAGCAGTTCACTCCACGGCAGGTCGTCCGCCAGCGCCTTGGCCGCGATTCGCAGGGGCATCACGGGTTCCGGCAACGGCGGGTCGGCGCTGGCCTCGAGCCACTCGGTGGCGAGGCGCTGCACGTACATCTGGCCGAGGGTGGACTTGCCGGCGCCGGGTTCGCCGGTGATCAGGAGGTGTTTGCCGCGCGCCAGGACCTCGCGGATCGGGACAGGGCGGTCGCCCTGCCTGCGTTCGGTCTCGCGGACGCTCTGCTGGACGTAGACGCGGGTCAGTTCGGGCTGCCGCACGCCCAGGAGGCGGTAGGGGAGTGTTTCTGCCGCGTCGCGTTGCACGTGCAGGAGGTCTTCGAGTTCTTCGGTGAGGTCCGGGCGATCCTGCCACGACGTCAGCGGCGGGTGCGACACCTCGTCACCGTGCAGGTGCAGCTCGCCGATCTCGTGCGCCTGGACGACGTGGCCGTGCACGGTGCTGCGCTGGACCTCGTTGTGCATGAGCAACGTTCTACCGCACGGCCGTTGCACACACACGGCACCTACGAAAGCGGTGGACGCCTTCCAACGACCGCCTTTTCGGTTGGACCTGAACCAAAACCGTGTTGGTCGCGGCGGAATTCGGCTTACCTTCGTGCGCATGCCAGCTAGAACTTCCACCGTGCGCGGCCGCGAGTTTGGTGCGGCGGTTCGCGCTGTTGTCGACTCGACCGGAATGTCGCACCGCGCCATTGCGGAACTGTTGGGATGGGATCCGCAGAAGCTCTCGGACCTGTTGACGGGGAAGGGCGGGGTCAACGAGATCGACTTCGCCCGGCTGCTGGGTCTTTGCCGTGTGCCGGAGGAGGAGTTCGACCACCTCATGGCGCTGTTGAAGGTGTCGCGGGAGAAGGGCTGGTGGCAGCACTACAAGGGCTTGCTGCCGGTCAAGATGCGGACGCTGATCGAGCACGAGACCGTGGCGAGCGAGATCCACAGCTGGCACCTGACACTGGTGCCTGGCCTGTTGCAGATTCCCGACTACATCCGGCCGCTGTTCGAGGTCTGGCCGAAAGCAGACCCCAAGGACATCGACAAGCGTGTGGAGGCGCGAGTCGGTAGGCAGCGGATTCTGGAGCCGGGACGCAAGTTCTTCTTTTACGTGCACGAACAGGCGTTGCTGCTACCTGTCGGCGGCGAAACCGTGTGGCGGGACCAGCTTCACCACCTGCTGAGGTTGTCGGTGCGGCCGTACGTCTCGATTCGGGTGGTTCCGACGCGGATCGGCGCGCACGCCGGAACCATGGGTGAGTTCAGCCTGATGAAGTTCAAGAAGATCTCGCCGGTCGTGTACACGGACACGATGAACTCCGGCCTCTTCATGGAGGACCACGCGTCGGTCGATCTCTACTCGGAGGTCCTCAAGTCCTTGGCGGGTGTGGCTCTGGATGAGGAAGAATCGAGGAGTCTGATCACCGACATCGTCTCCTGAGGAGGCCACGCCATGTGGCGCAAGAGCAGCTACAGCCCTGACGGCAACAACTGCGTGGAGATCGGTGCGGGAGTGGGTGTCCGTGACAGCAAGGCGCCCACTGCGCCACACCTCCCGGTGTCCCCGGCGGGCTGGGAGGCGTTCCTCGACGCCACCAAGGGAGATCAGTTCGGCCGCGCGTAGTCGAGGCATACCGGAACGTCGGCGTTTCGCTTATGGTTGCTCGTCATGACAACGAGGTCGTGGTGGGGCTGGGGCAACGTCGAGGACGCCGTCACCCCCGATGAACGCCGTGCGCTGGTCGACCGGGTCCGGGCGGTGCTGCCGGACGCGGACCTGACGTTCCACTCGCCGCCGGACCCGGCCTCGCTGGAGGTGCCGGAGTCCCGCGTCCAGCCGCCTGGTGACCTCTACTCGACCGGCCTGATCGATCGGCTCAGTCACGCGCGCGGTCAGGCTTACCGCGATGTCACGCGCAACCTCGCCGGGGACGTCGGGTCGTTGCCGGATGCCGTTGCCCGGCCGCGCACTGAGCAGGACGTGGTCGACGTGCTGGACTGGTGCGGGTCGCACGACGTCGCGGTGATTCCGTTCGGCGGCGGCACTTCCGTCGTGGGCGGGGTGGAGCCGCGTGACCTCGAGCGGGTGGTGACGCTGGACCTCTTGGCGCTGGACCAGGTGCTGGAGGTCGATCCGGTCAGCCGGGCCGCGCGCATCCAGGCGGGAGTGCTGGGGCCGTCGCTGGAAGCTCAGTTGAAGCAGCACGACCTGACGCTGCGGCACTTCCCGCAGTCGTTCGAGTTCTCGACGCTCGGCGGCTGGCTCGCTACCCGCGCCGGCGGCCACTACGCCACGCTCTGCACGCACATCGACGACCTGACCGAGTCGCTCAGGGTCGTTACACCACAAGGGATCAGCGAGTCGCGGCGGTTGCCGGGCTCAGGGGCGGGGCCGTCGCCGGATCGCTTTTTCCTGGGTTCCGAAGGCACGTTGGGGGTGATCACCGAGGCGTGGATGAGGTTGCAGTCGCCGCCGGTCCATCGCGCTGGGGCCTCGGTGCGGTTCGCGTCGTGGGAGCGGGCCGTTGAGGCGACACGGTTGATCGCGCAGTCCGGGTTGTATCCGGCGAACTGCCGTTTGCTGGACCCGGCGGAGGCGTTCCTCAACGCCGGTTCCGCACAGGCCGTGCTGGTGCTGGCGTTCGAGTCCGCCGATCACCCGGTCGACGGGAAACTCGCGCGGGCGTTGGAGTTCTGCGGCGCGGGCGAGGTCGTGGAGGGTGCGGCGCAACAGTGGCGGAAGTCGTTCCTGCGCATGCCTTACCAACGTGACGCGATGGCGCAGCACGGGATGATCACCGAGACGTTCGAGACGGCGTGCACCTGGGACCGGTTCCCCGAACTGCACGCGTCCGTTGTGGAGGCGGCGACCAAGGCGTTGCGGGAGGTGTGCGGCATCGGCGTCGTCACGTGCCGCTTCACCCACGTCTACCCGGACGGCCCCGCGCCCTACTACGGCATCTACGCGCCCGGCCGGTGGGGCAGCCTCACCGCGCAGTGGGACGAGATCAAGGCCGCGGTGTCCGAGGCGTTGATCTCATCGGGCGGCACGATCACCCACCACCACGCCGTCGGCCGCGACCACATGCCCTGGTACACGCGGCAACGTCCGGACGTCTTCGGCGCGGCGCTGTCCGGCGCCAAGGCCGCGCTCGACCCTCAGGGCCTGCTCAACCCCGGTGTCCTCACCACACGATCGACCTGAGGATCAGTGCCGCGATGAACACGACCGTGAACGCCAGGTCCAGCCCGAACCCGCCGAACCGCAGCGGCGGCAGCACCTTGCGCACCGGCGCCAGCACTGGCTCGGTGAGGCCGTGGGTCACCCGGCGCACCTTCCACACCCAGTCACCCCGCGCCTGGAACGTGACCGCCCAGTCCACGATCATCCGGCCGATCATCACGAGGATGAACAACGTCAAGAGCCACCCGAGCACGAAGCCGACAACGCCGAACAAGATGGCCTCCTCATATGTCCTGTACGTCCATGAAGCCACACGAATCTGAGAGGCGCCTGGCAACTCGCTGAGACAGTATTCAGGGTGTGGCGTACGACGAAGGCCTGGCGCACCGCCTGGGCGACGCATTGGGAGCACTACCGGGCATCGGCACGAAGAAGATGTTCGGCAGCCTGGTGTTCATGTGGAACGGAAACATGCTGGTAGGCGTGCTGGGCCCCGACCTGATCGCACGCGTCGGTCCCGAGGCGCAGGCCGACGCGCTGGCCCAGCCGGGCGCGCGCGTCTTCGACTTCACCGGCCGGCCGATGAACGGCTGGGTGGTGGTCGACGGCGGCGCGGTGTCGGAGGACACAGCGCTGGACGACTGGATCGCGCGGTGCCGCGAGTTCGTGGAAGCGCTGCCGCCGAAATGACGCTCCTGGATCGCGTTCGCGCCGCGATGGACAACTACCGGTACGTCACCGAGACCTCGGCGTTGGGCGGAGTGGTGTTCGAGTGTGACGGTGACCCGCTCGTGGGCGTGGTGAACGACGAAGTGATCATCCGCGTGGAGGGTGGCGGTTGGGCCGCCGTGACCGGGGACCTCGCCGAGTGGATCGAGCGCTCGTCCGAGGTGGTCATCGCGGAATGGGTCGTGCGCTGGCACGAGGAGCTGGGCGCGGACAGCATCGCGGCGTCGCGGGCCATGCTCGGCCTGGTCCACCACGAGCCGGACCGCGAGCAGCTGCAACGGCTTCTGCTCGACCACACGTGCCACCCCGAACTGCGTCAGCTCGCCGTCACCTGCCTGGGACACGTCGGCCGGCTCGACGGCGAGGTGCTGCCCGAGGTCGTCCCACGCCTGCGAGAACTGCTCGACGACCCCGACATCGGCGGAGCCGCCGAGAACGCGCTCGGGGACATCGAGCACTTCAGCCGTCGCTGACCTCAGCACCGCACCCCAGCGGGCCTCCCGTTCCAGGGTGCGGCATGACGTACCACCTGATCGAGCCCGAGGTCGCGGGCGGCTGGGGCGACGAGTTCGAGATCGATCGCACGACGGACGTCGTCACGCGGGTGCACTACGAAGTGGCCGACTGGCTCGGTGACTGCATCGTCACCACGCAGCCGGCGTGCTGCCGGACCTGGTGTGGCTCAAGGTGCACGGCGAGCCCGGGGTGGACGACCTCGGGCTCGCCGACAACGGCACTGATCTCGTCGTCAGCCAGCCGGTGATGGATCTGTTCCTGGCGGACGGCTTCAACAGCGTCGGCGCCGACGGCTACGACATCGCGTCCGCCGAGGTGTGGGTCAGAACCGCACCAGCGGACCTCCCGTGAAGAACTCGTAGACGAAGTTCACGAAGAAGAACCCGAAGAACGCCACGTTCAACGACAGAATCACGTAGTGCCACCAAGACGGCCGGGCCGGCCGCGGTAGCCGGGAGTTCAGGTACATCAACGCGAACGGGAACATCAGCGCGCCCAGGTTCGACATGTTCGCCGAGATCTGCACGAGTTCCACCGGCAGCGCGAGGTGCAGCGCGCCGGCGATGATCACCAGCACCAGCAGCATGAACGGGTAGTAGAAGCGGCGCGGGTCGTCCTCGATCCGCTTGCGCAGCCGGGGTGAGACGGCGTGCGCGGCGTCGGTGAAGTTGCGCACCAGGGCCTCGAAGATGCCGAGCTGCGTGGAGAACAGCACCAGCACACCCACCACCAGCATCAGGTAGAACATGCCCTGGCCGTACAGCAATCCCAGCTGCTCGGCCGAGAACGTCGGCACGTTCGCCGCCGTGGGCTGCTGGCCGGTCACCGCGACGATGTGTGCCATCAGCACGGTCGGCAGCAGCATGCCGAGCATCGCGCCGACGAAGAACACCGCCCACTGGTCGATCAGCAGCAGCCGGTACCAGCGCTTCCACAGCGACGCGTTCGCCGGGGTGTCCACAAAGGTCACGCCTACCGGGCGCAGCTCCTGCTTGCCGCCGCGCATGCCTGAGATGAACCCGACGCGGTGCCCCATGCCGTAACCCTTGTCGCGGTAGTGGCTCATCGCGTACCAGTTCAGCCCGGACGCCAGCGCGGTGAACCCGGCGAGGCCGCCCAGCTGCGTCGCCGTGATGCCCGCGGGTGGCGCGGCCGGGGTCACGAGGCCGCGAACTCCCTCCGACCACCCGGAGAACGGCACGATCGCGACCGTCACGACGATCAGGACCAGCAGCAGCGTGCCGACGAGCACCCAGTTCGTCAGTTCCAGGGCACGGGACACCTTGCG
Source organism: Lentzea miocenica (assembly GCF_033949945.1). Classification (NCBI taxonomy): domain Bacteria; kingdom Bacillati; phylum Actinomycetota; class Actinomycetes; order Pseudonocardiales; family Pseudonocardiaceae; genus Lentzea; species Lentzea miocenica. The sequence continues at coordinate 50,897 of NZ_JAXAVW010000026.1, forward strand.
GGCGGCCGCGGTGATCAGGAAGACCACCACGAGCAGCCCGATCGCTAGCAGCCGCACGTACTCGATCTCGTCGGGCCGGTAGCCGCGGCCCGCGATCAACGCGAACAGTCCCTGTCCGGCGCCCGCCGCCCAGCCGCCGAAGATGAAGGCGAAGTAGAACACCGCCAGCGAGACCGGGACCCAGAACTTCCAGCCGGGTGGCACGCGTCCCCAGCCGACGACCGGTGACTCGCCCGTCGCCACGACGTAGCGGGCGATCTCCACGTTGTAGAACGTCTGCAGCAACGCCGACACCGTGATCACCCAGCCGATGCCGACGAAACCGAACTTGCCGACCGCCTGCGGGCCGAGCAGCCACTCGCCGCTGCCGATCGAGATGCCGAGCGCGATCAGGCTCGGGCCGATGACGAACTGGACCACCTGCAGCGGGCCCAGTCTGCGAACTTTGAAGACGTCCTCGGGTTCTGGCAGGTCGGCTACGTCCAGCGGCGGCCTGCTGACTCCGATTTGCATCGACGACACTGTCGACCTCCCGACACGTCGGGGAACGGAACCTCCTACTCTCCCGACGTGCCAGGCGATCGGTCAACAGTTCAGCCGGCCGCGTTCACCGCGTCGTCCGCGAACACCCAGCCGTGCCCGATGGCGTCCGCGCCCCATGTCTCGACCAGTGGACCGCCGGTCCGGTGCGTCACGGTCACCGAGCCGGGCGCGAGAGGCGTCGCCGACGCTTCCAGCCGGCGTTCCAGCTCGCCCGGACCCCACGACGCGGGATCGGTCAGCGTGCCGAACTGAGCGTCCGCGTTGGACAGTCCGGGGTTGCGTTCCAGCATCAGCGCTACCACACCGGCCACCGCGGGGCCGGAGAAACTGGTGCCGCTCATGAAGAGGTACTGGAACGGCGAGGCGGAAGCGTTGTCCGGGGTCGCCTTCGACGCGCACGTGCGGACGTTCGTCGACGACGCGACCTGGCCGTCCTTGTAGAGCTGGGCACACGGGTACGGCAGCAGCAGGTACCGGCCCTCGGATACGACGTCGAGGTACTGGCCCGCCTTCTGGCGTGAGGAGAACCCGGTCACGTACACCTCGGACACACCGGTCTCCGGCACGTCGTCCAGCCACCACGTCTTGTCGGGGTAGTCGCTCCACTGCCGGGTCCAGCCGCCCGCGCCCACCGACACGACCGGCTCGTACGCGGCGGGGAAGCCCATGCCCGCGTCACCCTCGTTGCCCGCCGACGCGACCACCACGACACCCGCCTTGACCGCCGCGTCCAGCGCCGCCTTCTCGACGGCGTCGAGGCCTGCGCCGCCGAGCGACTCGTTGATCACGATCGGCTGGCGCGGGTTGGCCTTCTTGAGCGACGTCACGTAGTCGACACCGGCGTTGATGGCGCTGCCGAAACAGCCGATCGGCTCGCACACCTTGACCGGGATGACCTTGGCTCCCGGCGCCACGCCGGGGATCCAGCGAGTACCCGGTGAACCGGTCGCGTAGCCGGTGCCCCAGCCGCCCTCGTCGGTGTCGTCGGCGAAGCGGTGCCCGGTGATCGTCGCGGAGACCGCCATGCCGTGCGGATCGCTGCCCGAGTCCCACTGGTTGGCGTTGGGGTTGCCCAGGACACCCACGAACGCACGGGCCTTGTCGGTGAGGATGTCGCTCTCGACGAAGTAGTCACGCCAGTTCGGGTAGAAGCCGGAGTCGAGCACGGCCACCCACACGCCTGTTCCGGTCTGGGACACGTTCTCCAGGTTCATCTGGTCGTGCCAGTACGGATCGTTCGGCAACGGCGCCGCGGCCGGGTCCGAGAGGGCGGCGAGCTTGCGGATCGGGTCCGCGCTCACCGAGGTCACGAACGGCAGCGCGCGCACCGCCGCGACCTTCGAGCTCGGAATGGCGGCGGCCGCACCGCCGAAGTTGCGGTACGCCACGTGCACCTGGGCACCGGCGGCCTTGAGCTGGTCGACCTGGGTGGCGGTCAGCGGTGACGCGCTGCCGACGAGGTATCCGGACGGCGCCGCAGGGGCGGCCGTCGCGGCAACGCCCCAGGTGATCAGCACCAGGGCGGCGGCGGCCGTGAGGAGACGTCTCATGTGGACTCCCTGGATCAGCCCCGACCCGCAGACGGTTATACGCCGAACAGTCGGCGCCCGAAAGGCTCACCCGGGGGGGAAACCGACTTTCGGACGTGTCGAGTGACCGATCCGCTACGTAGCGTCCGCTCGGTATTCCGAGAGGGGAACGAACGTGCGAAGAGCATTGGCGGGAGCAGCGGCGCTCGCGCTCATCACGGCGGGCCTGGTCACGCCCGCCGTCGCGGTACCGGCGCAGCAGCCGGATCCGCAGGTGAAGCAGCAGTCCGACGAGCAGCCCCACGAGCTGGAGATCAAGCGCCGTGCGTTGAAGCAGCAGGCCTTGGCCGAGGTGCTGACCGGCGAGGCGAAGACCGAGAAGCGCGGTACCAGCACCGTCGCGAAGGTCGGCAAGAAGCAGAACAAGGACCAGTACGTCGAGCTCAAGCGCGAGAAGACCGACAAGATCTTCGTGATCCTCGCGGAGTTCGGCAACGAGCGGCACCCGGACTACCCGGACCGCGACACGAACCCGAACACGCCGGGCCCGCAGCGGTTCGACGGGCCGGTGCACAACCAGATCCCCGAGCCCGACAGGGCCGTCGACAACACGACGATCTGGCACCCGGACTTCAGCCGGCAGTACTTCCAGGACCTGTACTTCTCCCGCAAGAAGGACGCCAACTCCGTCGCGAACTTCTACGACAAGCAGTCCTCCGGGCGGTACACGGTCAACGGCACCGTCACGGACTGGGTGAAGGTCCAGTACAACGAGGCCCGCTACGGCCGCAGCAACGGTTACCCGTGCGGCGACAACATCTGCAACAACTCGCGTGAGCTGATCAAGGACGCGGTCACGCAGTGGGTCGCCGACCAGAAGGCCGCGGGCAAGACCACCGCGCAGATCAAGGCGGCGCTGGCCGAGTACGACCAGTGGGACCGCTACGACTACGACGCCGACGGTGACTTCAACGAGGCCGACGGCTACATCGACCACTTCCAGATCGTGCACGCCGGTGGTGACCAGGCCGACGGCGACCCGTTGCAGGGCGAGGACGCGCTCTGGAGCCACCGCGGGTACGCGTTCAAGAACTACGCGACCGGCCCTGGCACCAACAAGCTCGGTGGCGCGCAGATCGGTGACACCGGCATCTGGGTCGGCGACTACACCGTGCAGCCCGAGAACGGCGGCGTCAGCGTGTTCGCGCACGAGTTCGGCCACGACCTCGGTCTGCCGGACCACTACGACACCGCGGGCGGCACGAACGGCGTCAACTGGTGGTCGATCATGGCCCAGAACCGGGTGAACGCACCCGGCGAGGCGCCGGGCGAGCGCGCCAACGAGTTCTCCGCGTGGGACAAGCTGCAGCTCGGCTGGCTCGACTACGAGGTCGCGGTCGCCGGCCAGGAACGCGTCTTCGAACTCGGCCCGCACGAGTACAACTCGGCGAAGGCCCAGGGGCTCGTCGTGGTGCTGCCGGACATCTCCAAGTCGTTCGACTACGGCACCCCCTTCGCGGGCAGCAAGATGTGGTGGAGCGAGAAGGGCAACGACCTCGACAACTCCATGACGGTCCCGCTGGACCTGCGCGGCAAGACGTCGGCGTCGCTGTCGTTGAAGGCCCGCTACGACATCGAGGTCGACTACGACTACCTCTACGTCGAAGCGTCCAATGAGGACGGCAGCTGGACCCAGCTCGACGGCGTGGCGAACGGCGCACCCTTCCAGCGCGACTCGGCCGACGCGCCCGCTCTGAGCGCGTCGTCCGGTGGCCAGTGGGTCGACCTCACCGTTCCGCTGGACGCGTACGCCGGCAAGAACACCAAGCTGCGTCTCGCCTACCGCACCGACGGGGCCCTTGCGCTGCAAGGCTTCTTCGCCGACTCGATCACCGTGACCGCCGATGGCGCCCCGGTGCTGACGGACGGCGGTGAGACCGCCGGCGTGTGGGCCACGCGTGGGTTCCGCACGACCGAGGGCAAGGAAACGAAGACGTTCGACCAGTTCTACATCGCGTCGAACCGGACCTACGAGTCGTACGGCAAGTACAACAAGACCGGCCCCTACCGCTACAGCTTCCCGGACAAGCCCGACTACGTGGAGCACTTCCCGTACCAGGACGGCCTGCTCGTGTCGCTGTGGAACACCTCGCTGCTCGACAACAACGTCAGCGAACACCCCGGTGAGGGCCTGATCCTGCCGATCGACGCCAACCCGGCACCCCTCTACAACCTGGAGGGCCAGCGCTGGTCGGCGACCGTCAGCGGTTACGACGCGCCGTTCTCGCTGCAGAAGTCGGACTCCTTCACGTTGCACGTCAACGGCAAGGCTTCTTACGTCCGCGGCGCGGCGGCCCAGCCGACGTTCGACGACACGAAGCAGTACTGGTACGCGGAACAGCCCAACGCAGGGGTGAAGCTGCCCGCCGTCGGCGTCGGTCTTCGCGTTGTCCGGCAGTCCGGCACGTCGATGACGGTGAAGTTGTTCAAGACTGCCTGAATGCCCTTCCGGGTAGGCTTGGTCAGTGACCGCTGCTGCAGACATGCTGGCCGTCGCCGTCGAAGAGGCGCGCATGGGACTCGCCGAGGGCGGGATCCCCATCGGCGCGGCGCTCTTCGACGGCGACGGCCGTCTGCTGGGCCGGGGCCACAACCGCCGCGTGCAGGACGGCGACGCCTCCATGCACGCGGAGACCTCGGCCTTCCGCAACGCCGGCCGCCAGCGCGGCTACCGCGGCACCACGATGGTCACGACCCTCTCGCCGTGCTGGTACTGCAGCGGCCTGGTCCGCCAGTTCGGCATTTCCAACGTGCTGATCGGCGAGGCGGCGACGTTCTACGGCGGCCACGACTGGCTCGCCGAACACGGCGTCGGCATCACCGTCGTGGACGATCCCGCGCTGGTCCAGCTGATGACGTCGTTCATCTCGGAGCACCCCGAACTCTGGTACGAGGACATCGGCCAGGATTGATGCTCTGCCCTGGATCGCGCTCCAGGTCGTAGCGTGGACGCATGGCTTCTGTGCTGATCACCGGCGCGAACAAGGGCCTCGGCCTGGAGACCGCCCGCCAGCTCGTCCTCGCCGGCCACACCGTGTGGCTGGGCAGCCGCGACCTGTCGCTCGGCCAGGCGGCCGCCTCTTCGATCGGCGCGCGGCCCGTCCAGCTCGACGTCACGTCCGACTCGTCGGTGGCCACGGCGGCTGAGGCCGTGGGGTCGTTGGACGTGCTGGTCAACAACGCGGGTATCGCTCCGGAGTGGACTGACGAGGGCGTGGTCGGGGCCGGTGAGGTCACCGCCGACCTGATGCGGGAGACGTTCGAGGTCAACCTGTTCGGGATGGTCCGCGTTCTGCACGCATTTCTGCCGTTGTTGGAGCGCTCGGCCGCGCCGGTTGTGGTGAACGTCAGCAGCCGCCTGGCCTCGCTGGCCACTGCCGCGGCTGGTAGCGGGTATCCCGGGGTTGCCTACCCGGTGTCGAAGGCCGCGGTCAACATGGTGACGGTGCAGTACGCGAAGGCGTTCCCGGCGATGCGGATCAACGCGGTCGAGCCGGGGTTCACGGCTACTGACTTGAACCAGAGGACTGGGCGGCAGACCGTGGAGCAGGGTGCCGAGATCATCGTGCGGATGGCGCAGGTCGGGCCGGACGGGCCGACCGGTGGGTATTTCGACGCTCAGGGCACGCTGCCCTGGTAGCACTTGCGGCGCGCCGCGCGACCTGTAGGGCATGAAGGCCAAGAAGCCGATGTCACCGTGGACCATGCCGTTGGTCTCTGCGGCGATTCTGCTGCTCACGGGCGCGGTGCTGGTGGCGTTGTGGCTGTGGGTGAGCAAGCAGAGCTGGACCGATCCGGAGAAGCGGACGGCCGCGCAGCTCGACGTGGTGAAGGTGGCGTCCGGCATCGCGCTGGGCGGCGGTGGCCTGTTCACGCTCTACCTGGCGACGCGCAGGCAACGCACCCAGGAAGAGGCTCAGGCGGATACGAACGCGGACAACGGAGCACGGCGGATCACCGAGCTGTATTCGAAAGCCGTGCAGCAGCTCGGTGACGCCAAGGCTCCCGTTCGGCTGGGCGGTCTGTACGCGCTGGAGCGGTTGGGTCAGCAGGAGGAGGAGACCCGGCGGACCATCATCAAGGTCCTGTGCGCCTACCTGCGCATGCCGTACACCCCGCCATCAGACCGGACCATCAAAACAGGTGGCGTGCGGCGGCCGCTCCTGCGGAACTCGCGGATCAGGACGAGCATCCAGGCTCCGCGCGGCCCAGGTGCCTCAGCCGCGCTGGTGGAGGCGCGGCTGGAGCTGGACGTGCGGCTCACCGCCCAGCGGATCCTCGCCGATCGCCTGGGGCCCGGTGAGGACTGCTGGGGAGTGCACCACATCGACCTGAGCGGAGCAGTGCTCGTCGACTTCGACGTGAACGGCTTTCGCTTCGCCTCGGCCAGGTTCGACCAGGCGACCTTCCTCGGAAACGCGCGGTTGTCAGCGGAGTACGCCGGGCTCGCGTCGTTCAACAGGACGTCGTTCACCGGTTCGGTGTCCTTCGCCGAGGCGGCGTTTGAGCATGATGCACATTTCGCAGGGGCGGCGTTCGGAGGCAGGACGTGGTTCGCCGACGCCTCGTTCGCGGGTTCGGCGGTGTTCGCGGGGGTGTCGTTCCTCGAAGTCGACTTCAGCAGGGCTTCGTTCAGCGGCACCACGTCGTTCGCCGCGGCGACGTTCGACGGCGAGTCGTTCGCCGACCGCGCCGGTTTCGAGGACGCACAGGTCCTGGTCAACCCGGGAACCATGAACTCGGAGTGGCCGGAGGGCTGGGAGATCAGTTTCCTCGGCGAGGACCATGCAGTCCGCAGCGGCGAATGGACCCACCTCACTCAGGACTTGTAGCGCTGCACCGCCTCGTCCACCGACCCCAGGATCGTGAACACCGAGTCCAGCCCGGTCGCCTCGATGGGCCGCAGAGCAGCCCGCGTGGAAGCGACCACGACGAACTCGACCTCGGACTTGGAGGCACGCTGCTGCCCGAGCACGAGGGCCTCCAGCCCGGCGGAGCCCAGGAACTTCACGCCGGCGAGGTCGACGACGACGGCACGGTTGGACGACACCACGTGGCTGTCCAGCGGTGTGGTCAGCTCGCTGCTGGAGGTCGTGTCGAGCTCGCCGGACACGTGCAGCACGACGACGTCGGGTGCGATCCGGTCTACGACCACGGATGCCAGAGCGGTGGGGTCAGGCACGCTGTCTCCCTTCAAAGCTTCAGCATCCCACGTTAACGCGACCACCCTGTGGGACGAGCCAGCGGCCCCTCAGCGAGGTGCGGCCCTGGGCGATCGCCGCGTGGACGTGGTGGGTGAGGCGGGCGTGGAGTTCGTGGCACACGGTGAAGCCCAGGCGGATGTCGTCCGGTGGGCATTGGACCGGCAACAGCTGCGCGAACGGGTCGCCGCCGATCGTGTCGACGGCGGTCAGGAAGCCGACGAGGGCTCCCACCAGGCGCTGGTGGAGGCCGAACAGCGACAGGGCGTTCGCCAGGGCCAGGGTGGGGGCGGGCATTTCGTCGACGCTGGAGCAGTCCAGGTCGCGCAACGTCACGGTGAACAGCACCGAGTGGGTGCGTTCGGACCGGGCGCCGTAGGCGTCGCCGTGGATGTCGCGCAGCACTGAGCGCATCTCGCGGCGCGGTTGCCAGAAGGCTTGGTGCTTGCGCAGTTCGGCGAGGCCCTCGTCGGACAGCGTGGCGGGGTGGGTCGACTCGGTCAGCGACCGCAGGCCTGCCTCCCAGCGGGCTTCCAGGGCCAGGTGGAACTGGGCCAGGAACGCGTTGTCCTCCCAGGCCGGGTCGGCGTCCTCGAAGCCGCGCGTCCGCAGTTCGTAGCAGATCCACAACGACAGCTGCAGGTCGTCGTCCTGCCACGCGTCCCTGGTTCCTCCACTGGCGAGCAGCGCCGGTCGCGGCTGCGGTGGCAGACGGAGTGCGGCGACCAGAGCGGCGCTCATGTGGCCGCGGGGTGCAGGGAGGCGCATCAGTCAGGTTTCCTCACGCGTTCGGGCGATCAGCATGTCCACAAGGGACTCGGGGTCCGGGCAGCGTCGTTGCCGAGCGGCACCACAGCCGTTGTGGCGCAACCAGTCCATGTGCTGCTCCACAGTAGACAGAGTGTCGCGATCGCGCAGGGCGACCTCGACGTGCTCGACCAACGTCATTGCCCGGTCGAACGCGGGGGAGAGTTTTCCGGTGTGTGGATCGGCGGCCAGTCCGTCGACCCCGTCGCGCGACGCCCGCCAATATGCCGCTCGCAGCACGGAATCGTCCACCCGCTGTTCGGAGGGTTCCGTCACGACGAGGGCTCGGATCAGTTCCGCGAGAACCGCGACTTCCGTTGCCAGTTGCGGAATGTCCGCGACGCGCACTTCAACCGTCGGATGATCGGCCGACGGGCGCACGTCCCAGTACACCATCGCCCTGTCCAGCAAGGCCTGCGTCGCGATGATCGACTCGACGGTCCGGTCGTAGTGCTCGGGGCCGTCCCACGACGGCGGCGGCCCGCTCACCGGCCAGCGCGACCACACCATCGACCGCCAGCTCGCGTAACCGGTGTCTTCTCCTTCGTAGATCGGGGAGTTCGCGCTGATCGCGAGCAACGTCGGCAGCCACGCCCGCAGTTTGTTGGACGCGAGCAAGGCTTCCGCCTTCGACGAAACACCGACGTGCACGTGCAGCCCGCAGGCACCCTGCCCGATCACGAGCCTGCGGTGGGAGTACTCGATCTGGTGATATCTGGGGTCATCCGATCCGGGGGGAGGGCCTGCCTCGCCGATCGGCGGCATGCCCGTCGCCACGAGCCGGCACCCGGCGGAGTCGGCGGCGTCCACGAGCACCCGCCGGCCGCGCAGGACCTGTTCGGACAGCTCCTCGAAAGAAGAGGTGACGCCGGTGGCGATCTCGATCTGGAACGGCGTCAGCTCGCCCTGGACGTCGAGGTCACCAGGCGCGTGGGACAGCTCCCGGACTCGGGGCGCCAGCGCTACCGGCCGCCGCGACTCGGGGTCAACGAGGAGGAACTCCTGTTCCACACCGACCGTGTAGTCATTCATCGGCGAGCGGGTACCCGCCTTTCGTGCTGATCAACCACGAGGTGGCCAGATGAGACTCCGCCGCAGTTCCCCGTCGTCGCCCGGCTGGACGCGGGTGAAGCACGGCAAGGGCTTCCGGTACCTGGACGCCGACGGCCGGTCCCTCACCGCGAAGGACGTCGAAAGGGTGAAAGCCCTGGTCATCCCACCCGCGTGGCGCGAAGTCTGGATCTCCCCGCACCCCAACGGCCACATCCAGGCGGTCGGGTACGACGACGCGGGCCGCCGCCAGTACCTCTACCACGAGCAGTGGCGCACCAATCGGGACGCGGAGAAGTTCGACCGCGTGCTCGAGCTCGCCCCGCGGCTCGGGAAGTTCCGCGCGCAGATCGAGGCGGACATGAGGTCACGCGGCCGCAAGCGATTGCTCGCCATCGCCCTGCGCATGCTCGACCTGGGCGTCTTCCGCGTCGGCCACGAGGAGTACGCCGAGGACAACGGCACTCACGGCGTCGCCACGCTGCTCTGCGAACACCTCAGCGTGCGCGGCGACCGGGTCAGGTTCCGCTTTCCCGCCAAGCACGGCGTCGAGGTCGACGAGGAGATCGCCGACGCGAAACTCGCACGAGCCGTCAGGACCCTGCTCGGGAACCGGACTCCGGACTGCCGGCTCTACGAGGACCTCACCGCCGACGACATCAACGAACGGTTCCGCGAGCTGGTGGGCGACGAGTTCAGCGCGAAGGATCTGCGAACCTGGCACGCCACGGTCCGCGCCGCCCAGGCGTTCGCCCGCGCCCTCCACGACCGCGGCAAGCCCTCGAAACGAGCGGTCAGCGCGGTGATGAAGGAGGTGGCGGAAGACCTGGGCAACACGCCGGCCGTCGCGCGGAAGTCCTACGTGGACCCTCGCCTGACGGAAGCGTTCGAACGCGGTGAGGTCATCGGCGACGGCGAGCCGGAACGGGCGGTGCGGAAGCTGCTCACACGGTCCTGAGCGCGGCCTTGTCGCACTGGCGGCACCAGGCGGCACCCTGGGCCGCCGCCAGTGCGGCGAAGCCGGCGAACAGGTGCAGCGCGTTGCTACCGGGGTTCACGTTCAGGAAGTTGACGACCTGGTCGTCGTACCGGGCCAGGCCGAGCCCGAAGATCACCAGGAAGGACACCGCGGTCAGCAGGCCGACGTCGCTCAACGCCTTCAAGCGCGGTACCGCGAGCAACAACGCGGCACCGAACACCAGGTGCAGCGTGTTCTGCAACGGATTGACGCGCAGCCCGAGCACCCACGTGTCGGACTCACCGGCGAACGACGACAAGCCGGTCACGAGAAACCCGGCGACCCCCCAGAGCACGAGCAGGGCGCCAGTGCCGATCGCCAGCTTCTGGGGCCACCGCAACCGGTTCATGCGGCCAGTATCGCGAAAACCGGACATTCCCGCTCGCTCATTTCAGTCTTCAGCCAGCAGATCGTGTCGCAACTGCTCCAGCGACTTGGTCAACAACCGCGAGACGTGCATCTGGGAGATCCCGACGCGGCGCGCGATCTCCGTCTGGGTCAGCCGGCCGAAGAACCGCAGCACCACGATGGTCCGCTCACGCCGAGGGAGACCCTTCAGCATCGGCTGAAGGGCCTCGTGGATCTCGACGCCTTCCAGGGCGGGGTCGTCGACCGTCGAACTCTCCAGGGAGTCGAGGGACGCGAACGCCACGTTCTTCTCCACCCGCAGGCCTTCGTAGACCTCCTGCAGGCTCAGCCCCAGGTGCCGGGCGATCTCGGAGGGAGTGGGAGATCGCCCGGACTTGTGCGACAGCTCGGCGGTCGCGCCGTCGATGGAGTCACACAGCTCTTTCAACCTGCGCGGCACCCGCACGGCCCAGCACTGGTCGCGGAAGTGCCGCCGGACCTCGCCGGTGATCGTGGGCACGGCAAACGACAGGAAGTCCGTCTGCCGGCCCACGTCGAACCGGTCGATGGCGTTGATCAGCCCTACGGCCGCCACTTGGGCGAGGTCTTCCATCGGCTCGCCGCGTTCACTGAAGCGGCGGGCGATGTGCCGGGCAAGCGGGAGGTACTCGCGCACCAAGCGGTCCCGCAACGCGTAATAGCGCGACGAGTCACGTGAGGTGCGTCCGAGTTCCTCGAACGCCGAGTGCTGGTCGGGCGTCAACGCGCACCGCGATCAGACCTGGGGCGGCGGCGTGACGTCGCCACGCCAAGCGCCCGTCTCGACGCCGCGGTTCTCGATGAACTCCTTGAACCGCTTCAGGTCGCCTTCGACCCGGTGGCCGACGACGCCGAGCGCCGCACCGGCCTTCTCGGTCAGGGTCTCGGGATCGTACTCCATCTGGAGGTGCACCCGAGTCGTCTCGTTGTCGAGCCGGTGGAAGGTGACCACGCCACCCTGCGGCGGTCCGTCGACCGTGGTCCACGCGACGCGCTCGTCCGGGTGCTGCTCGGTGATCTCCGCGTCGAACTCGCGGACGACCCCGCCGATCTTCGTGGTCCAGTGCGTCCTGGTCGGCGTGACCTGGTCGATCTTCTCGACGCCGTCCATGAACGCCGGGAAGGATTCGAATTGGGTCCACTGGTTGTACGCCGTGCTCACGGGCACTTGGACGTCCACCGACTTCTCAATGGTGGTCACGAAACCTCCTCCTCGTTTTCATCTCTAACCGTTCGAAGAGTGAGTACCCGCGTCACGACCTGTTACACATCGGTCACCAGTCCACTCTGGACGGACACGGAGAGTGCTGGACCAATTGCGATCTGCGCATCACGAAATCGCCCGTAGTGGGCAAACCGTCTGTGATCCAAGTCATAGCGCGGGCATACTGCTCGGTATGTCAGGGGCCCCTAGGAGGCGCTGGTGCTCGAGGCGAACAACCTTGAGGTTGTCTACGACGACGTGATGCTGGTGCTCCGAGGCGTGAGCCTCAAGGTGCCCCAGGGCAAGGTCGTGGCCCTGCTCGGAGCCAACGGAGCAGGGAAAACGACGCTGATGAGGGCCTTCAGCGGGCTCCTCGACGTGCACGACGGCAAGGTCACCAAGGGCTCGATCACGCTCGACGGTGAACCGATCCACCGCCTCTCACCGGCGAAAATCGCCGACAGGGGCATCAAACAGGCGCTGGAAGGCCGGAGGATCCTCGCCGAGCTCACCGTCGAGGAGAACCTCAAGGTCGGCGGTCACGCCCGCCCCAAGCGCCTCAAGAGCAACCTCGAACGCTGCTACGAGCTCTTCCCGCGGCTGGAGGAACGGCGAAGACAGAGCGCCGGCTACCTGTCCGGGGGCGAGCAGCAGATGCTCTCGATCGGCAGGGCGCTCATGTCCGAACCCTCCTACCTGCTGCTGGACGAACCGAGCCTCGGCCTCGCGCCGCTGCTCGTGCAGCAGATCCGCGACCTCGTCGTGAAGATCAACGAACAGGGCACCACGGTCCTGCTGGTCGAGCAGAACGCCAGCATGGCGCTCTCCATCGCCGACCACGGGTACGTGCTGGAGACCGGCAAGGTCGTCATGGACAAGCCCGCGGCGGCACTTCTCGCCGACGACGACATCCGCGAGTTCTACCTCGGCCTCGGCACCTCCTCGTTCCGTGCGGTCAAGCACTACAAGCGCAGGAAGCGGTGGCTGTCGTGAGCGTTCTGGAAGTCACCGACGTCAGGCTCGCGTTCGACGGGGTCGTGGCCGTCGACGGGGTGTCGTTCAGCGTCGAGGAAGGCGAGCTGTTCGCCATCATCGGGCCGAACGGCGCCGGCAAGACGTCCATCTTCAACGTCCTGAGCGGCGTCTACCGGCCGCAGCAGGGCACCGTGCGGTTCCACGAGCAGAACCTCCTGGGCATGCGCCCGCACCGGATCGCGGCGCGGGGCATGGCCCGCACGTTCCAGAACATCGAGCTGTTCTCGCACCTCACCGTCGTGGACAACCTGATGCTCGGGCGCCACAACCACATGAACTACGGCGCTCTGAGCGCGTTCTTCTGGCTCGGCAAGGCCCGCAACGACGAACTCAGGAACCGGGCCGCGGTCGAGAACGTGATCGACTTCCTGGAACTGGAGCAGTGGCGCCGGTACCCGGTCGGGCTGCTGCCCTACGGCGTGCAGAAGCGCGTCGAGCTCGGCAGGGCGCTCGCGATGGAGCCGAAGCTGCTGCTGCTCGACGAGCCCGTCGCGGGCATGAACGTCGAGGAGACCGAGGACATGGCCCGGTACATCCTCGACGTCCGCGAGGAACTCAACATCCCCATGATCATGGTCGAGCACGACATGGGTCTCGTCATGGACCTCGCCGACCGCGTGATGGTCATGGACTTCGGCCGCCCGATCCGCACCGGCACCCCTGCTGAAGTGCAGCAGGATCCCGACGTCATCCGCGCCTACCTCGGCGAGCAACACCGGAGCGTGGCCTCATGACCACACCTGAGACGACCACAGCTGGGACGACCACACCCAAGATGATCACGACCGTCGTCACGAGGGTGAAGAACCGGGCGGCCGACACGCCCGATCAGATCGCGCTGCGGGCCAAGGACTTCGGCATCTGGCAGGAAGTCTCGTGGGCCTGTTACTGGGCGAACGTCGAACTGGTCGGCGACGCGCTGCTGGCGTTGGGACTGCAGCCGGGCGACCGGGTGGCGATCCACTCCGAGAACCGGCGCGAGTGGCTCTACGCCGACCTCGGGATCGTCGCGGCCCGCGGCATCACGGTCGGGCTGTACCCGACGAACCCGGCGTCCGAGGTCGCGTACCTCCTGTCCCACTCCGGCGCGCGAATCCTCATCGCGGAGGACCAGGAACAGGTCGACAAGGCGTTGCTCGTGCTGGAGGACACGCCTGACCTCGAATGGATCGTCTATCTCGAACCGCGTGGCATCAAAGGGCGCTACGACAACCCGAAGCTCATGGCCTGGGACGACTTCCTGGCACTGGGCGCGCGGCACCGGGACCAGCACGGCGACGAGCTGGCCGAGCGGATGGCGCGAACTGAGCAGGACGACGTGATGACGTTGATCTACACGTCCGGCACCACCGGGCCGCCCAAGGGCGCGATGCTCACCGTGGCGAACGTCGAGTTCGCCGTCCACGTGCTGGTGGAGGGCGGTGGTTTCACTTCGCCGCCACCGTCCTCCACCGACGTCACGTTGTCGTACCTGCCGTTGTGCCACGTCGCCGAACGGATCTTCACCACGTGGTTCAGCGCGGCGAGCGGGGTGCAGGTGCACTTCGCCGAGTCCATCGAGACGGTGCAGGCGAACCTGCGCGAGGTGCAGCCGACGATCCTGTTCGGGGTACCGCGGATCTGGGAGAAGGTGCTGGCGGGCGTCACGATCGGCGTGTCGTCGGCGTCCTGGCTCAAGCGCTCGGTCACCCGGTTCTGGCTGCGCCGAGCGGAAGGCATCGGCGAAACGCTGGTGCACACCGGTGGCAAGCACACCGGCAAGAGCAGGCTGATCTACGCGCTGGGCTGGCTGTTCTGCTTCCGCGCGCTGAAGGCCCGGATCGGCATGCGGTACGTCCGGTACGCCGCGTCCGGTGCCGCGCCGATCGCACCGGACGTGCTGAAGTTCTTCATGGGCATTGGGGTGCCGATGCACGAGGTCTACGGCATGACCGAGAACACCGCCGTGGCAACGGGAAACCGGCCGGGCCGGGTCAAGATCGGCACGGTCGGCGAACCGCAGCCCGGCATCGAGCTGCGGATCGACGAGGAGACCGGCGAGATCCTCACGAAGCACGGCGGCACGTTCGCCGGCTACTGGCAGGACCCCGAGTCCACGCGACGGGTGCTGTCCGACGGCTGGCTGCACACCGGTGACGTCGGCGAGTGGGTCGACGAGACGCACGTGAAGATCACCGACCGGATGAAGGACATCATCATCACCGCGGGCGGCAAGAACATCGCGCCGTCCGAGCTCGAGAACGCGCTGAAGACCTCCCCGTACATCAAGGAAGCCGTGGTGATCGGCGACCAGCGGGCGTACCTGGTGGCGTTGATCGGCATCGAGCTCGACACGGTCGGGCACTGGGCGCAGCAACGCAAGATCACCTACACCACCTACCGGGACCTGTCGGAGAAGCCGGAGGTCCTGGAGCTGGTGCAGCAGATCGTGACCGAGGTGAACGGGAAGTTCGCCACGGTCGAGCAGATCAAGAAGTTCCGGATGTTCCCCAAGGAGCTCGACCACGAGGACGGCGAGCTGACCGCGACCCAGAAGGTGAAGAGATCCGCGCTGGGCAAGATGTTCGACGACCTCGTGGAGAGCATGTATGGATGAGTTTCTCCAGTCGTTGATCCGGGGTCTCGGCGCCGGGTCCATTTACGCGTTGCTCGCGCTCGGCTTCGTGATCATCTACAAGTCGACGCAGGTGATCAGCTTCGCGCAGCCGGCGTTCATGCTGGCGGGCGCGGTGCTGGTCTCGTACCTCTCGCCCGCGGTGTCGTTCGTCGGGGCGGTGCTGGTGGCCGCGGTGGTGATCGCGGTGCTGGCGCTGGGCGTCGAACGCACGGTGCTGCGGCCGATGGTCGGCAAACCGGTGTTCGTGGTCGCGATCATCACGATCGGTGTTGATGTCGTGGTCAGGGTCGTGACGAACGCGTTCATCGGCCTGGACGTGCGGCAGGTCGGCGATCCGTGGGGCCTGAACACGGTGTCGTTCCTGGGTGCGGAGGTGCAGCAGCGTTATCTGGTGATGATCGCGACCACCGCGGTCGTCACGGTCGCGTTGTTCGCCTTCTTCCGTTATTCACGGATCGGGCTCGCGATGAGGGCGGTCGCCTACGACCAGGAAGTCGCGCTGGCGCAGGGGATCTCGGTCGGGTCGGTGTTCGCGCTGTCGTGGGCGCTGGCCGGCGGGCTCGCGGCGCTGGCCGGTGTGTTCGTGGCGACGGGCGCCGGTGTCGACCAGCAGCTGTGGATCGTGGCGCTGAAGGCGTTGCCCGCGATCATCCTGGGCGGCCTGGAGTCGTTGGGCGGCGCGGTCGTCGGCGGGCTCGCGGTCGGCGTCGTCGAGTCGCTTTTCGGGACGTACCAGGGTGACTTCGCACCGTGGCTCGGGCCGAACTTCGGGCTGGTCGCGCCGTACGCGTTGATGCTGCTCGTGCTGCTGGTCAGACCGTACGGGTTGTTCGGCAAACGGGAGGTGGAACGACTGTGAAGGGTCGTCCGGAGCTCTACACCTCCTACCGGCAGGACATGGGATTCCTGAACACGCGTCCCAAACGCGCGTGGACGGGTGGGCTGGTCGTGCTCGCGTTGCTGATGCCGTTCATGATCACCGACGACCTGTTGCAGCTGCTCGCGACCGGGTTCGTGGCGGCGATCGGCGCGATCGGGTTGAACATCGTCACGGGTTTCGCGGGCCAGGTTTCGTTGGGGCACGCGTTCTTCCTGGCGATCGGTGCGTACACGGGTGCGGCCCTGAGCGGCTCCGAGACCGGGCGGGTGATCGGGTTCGGCATCACGTCGCTGCCGATCTGGATGCTGGCCTCGGGGCTGGTGGCCGCGTTCTTCGGCGTCCTGGTGGCGCCGGTGGCGGTGCGGTTGCGGGGGCTCTACCTCGCGATCGTGACGCTGGGACTGGTCTTCCTGGGAGAGCACGTGTTCCGGGAGTGGACATCGCTGACCGGCGGGCCCGGTGTCGGGCGGCCCGCTGCCGTGCCCGAGTTGTTCGGGGTGCGGCTGGACCGGGACAACGCGTTGTTCACGGCACCGCAGCAGTTGTATCTCGTGATGTTCCTGCTGCTGGTGATTTTCGGTGTGCTGGCACGGAATCTGGTGCGCTCGCGGGTAGGGCGGGCGTTCGCGGCGGTGCGGGACCGGGACCTGGCCGCGTCGGTGATCGGCGTGGACCTGACCAAGTACAAGGTCCTGGCGTTCGCGATCTCCTCGTTCTACGCGGGGGTCGCGGGCTCGTTGCTGTTCGTGATGAACGGGTTCTTCGATCCCGGTTCGTTCAGTCTTCTGTTGTCAGTGCAGTACATCGCGATGGTGCTCATCGGCGGCGCGGGCACCATCTCAGGGGCGATCATGGGCGCGCTCTTCATCACACTGCTGCCACGCATCACCAGGGAACTGCCCGCGGTGCTGCCGTTCATCAGTGGTGACGCGACCGGGGTGATCACGGTCTTCCAGCTGGAAGCCGTGCTCTACGGCGTGCTCATCATCGTGTTCCTCATCGTCGAGCCACGCGGGTTGTTCGGCATCTGGGTCCGCGTCCGCAACTACTGGCGCACCTGGCCGTTCTCGTACTGAGGAGAGAGAATCCCCATGTCTGGTAAGAGATTGGCAGTCATATTCGTGGGAGCCCTGGCTCTTGCGTCCTGTCGTGGCGGGGACGGCGCGGCACCGCAGGAGGGTGCGGGCGGCATCAAGATCGACGCCGGGGTGACCAAGGAGGCGTGCCCCAACGCCGTCGACAAGTCCAAGGGTTGCATCTACCTGGGCACCATCTCGGACCTCACCGAGGGTCCGTTCAAGACGCTGGCCGTGCCGATCACGGACGCGCAGAAGGCGTTCTGGAAGCGCGTCAACGACAAGGGCGGCATCGGCGGCTACGAGGTCGACGTCACCAAGTACGTCAAGGACAACAAGTACAACCCGCAGATCCACAACCAGGTCTACCAGGAGATCAAGGGCAACATCCTGGCGCTGACCCAGACGCTGGGTTCTCCCACGACCGTCGCGATCCTGCCGGACCTCGAGAACACCCAGATGGTGTCGGTGCCCGCGTCCTGGACCTCGTTGTGGGGCTTCGAGGAGGTCGTGCTGGAGTCCGGCGCGAACTACTGCGTCGAGTCGATGAACACCGTGGACTACGCCGTCGAGAAGATGGGCGTGAAGTCCGTGATGGCCGTGCACCTCGCCGGTGACTACGGCGACGACGCCGCTGCCGGGGCGAAGTACGCCGCGGAGAAGCGCGGGCTCACGTTCGAGAACGTGACCACGCAGAGCGGTCAGGACAACCAGGGCGGGGCGATCGACGCCGTGGTGTCGAAGAAGCCCGATCTGGTGGTGCTGACGACCGGTCCGACCGACGCGGCCGTGATCGTCGGACAGGCCGCGGCCCGTGGCTACAAGGGGAAGTTCATCGGCACCTCGCCGACGTGGAACCCCGGTCTGCTGAAGTCGCCGGCCGCGCCCGCGATCAAGGCGCTGTACATGCAGTCGGCGCCGTGGAAGGCGTGGGGCACCGAGTCCGTCGGCCACACCGCGATGCGTGCCGCGCTGCCGGGCGTGACGCCGAACGACGGCTACACCGCCGGTTGGGTGTGGGCGTACCCGCTGAAGGCCGCGCTGGAGAAGGCGGCGTCCAACAAGGACCTGACGCGCGCCGGTCTGCTCGCCGCTGTGCGCCAGCTCACCTCGGTGGACTACGAGGGCATGCTCCCTTCGGGTGCGGGTAATTTCTCCGCTTCCGCGCAGGACGCGGCGTTCCGTCAGACACTCATCTATCGCCCGGATGACGCCGCCCCGACCGGAGTGACGCTGGTAGAGGACTTCTTCACCGGTTCGACGGCAAAAGATTTCAAGTTCGAGAAGCCCTGCTACCAATGAACCGAACGGGTGACACGCACCTCTGATGCCGCTGGTTTCTGGCTAGTCTCGCTTTGAGAAGTTTGCTAGGAGGTTGCAGCGGTGTTGACTTGCGTTGAAGTTCGCCGTGCTGCGGGTGGCCTCCGGTTGTTCGTTCGTCCCCCGGCCGCGCTGCGCTGGAGCGCGCGGCTGGGGTACGAACGGGTGTCGGAGTTGTTGACCGCGATTCGTCAGGCCGAGTCGTGCACGGTGCCGGGCGTGGCGTTGCGGTACGTGCCCGACCAGCGCACCGGCGAGGCTGTTCTGGCGTGTGAGAACGGGTCCGTCCTGCTGGACGCGGACGACGTGTCGCTGTTGCACGACACCCTCCGCGCGCACATGCCGGACCGGATGCGACCCCTGCCTGTGTAGACACTGCCTGCTCAGGTGCCGAGCGTGCGCGCGAGCCAGTCGGTGCGCGTACGCCGTGCGGCAACGGAAAGCCGTGCGTCGGGAAAGATCGCGTCGAACCCGTGGAAGCCGCCTGCCCACGTGTGCAGCTCGGCCTGTCCACCGGCCGCCCAGATCCGGGTCGCGTAGTCGACGTCCTCGTCGCGGAACACCTCTGCGGTCCCGGTGTCGACAAAGGTGGCGGGCAACCCGGACAGGTCGTCGGCCAATGCCGGTGACACGTAACCGGGCACGTCGGTGAGATCGCCGAGCACCGAACGCCAGCCGAACTCGTTCATCTCCCGCGTCCACACACCGGGTTCGCCGGAGTACTGCCCGCTGGACGTGGTGGTGTTGCGGTGATCCAGCATCGGGCAGATCAGCACCTGCGCGGCGATCGCGGGCCCGTTCAGGTCGCGGGCCATCAGCGTGACTCCGGCGGCCAGGCCGCCACCGGCGCTGATGCCCGCCACGACGAGCTTCGCCGGGTCGATGTTCAGGGCTTCCGCGTTCTCGACCGTCCACAACAGACCGTTGTAGCAGTCGTCTACGAGCGTTGTGCCGGTTGCTTCAGGAGCCAGCCGGTGTTCGACGGTGACCACGACGACACCGAGTTCTTCCAGCCACTCCAGCGGAATGTCGATCTGCGAGAAGCGATCGCCCATCACCATGCCGCCGCCGTGGATCCAGTAGACGCACGGCGCCGGGCTTTCCAGGCCCGCGGGGCGGAAGACGGTGAGCTGGATCTCGCCGACGGTCACGTCGTGTCGTTCGGCGTGGGTCTTGACCGGCGGTGACGGCATTTGCCGTATCTGCACCAGCATCTCGTAGGTGAGTTCGGTCGAGAGCGGCATGTCCGCGAGCAGCGTGCGCAGCTCGGGGTCGAAGGCCGGGCGGGTCATCAGAACGCCGCCTTGCCGCCGACGGGAACCTCGTCCAGGTACGTCGACTCGCCGACGAGCAACGTCTGGAGGTTGGCGACCAACGCCTGCGCCGCCTCGCTCGCGAAGAACGTGCTGTGCGCCTCAGCGGTGACCCAGCCCTCGGTCACGTGGATGACGTCCGGGTCGGCGGCCGACCGACCGACCAGGAAGACCACGCAGTCGTCGTTGGCGAGGGAGGGTGCGTTGAGCAGAAACTCGACGACCTCGTCGCCCTTGCCGGGCCGTGCGGTGAGGGTGGCGTGGAAACCGTGCTCGACACTCATCTGTTCCTACCTCTCGTTGCTGTCGCCGTTCTGGCGATGAAGCAATCAGATCAGTCTGAGCAGGGGTTACGGGAGAGCGATGCTGTCGATCTCTTGCCCAATCCTGCCGATCGGCATGATCTGCCGGGTGACTACCGAACAGACGAGCCAGGCGTACGGAAAGCGGGCTGACGAGTACATCGAGGTCGTCGGCACCATGGCGGACACCTCGCCGATCGACCGCGAGAGGGTTGGCGCCTGGGCGCGCGAGCACGCCGCCGGGCAGATCCTCGACGTCGGGTGCGGGCCCGGCCAGTGGACGAACTGGTTGCACGAGCAGGGGATCGACGTGATCGGCGTGGATCCGACACCGGAGTTCGTCGACAGGGCCCGGCGTGACTACCCGGACGCCCGGTTCGTCGCGGGCCGCGCCGAGTCGCTCGACTTCGCCGGGCTCGCCGGCATCCTCGCCTGGTTCTCGTTGATCCACACGCCCCCGCGGGACGTACCGGCGATCCTGGCCCAGTTCGCCCGCTGCCTCGAACCCGGCGGCGGACTGATGCTGGGGTTCTTCGAGGGCCCGGAGCTCGAACCGTTCGACCACACGATCATCACCGCGTACTACTGGCCGGTCGACGAGCTGGCCCGCGTGGTCGAGGAGGCCGGTTTCACCGTCACGGGACGGCATGCGCGCGACGAGCCCCCGCACCGGCGCCAGGGAGCTGTCACGGCGGTCCGGCTGGGATGACTGCCCGTTGGGGCAGCCAACCGTGTCCGCGGGGACGTCGGTGCGCTGATGGTTCCCGGTGCGGTGGCGCGCGATCGTGGACGGTGTGATCCACGAGGTTGACGAGGCTTTGCGCCGCCTGGTCCGGGACGAGGCGTTGCGCGGTTCCGACCTGGACGTCGCGTTCGACGCGCCGACCAAGGACTGGGCCGCGCGGCGCAACGCGCCCACGGTCAACATCTACCTCTACGACATCCGCGAGGACATCAGACGCCGCCAGCGCGGGCTGCTCAACGAGTACGACGCGCAGGGCCAGGTCGCGGCACGGCATCTGCCGCCGCGGCACATGAAGCTGTCGTACCTGGTCACGGCGTGGACGCAGCGGCCGGAGGACGAGCACCGGCTGTTGTCGGACCTGCTCATGGGATTCATCCGCTACGACGCCGTGCCGCCTGGCCTGTTGAGCGGGACGCTGGAAGAACTCGCGTTGCCGGTCCCGATGTCCGTTGCGTTGCCACCGCCGGAGGATCGCGCGTTCGCGGACGTGTGGAGTGCGCTGGGCGGCGAGCTGAAGCCGTCGCTGGACGTCGTGGTGTCGGCGCCGGTTTCGTCCGGGCGCAAGTTCGCCGCCGGACCGCCCGCGAAGGAAGGCATGCGGCTGCGGACCGGGGACGATCGCGTGCGGCACAACGTCGACCCGGACGGCGTCTCGATGCGCCGGGTGGCGCGATGATCTTCGAGCGGATGGCGGGGCTGGAGCGGCGGATCCGGATGGCCGTGGCGGCACGCCGTGCCACGGATCCGAACCCCGACGACCCGTTTCGCGGGCTGTACCTGTCGGACGAGGTCATCGAGGCGTTGCTGGACAGCGGACGCGAGCCGTTCGGGCCGTTCACCGAGACGAACGCCGATGGTCGGCTCGGGCAACTCGCCCGCAAGGCGCAACTGTCCGAAGTGGACGTCGAGCTGCTCCTCGTGGCGCTGGCGCCGGACGTCGACAGCAGGTTCGAGCAGTTCTACGGATACCTGAACGACGACGTGACGCGGCGCCGGGCCACGGTCGGGCTGGCGTTGCGGCTGTGCGGGCTCGCGGAGGCCTCGGCGCGGGGGAGGGCGAGGCTCGACCAGGGCAGCCCGCTCGTCCGCTGCGGGCTCGTCACCGTGGAGGACCCCGAACGGCCGTTGCTCAGCCGGTCGTTGCGGGTGCCGGACCGGGTCGGGGCGCACCTGCTCGGCGACGATCGGCCTGACCCCTCGCTCGCCGATTTCGTGACGCTGCCGGGAGATCCGGTGCTGATGCCGGGCTCGGAACGGCTGGCGCGCGGTGTCGAACGCGGCGTGCGGCTGGTCTACCTGCGTGAGCATCCTGGCGGTGGCGCGGCGGAACTGGCGGTGGCGGCGCTGGCACAGGCGGGCTTCCCGGCGCTGCTGGTGGACGCGGCGCGCATGACCGATCCGCTCGCGGTGACGCGGGAGGCGTTGCTGCGGGGCGCGGGGATCGTCATCGGGCCGGTGGAGGCGAACTTCACGCTCGATCCGTTGCTGCACGACGAGATTCCGGTGGTCGTGCACGGGTCCGGGTCGTGGGAACCGCGCTGGACGCGGATGCCGCCGTTGCAGCACGACGCGGTGCAGGTGCCGTTCGACTTGCGGGTGGCGTTGTGGCGCAGCGAACTCGACGGCAAGCTGTCGGCGGGGGTCGACCCCGCCGAGGTGACCGCGCACTTCGTGCTGGGTCCCACGCAGATCAGCCGGGCGGCGAGCGCGGCCACGGTCTCGGCGCTCGCCGACGACGGGCTGGTCGACGTCACGCATCTGCGGGCGGGTGCGCGCAGTCAGAACGCCGGTGGGCTGCAACGGTTGGCCAGGCGGATCGAACCGGCCGTGTCGTGGCCGGACCTGGTGCTGCCCGTGACCGTCACGGCACTGCTGCACGAACTGGCGGCCAGGGCGAAACACCGCGACCGCGTGATCGACGAGTGGCGGATGCGGCCCGGCGGCGGCAGGGGCAGGGGAGTCACCGCGTTGTTCGCGGGCGACTCCGGGACCGGCAAGACGATGTCGGCCGAGGTGATCGCGGCCTCGCTCGGGCTCGACCTCTACACGGTCAACCTCGCGACGGTCGTGGACAAGTACGTCGGCGAGACCGAGAAGAACCTGGAGCGGATCTTCGTGGAGGCGGCCGGCGTCAACGGCGTGCTGCTGTTCGACGAGGCCGACGCGATCTTCGGCAAACGGTCCGAGGTCCGCGACGCGCACGACCGGTACGCGAACATCGAGAGCGCGTACCTGTTGCAGCGCATGGAGTCGTTCGACGGGATCGCGGTACTGGCGACGAACCTGCGGGCGAACCTGGACGACGCCTTCACCCGCCGCATCGACGTGATCGTGGACTTCCCGTTGCCCGACGCGGACCTTCGCCACGGGCTGTGGGACCGCTGCCTGGGCGGGGCGGTGCCGCGATCGTCCGATGTGGACCTGGAGTTCCTGGCGGAGTCGTTCGAACTGGCCGGCGGGCACATCCGGTCGGCGGCGGTGACCGCGGCCTATCTGGCGGCAGCGGCCGGGCACGTCGTCGGCATGGTCGAGCTGATCGGTGCCGTGGCGCGCGAGTACCGGAAGCTGGGCAGGCTGGTGGGCGAGCGCGAGTTCGGCCGCTACTTCGACCTCGCAGTGGAGAGAGATGGTTGTGATGCACGGGCACGAACATGAGTACGAGACGTCGGTGCGTCCCAAGGGCGACCGGGCGTCGCACGAGGAGACCGACCTGATGGGTCGCGCGGCCGTCGCCGGACGCCCTGACGTGCTCGGCGCCTCCGGCATGCTCGGCCTGCAACGGGCCGTGGGCAACGCGAGCGTCGGCGACGTCGTCTCGTCCGGTGGATCACCGCTCGACGCCGGTGTGCGCGAGGACATGGAGGGCCGGTTCGGGCAGGACTTCTCGGACGTGCGGGTGCACACCGGGTCGGCGGCGCACGACTCGGCGAAGTCGGTGAACGCGCAGGCCTACACCGTCGGCTCGAACATCGTGTTCCAGCGCGACAAGTACGACCCGGCCTCGGACTCCGGCAAGCACATGCTGGCGCACGAGCTGACGCACGTTGTGCAGCAGCGTTCCGGGCCGGTCGAAGGCACTGACAACGGTTCCGGCGTGAAGGTCAGCGACCCGTCCGACCGGTTCGAACGGGACGCCGTGGCCAACGCCGACCGCATGATGTCGGCGCCCGCCGCTCCCGTGCAGCGCTGCGAAGACCACGGCAGCCACGGCGAGATGGCCGTGCAGCGCGAGGAAGCGCCTGCGGAGGAGGAAGAGACCGCGCAGACCTACGTTCAGCGGGCGGAGGAAGAGGAAGAAGCCGCCGCCGAGTAGTCAGTGCTGCTTCCGGCGTTCGCGCCCCGAGTGGCGAGGGAGAGTTGGGTGTAGTTAGCGGCGGTTCGATCAAGGGTTGGTAGTACTTGCAGACGCCGTCAGCTGATCGGTGCAGGAGAACTCGCCTCGGGGACCAGCACCGCGGGCGTGCCGGTGCCGTCGGCGGGCACGGACCACACGTCGTTGAGGCCGTCGTCGCGCTGGATCCCGTACGCCACGGTCCTGTCGTCCAGCCACGCCGGCTGGTCGTCGACGCTGCGGGTCTCGGCCAGCGGCGTGATCCTCTTCGTCGCCAGGTCGAGCACGGAGACCCGCCAGCCCTGCTGCGGATCGCCGTTGACCGCGGCCTTGTAGGCGATGCGGGTGCCGTCGGGGGACAGCGACGGGCATTCGACGTCGTCCAGGTCCGTCGGCCGGACCTTGCGCGCCGCGAAGTCGCCTTCGAGCAGGTAGCGGTGGCCGCCGGTGGACATGGTGGCGTAGAAGCGGTTGTCGTCCGCGGTGAAGGTGACGCCCCAGAAGTTCGTGTCCACGGGCAGCTGGGGCATGCCCTCGACGGTGAACTCCTCCAGCGACTGCACCAGGGTGCCGGTCTTCGTGTCGAGGATGCCGGTGCTGGTGGAGAACCCGTTGGCGGCGTAGGAATGCCCGTCGACGAACAACGTCCAGGCCACCATCCGGCCGCTGGCGGACACCCGCGTGCGGTTCGGGAAACCGGTCAGCGGGACGGTCCTCAGTTCTTTGAGGTCGCTGTCGAGCACGGCCAGTTCGCCTGCTTTCAACGCCCCGACCGGACGCAGGCAGGAGATGGTGCCGGCGGCGGCGTACACGCGGTCGCAGCGTTGTTCGGTGACTTCCCGCGAACCGGCTGGATCGTTGCGGGAGACCGTGGAGAGCTTGCCGTTGCTGAGCATCATCAGCCGCGGGCCGGTGCCCGTCGTGACGGCGTGCGCGGCATCGTCCGGGGAAGCGCCGGACAGCACGGTGTAGCCGACCGCGACGCCGCCGAGCAGCACGGCGGCGACCAGGGTGATCAGCAGGCGGTTCTTCATGAGCGGCGACGTCCCAGCAGTGCGGCGGTGGTGATCAGGGCGAGGACGACCGCGACCGCGGCCATCCTGGTGGCGGCCTCTGGGCTCCAGAACTGCCAGGCGAGGCCGAACAGCACGGACGAGCAGAGGTAGGCGAGCGCCTGTCCACTTTGGATCAGCGCGATGCCGGTGGTGCGCAGGCGTTCCGGCAGGACCGGGCCGGCGAGCGCCATCAGCACGCCGTCCGTGGCCGCGTAGAAGACGCCGTACAGCAACACGACCAGGACCAGCAGCGGCCAGCCGCCCAGCGGTCCGAAGAGCAGCAGGTAGACGAGGGTCAGCGCGCCGTAGCCGCACAGCATGACCTTCAGCCGGCCCACCCGGTCGGCGAGGGCGCCCAGCGGTGCGGCGAGCAGCAGGTAGACCAGGCTGGTGCCGACGGCGAGCAGCGGGAACCAGCCGAAGGCCAGCCCCTCCCGCTTCTGCAGCAACAGGTACACGAACCCGTCGCCGATGGTGACCAGGCCGAGCAGCGAAGCGGCCGCCACGATCTTGCGGACGGCCGGGTCCTTGAGCAGGGCGAGCTTCAGGGGTTCTTTGCGAGCGACGGGTTCTGGCCGGTCCTTGACGTAGAGGACCAGGACCAGCACGCCGAACGTGGCGATGCAGAAGCTGGTGACGAACACGGCGTCGAACGACTGGGCGGACGCGGCGAGCACGGCCATGGCGACCAGTGGCCCGGCGAACGCGCCGATGCCGTCCATTGCCCGGTGCACGCCGAACGCCCGTCCGAGGTCACCGCTCGGAGTGGAGAGGGTGATCAGCGCGTCGCGTGGCGCGGTGCGGAGGCCTTTGCCCGCGCGGTCCGCCGTGATCACGAATCCGAGCGCGGTCAGGGAGTTGCCCGCGGCCAGCAGCCCGAGCTTGGCCGCGGCGGAGAGCCCGTAACCGAAGCCCGCGACCGCCTTGCGCCTGTTGGTCCGGTCTGCGAGATAGCCGCCGGCGAGTCTGAGCAACGTGGTGGCGCCGGTGTAGACGCCGTCGATCAACCCGTAGGCGGCCGGGCTGAGCTGGAGGCCGATGACCAGGTACAGCGGCAGGATCGCGGCCACCATCTCCGACGAGACGTCGGTGATCAGGCTGACCGTGCCGAGCGCGAAGACGTTGCCGCTCAGCCCTTTCCAGTTCGCCGTCCTGGGTTTGTCAATTGTGGACAGGTACACATCGGCCTCCAGCGGTCCGTCAGTGGCAGTTCGTGGTGCCGCTGTCGGTGTAGGTCTTGCCGGCCTCGGGGACGAACTGCCAGTCGAAGCTGTTGCTGTGCAACGTCAGCTTCAGCACGCCACGAGTGCCGGTGTTGCGCGCTTCGCTGTTCGGCTTGATCGTGCCGAAGCCGTAAGCGCCCGCGCCGCCCATGCCCGCGACGAACGTGCGGATGCCGCGTGCGTTGTCCAGCCCGCCGGTCGGGTTCTGCGGGGCGAACCGCTCGTACTGGTGGTTGTGCCCGAAGAGCACCACATCGGCGTTGGCGTCGTACAGCGCCTGGAACAACGGCCTGGTGGCCGTCGAAGGCGCGTGGTTGGCACCGCTCGTGAACAGCGGGTGGTGCCAGTACGCCGCGGTGCACGGCTTCGTGCTCGCCGCGAGGTCCTGCCGCAGCCACTGCTCCTGCGCGCTGCCCGCGGACATGCTGATGTTGGAGTTCAGCGACACGATGTGCCAGTTGCCGATGTCGTAGGAGTAGTAACCCCGTCCCGACGGTCCGGCCTGCGTCCCGAAGTAGTTGTAGTACCCCGTGGCGCCACTGGTGTGGTAGTCGTGGTTGCCGGGCGACGGACGCGTGCGCGCCTTGTGCCGGCCCCAGGTGGGCTCGTAGTAGGAGTTGAACTGCGACGCGGTGCCGTCCGGGTAGACGTTGTCGCCCGTGGTCCAGACCGTGCCCTGGATGTTGTCCAGGAGCGCGGCGGTCGCGGTGTCACCGGAACCCGAGTCGGCGATGTCGCCGGCGCCTACGAACACCGGGTCGCCGGGCGGCGGCGTCGTGCCGTCGGTGACCACGAGCTGCGGCGCGGTCGTGCCGGACTCCCTGGAGTCGTAGTCGGCGCCGTCCGTGCTGCTGGACGTGATCGCGATGCTGTACGTGCCGTTGCCGGTGACGTAGCTGGTGACGTCGACCTCGTACCAGGCGTTGCGCACGACCGACCCGAGCGAGCCGAGCGTGGCGCCGTCGACGGCGGGCTGGTTGTTCCAGGTGACTCCGGTCTCGGTCCAGCTGACGTTGGACGTGGACCGGAACGTGCCGCCGTTCGGGCTTGCCGCACCGGAGACGTCGTCGGTGTGGATGCGCAGCTTGGCGTTGCTGACCGAGCCGCTGATCCCGGACACGGTGAACTTGAGGAACGTCCGCTTGATCGGCGAGTTGTCGGTGCCGAGCTGGCCGGACGTGCCGTAGTTCGTGCCGGTGGCGGAGTTGTCGACGTAGGTGTCGGCAACGGGGGTGAACGTGGTCGTGGCCGCGTGAGCAGCGGTGGAGGCGGTGAGTGTGGCCGCCGTGACGATGACGGTGGAGAGCACGGCTATGGGAGCCCTGCGACGTGACATGCCTGTCCTCGGTGTGGTGGGCGGACATGGGCCGTCGCGAAGGGTAGGGCTCAAACGGCTCGCGCGCGGTGATCGTTCGGCGGCAGTTCGGTGAACGGCGGGAAAATCCCTCCCAGGGGTGGCTGCCCTTTCGGGCAGTCACCGGCTCCCTCCGGCACCGTCGCGTGGTCGTGTCGGGTTTTCCCAGGTCGCCGCAGCATGTGTCGTACAGGGTTCCGTACGACTTGGGAGGCCGTCGATGCCCACCTATCTCTCGCCGGGCGTGTACGTCGAGGAGGTGGAGGCTGGTGCTCGCCCGATCGAGGGCGTGGGCACCGCCGTCGCCGCGTTCGTCGGGTTCGCGGCCAAGGGTGACTACAACATCGCGACGCTGGTGTCGAACTGGGCGCAGTACACCGAGAAGTTCGGCGACTTCGCCGAGGGCTGCTACCTGCCGCTCGCCGTCTACGGCTACTTCCTCAACGGCGGCACCAACTGCTACGTCGTGCGCGTCGGCGGGTCGCGGTCCACCGCAGCTCTGCCCGCGGGTCCGCAGGCCCAGCTGGGCGGCTACCGGGTCTCGGCCCGTGAGCTCAGCGCCGGATCGCTCGCCGTCGAGGTCGGCGACGCGGCGGGCGAGAACGCGCCGGACGACCGCTTCGCGTTGCTGGTCAAGGACAACGGCAAGGTCGTCGAAACGCACCAGGTCTCCGCCAAGCGCGGCAAGGAGAACGTGGTCACCGTCGTCAACACGGCCTCGAAGCTGATCACGATCGAAGAGGTCGCCGGGGCTGCTGCCACGCGTCCTGACAAGGCTTCTGTGGCGTTGCGCGAGGCACCCGCGCCACCGCCCGTACCGCGCAAGGTCGTCGCGGACGACTACGTGGGCGACGTCGCCGACCGCACCGGTTTCGGTGGCCTGGAAGCGATCGACGAGGTCACCATGGTCTCGGTGCCCGACCTGATGAGCTCCTACCAGCGCGGGCTGATCACGCTGGAAGCCGTGAAGACCGTGCAGACCGCGATGATCGCGCACTGCGAGCTCATGGGCGACCGCATGGCGATCCTCGACCCGCCGCCGGAGCTCTCGCCGGACCAGGTGAAGAACTGGAAGCAGGTCGAGGCGGGCTACGACTCGAAGTACGCGACCCTGTACTACCCGTGGATCAAGGTCTACGATCCGTCCACTTCGGACAACATCTTCGTGCCGCCGTCAGGCCACATGGCCGGCGTGTGGGCCCGCACCGACGCGACCCGCGGCGTGCACAAGGCTCCGGCGAACGAGACCGTGCGCGGCGCCGTGGCGTTGCAGACCCAGCTCACCAAGGCCGAGCAGGAGCTGCTGAACCCGATCGGCGTGAACTGCATCCGCTCGTTCACCGGCCGCGGCATCCGCGTGTGGGGCGCGCGGACTCTCTCCTCCGACCCGGCGTGGCGTTACCTGAACGTCCGGCGGCTCTTCAACTACCTGGAAGAGTCCATTCTGGACGGAACCCAGTGGGTCGTCTTCGAACCGAACGACGACGCGCTGTGGGCGCGCATCCGCCGCACCATCGCCGCCTTCCTGGTCATGGAATGGCGCAAGGGCGCGCTGTTCGGCCTGACGCCGGACGAGGCGTTCTACGTCAAGTGCGACCGCGAGACCAACCCGGCGGAAGGCATCGACCTCGGCCAGGTCGTCTGCGAAGTCGGCATCGCGCCGGTGAAGCCCGCGGAGTTCGTCATCTTCCGTCTCGCGCAGCTGCAGGGCGGCACCAGTCTGGTCAACGAGTAAAGGTGGTTCATCGGCATGGCACTCCCCGATCTCGACACGTCGGTAGGCCACTCGTTCGGCCTTGAGGTCGACGGCATCACGATCAAGCAGATCTCCGAGGTGACCGGCCTGAAGATGGAACAGGACGTCATCGAGCTCAAGCAGAACATGGCCGACGGCAAGTACGTCGTGAAGAAGCTGCCCGGCCGCATGAAGGCGGGCGAGGTCGTCTTCACCCGAGGCCTGACCGCCGACAACTCCTTCGAGAAATGGGTGAAGGACTCCCGTTTCGGCAAGATGGGCGCCGCCCGCAAGAACGGCGTGGTCGTCGTCTACGACTACGAGGGCGTGGCCATCAAGCGCTACAAGATCATGCGCGCCTGGCCGAAAGCGTTGGAGATCGGCACCTTGAAGGCCGGCGACACCTCCGTGCTGACCGAGAAGCTCACGGTCACCTACGAGGAGATGGACGTCGAGTGAGGCGCACCGGTGCTACCGCGGTGATGCAGACCGAGTTCGCGTTCGAACTCCCGCGCGGCTACGTGGACGACTCCGGTGCCGTCCACAAGTCCGGCGTCATGCGCCTGGCCACCGCCCGCGACGAGCTGATCCCGCTGCGGGACGACCGGGTGCGCGAGAACGCCGCGTTCCTGACCGTCGTGCTGCTGGGGCGCGTGGTGGTCCGCATCGGCTCGGTGACGGACGTGCACGCCGGGATCATCGAGAACCTGTTCGCTTCGGATCTGGCTTTCCTGCAGGACATGTACCGCCGCATCAACAGCGAGGGACACACCCGGTCCGCTGTGCTGTGCCCCTCCTGCGGGCATGGCTTCGAGGTCGACATCTCGGGCGGGCGCCTGGGGGAATCGTGACGTACGCGCCGGACCGGCTCTACTCGGAGGTCGCGTACGTCGCCTACCACTTCCACTGGTCGCTCGACTCCATTTTGGACCTGGAGCACTCCGAGCGGCTGCGGTACGTGGAGGAGATCGGCCGCATCAACACGCGGATGTCCGCTGGTTCAGGCTCGGGTTCGGGTTCCGGGTTCGGTTCGAGGAGGTGAGTTGCTGTGTGGCCCTTTCGACGGCGTTCTGCTCCGCTGCCCGTGGTGCGGGCCGACTGGCGGACGCTGCCGCCCCTGCAACGGATCGTCACCGCGCACCCGCTGATCAACCCGGTCTCCGCCTTCTCGTCGCGGCTGGCGTCGTGGCAGAACCCTTCGTTCCTGGCGCCGCTGGCCCACGTGGTGGGTCCTGCAGAGCCTTCCGGGTCGATCGCGGACGTGGCGGCCCCTGCTCCGGAGTCGTACGGCTGGAAGTCGGAGCTGGGCCGGGCGCCTGCCGCCGATGGACCGGTCGTTGCTCGGATCGCCGAGGCGCCGCCGGTGGTTTCGGCGGGTTCGGTCGGTTCGGTGGTTTCCCGCAGCGTCGTGGAACCGGAGCCCGACTTGGCGCCGTTGGAGGCCCCCGTGGCTCCTCCGGCTAGCGCCCCGGCCAACGCCCCGGACGTCGTGCCGGCGAGTGGTCCGGCTCTCGTGCAACGCTCCGTGTCGGAAGATCTGCCGCTGCCGGCCCCGGCCCCGGCGACTCGGCCTAGAAGGCTGGGTCTCGGCGAGCCGATCTCGCCGGTGTTGCAACGAACTGCCGAGACCGCCGCGCTCACCGGGCCCGCTGGTCCGGACACGTCCCAACCGTCGGGTCCGGCGCAGCCAGCCTCGACTGGAGATGCCGTCGATTCGCCGTCGGCCCCGATCGCGGGATTCGCCGACCACCAGCGATCCACCGACGCCAGCCGGGAGGTGGCCCAGCAGGCTGCTCCACCGATGGCGCAGCGAGCGATCGAGTTGCCCGTGCCGACAGCGCACACAGCTGATGTCCGCCAGAGCAACATTGTGGACTCCAGCGCCGTCGCGGCGGACCACGTGTCTGGCGTCCACCAGGGCGGTTCCCCAACCATCCGCGAGGCCAGTCCGCCGACGGTGCAGCGGCTCGTCGGTGCCACACCCAGCTTGCCGGTCGTGGCACGACTCGAGGATTCGGCCGCACCGGAGACGTCCGCTGTGGCCAGTTCCGGCGATGGGCAGCTCGGCGCTGATCCCAGCACGACCATGCCAACCGACCCGCCACGTGCGGACCCCGGTACCGCGGTGCCGTCCGGCCAGGTAGGGACAGACGTCAGCGCGGCTCCGCCGACCAAGCCGGACACCAGCGGTCCGGTAACGCAGCGCCTTGTCGGTAATGAGCCAACCCTGCCGGTTGTAGGCCGAGCCGACTCCGCCGCTCCTTCCGCAGGGCGGGAGTCCGCCGCCCCAAGTCCGCTTGCCGCGGCCGGATCGGACTTCACTGAACCGGTCGCGCAGCGCCTCGTCGGTGGCGAGCCGAGCCTGCCGGTCGTCGCTCCTTCCGCAGCGCGGGAGTCCGCCGCCCCAGGTCCGCGTGCCGCGGCCGGAGCGGACTTCACTGAGCCGGTCGTGCAGCGCCTCGTCGGCGGTGAACCGAGCCTGCCGGTCGTCGCTCCTTCCGCAGCGCGGGAGTCCGCCGCCCCAAGCCCGTCTGCCGCGGCCGGAGCGGACATTGCTGAACCGGTCGCGCAGCGCCTTGTCGGCAGTGAGCCGAGCCTGCCGGTCATCGGCCGAACCGAATCAGCCGACATCCCTTCCACCCCGCAGGAGTCCGCTGGCCCGCTCGCCGTGAGCCGAGCGGACTTCGTCGAGCCGGTCGCGCAGCGCGTTGTCGGTGGTGAACCGAGCCTTCCGGTCATCGCCCGAACCGACTCAGCCACCGCCGCCTCCACACCGCAGGTCGCCACGGCCCTCAGCCAACCCGCACCCGACCTGCCCTCCGCCACGACACTCACCCTGACCCGAGCCCACTTCACTGAACCGGTCGCCCAGCGCCTTGTCGGCTCGGCCCCGCCGATCATCCAACGGACTGCCGACGTCGATTCGCCAACCCACCGGGAAAGCCCTCCCAACAGGGCCAGCACCCAAACCGGCGAACCCGCGGTGATCCAAAGAACCGACACAACACCCCAAGCACTGCGTGCCTCATCCGGATCCCAAGCGCCCGGACCACTAGCCCCGGGAGTCCTAACTCTCGCGCACCCAGCCGCGCTGCAACGAACCACAGCACATTCAGCAGCAGCACTGCCAACACCAGCGCTGCCAACACCAGCACAACCAGCCGCGGCCCTGCCGGTCGTCACCCTCCCCACCCCAGACCCCGCACCGGTGCTGCTCCGCACCCCGGACCCGGCCCCCAGCCCACCACCAGCCGAACCCGTCCAGCGGACCGCGGAAGTCCAGCGCGCCGAAGCACCCCAGCCCCAAGCGTCGGCGCAGAACCCCGAAGAGCTGCTGAGGAAGCTGTACGACCCCCTGCTGCGCCGGCTCAAGGCCGATCTGTGGCTCGACCGTGAGCGTCGTGGGGCGCTCACCGACCTGTGAGGACATGCCATGACCGCACCAGAGGAAGCCGTCGCCGTCTGCTTCAGCGTGTCGGTGGACAAGGACGACCTGGGGTCGTTCAACAGCTGTGAGGGGCTCGGGTGCGAGTTCGTCATCGAGCAGCGGGAGGAGGGCGGCAACAACGGGATGGTGTGGCAGTTGCCGACGCGGATCAAGTATCCCAACGTCAAGCTGTCGCGGCCGGTCACCAGGGACAGCCAGAAGATCACTCGGTGGATCTCGGGCATGGCGGCGGGGGTCAAGCGCCGGACGGCCGTCATCGAGGCGAAGACGTTGGAGGGCAAGACGATTGCCAGCTGGTCTCTGTCGGAGGTCATCCCGGTCAGGTGGACCGGGCCGCAGTTGAGTGCCGAGCAGACGAAGGTCGCCACCGAGACGCTCGAGTTGGCGCACCACGGGTTTTTGGACGCGCGATGACTGTCACGTTCACGAGCGCCGGGCCGGCGACCACGTCCAAGAAGATGGTGCACGCGTCCCTCAAGGTGTACGAGCCGCCCAAGCGCGGCAGTGTGCAGAAGCCGGGGGCGTGGATCACCGACATCGAGTTCCAGTTCAACCCCAAGGAGTTGACGCTCGCCAAGAACGCCAAGTGGCAGCGGCAGAGTCAGCCCAACGCGGCGAAGGCCGGGGTGCCGGAGTTCAAGGGGGCCGAGCCCGCCAAGCTGAGTTTGGAGATCTTCCTCGACTCCACGCGGGACATGGGTGACTCGACGATCAAGACGGTCGAGCTGCTGTTCAACCTCACCGTGCCCACGAAGGCCAGCCGCAAGGACAGCAAAGGCAGTCCGCCGTGGGTCATCTTCAAGTGGGGCACCACGACGGCCTTCCCGAGTTACGTCGCGAGCGTCACGGCCAAGTACACGCTCTTCACGCCCGGCGGGATGCCGGTCAGGGCGGTCTGCACGGTCAACCTCGAAGAGGTCAGCGGCGAACCGGGCGGGCAGAACCCCACAAGCGGTGCGCTCGCGGCGAGGGACGCGCACACCCTGACCGCTGGCGACTCGCTGCAAAGCCTGGCGTACCAGGCGTACGGCAACCCGGAGTTGTGGCGGTACATCGCCGAGGCCAACGAAATCGACGACCCGATGCGGCTCAAGCTCGGCACGACGGTCCTCGTCCCGGCGTTGGAGGAGGTCCAGCATGGCTAACGAGAGCTTCGCCAACAACCTGGTCGTCGAGGTCGAGGGCCAGCCGCTGCCAGCGGACGTCAAGTTGTTGCTCACCTACGCCTACGTCGACGACAGCCGGAACCTGCCGGACATGTTCGTGCTCCGGTTCCGCGATCCCGGCCACGTCGTGCTCGCCAAGGGCCGCTTCACCATCGGCGCGAAGGCCGCGCTGAAGGTGCAGACGGCCGACCCCGGCGCGGCGAAGTTGTTGATGAGCGGCGAGATCACGGCGGTCGGTGTCGAGCTGGACGCGCAGGGCACGTTCACCGAGGTCCGGGGCTACGACGAGGCGCATCGGCTGTTCCGCGGCACCAGGGTCGCGGTCTATCCGAACATGACGGTCAGCGACGTGGTGAAGAAGGTCGCCGAACGCGCGAAGATCAAGCCGGGCGAGATCGACAACGTGCCGGGGTTCGGCGGCCGGCCGGACACGCAGCTCAGCCAGGACAACGTCAGCGACTGGGAGTTCCTGAGCCGGCTGGCGCGCACGGTCGGCGCGCAGATCGCCGTCCGCGAGGGCAAGCTCGACTTCAAGCTGCCTGAACCACCGGCGACCGCGCCGAAAGCCAACGCCAAGGCCCAGACGAACCCGCTCGTCCTCGAGATGCACAGCACCCTCGTGGCGCTGCGGGCCGGCATCACGACCGCGGGACAGGTTCCCGAGGTCCAGGTCAGGGGCTGGGACTTCGAGAACAAGCAGGAGGTGCTCGCCACCGCCATCCCGAACACGGCGGGAGTCGAGGTGCCGCAGGCGAACCCGGTGGAGCTCGCCGGCAAGTTCAAGGCACCGCCCCACCTCGAAGCCGGGCTGCCCTACCGGACGCACGCCGAAGCGAAGACGGCGGCGGAAGCGCTCGCGGCACAGCTCGGCGGTTCCTGCGCCGAACTCACCGGCGTGGCGAAGGGAAACCCCGAACTGAAGGCAGGAACCGCGGTGGCGCTGACCAACGTCGGCGAGCCGTTCCAGGGCAAGTACACGCTGACCAGCACCCGGCACCTGTTCGCCGAACACGTCGGCTACACCACGGAGTTCACCGTCTCCGGCAGGCAGGAACGCTCGCTCTACGGACTGGCCCACAGCACGAAGACCAAGCAGCTCAACGGACTCGTCCCCGCGATCGTCACGAACGCCAAGGACCCGCTGCAACTCGGCCGCGTCCAGGTCAAGTTCCCGTGGCTCGCCAACGACTTCACCAGCGTCTGGGCCAGGACCGTGCAACAGGGTGCCGGCGCGAACCGCGGCACGATGATCCTGCCGGAGGTCGGCGACGAGGTGCTGGTGGGTTTCGAGCACGGTGAGTTCGACGCGCCGTACGTGCTCGGCGGCCTCCACAACGGCAGGGACAAGCCGCCGAAGCTGACCAAACCGCCGGTCGACGGTGCCAGCGGTGAGATCGCGGCCAGGGGATTCGTGAGCCGCAAGGGGCACAAGGTCGAGTTCGTCGAGGACGACGGTGTCGTGATCTCCAGCGGTGACGGGAAGTTCGTCGTCAAGCTCGACCAGAAAGCGCAGAACATCGAGATCACCAGTGGCAAGTCCATCACCGTCAAGGCGCAGAACGGCATCACCGTCGACGCCGGCACCGGGCCGTTGGAGCTCAAGGGCCAGAAGGTGACCGTGAAGGCGCAGACCGAGTTCAAGGCGGAAGGCGCCCAGGTCAAGATCGCCGGTCAGGCGCAGACCGAGGTGACGGCCAGTGGCCCGCTGACGGTCAAGGGCGCCATCGTGAAGATCAACTAGGGGAACGGGACATGCCACCCGCAGCGAGAATGGGCGACCTGACCGGGCATCCCGGCGTCATCACCGGGCCCGGTGTGCCGACCGTGCTCATCGCCGGCAAGCCGGCGGCGACGGTCGGGGACATGCACGCGTGCTCGTTCCCGCCGCCCGCCGTGCACCCGCCGACGCCGATCATCCCGCCGGGGTGCCCGACCGTGCTGATCGGCGGCAAGCCCGCGGCCCGCGTCGGTGACATGAGCGGCTGCGGCGCGCCGATCCTGCCACCCGGCGCTCCGACCGTCCTCATTGGAGGGTGAAGTGGACTTCATCGGCAGGGGCCTCAGCTTTCCCGTCCGCACCGACGCGACGGGCTCGGTGGCGCTGGTCGGCGGCGACCGCGAGATCGTGGAGAGCATCCGGCTGATCCTCGCGACCGCGCCGGGGGAACGCCCGATGCGGCCCGAGTTCGGCTGCGCGATCCACGACCTGGTGTTCGCGCCCGCCGACTCCACGACGGCCGGGCAGATCGCCTACGAGGTGCGGCAGTCGCTGGAGCGGTGGGAGCCGCGCGTCGACGTCACCGACGTGGTCGTCGACTTCGCCGAGGCCGACAACGGCACCCTGCTGATCGACATCCGCTACACCCTGCGCACCACCAACGACCCGCGCAACCTCGTCTTCCCGTTCTACGTCATCCCGCCGCACGAGGACGGTGCGTGATGCCGCTTCCCTTGCCGAACCTGGACGACCGGCGCTTCCAGCAGCTCGTCGACGAGGCCAAGCGCCGCGTCCAGCAGCACTGTCCGGAGTGGACCGACCACAACGTCTCCGACCCCGGTGTCACGCTGATCGAGGCCTTCGCGCACATGGTCGACGAGCTGATGTACCGGCTCAACCGCGTGCCGCGACTGCACTACCTCAAGTTCCTGGACCTGATCGGCGTCGAGCTGTTCGCCCCGACCGCCGCACGCGTGGACGTCACCTACTGGCTCTCGGCACCCCAACCGGCTCCGGTCGAGGTCCCGCGGGGCAACCAGGTCGCGACCCAGCGCAAAGGCATCGAGGACGCGGTCGTGTTCACGATCGACCGCCCGCTCACCATCGTGCCCTGCGAGCTCACGCACCTGGCCACGGCCACCGCGAACGGCCAGCCGATCGACCGCACCGACGACCTCAAGGCCCTGAAGGAGCCGGCGGCGTTCAGCGAGCAGCCGGCACCGGGCGACGCCGTGCTGTTCGGGCTGTCCGCCGCGATTCCCGGCTGCGCGGTGCTGCTCAGGTTCGACTGCGAACCGATGGGCTCCGGCATCAACCCGGCCGACCCGCCGTGGGTGTGGGAGGCCTGGACCAGCGAGGGCTGGACCGCCTGCGAGGTCGACCACTTCACCAACGGCGGCTTCAACTCGTCCGGCGACGTCGTCGTGCACGTCCCGCCGGACCACACGACGTCGATCCTGGTCAGGCAACGCGCGGGCTGGCTGCGCTGCCGCGCCGCCGAACTGTGGCAGGACCAGCCATTCTACCAGCGCTCACCGAAGATCCGCGACGTCACCGCCGCCACGATCGGCGGCACCATCGAGGCCGTGCACGCCGACGTGGTCAAGGCCGAGACCGTCGGCGTCTCGGAAGGCGTTGCCGGGCAACGGTTTCCGCTCGCGCGCACCCCGGTCGTCGCAGGCGCGCCGATCACCGTGGAGGTAGCGACCACCGACGGCTGGGACGAGTGGACCGAGGTCCCCACGTTCGTCGAGTCGGGCCCGGATGACCGGCACTTCCTGCTGGACAACATCGAGGGCCAGATCATCTTCGGTCCGGCCGTCCGCCAGCAGGACGGCACGTTGCGGCACTACGGCGCCGTACCCGCGAAGTCGGCGGCGATCCGCGTCCCCGAGTACCGGACCGGCGGCGGGGTCCGGGGCAACGTCGCACGCAACCTCGTGGTCGTGCAACGGGATCCGGTGCCGTTCGTCAGCAACGTGACGAACCGCAAAGCCGGACGTGGTGGTGTCGCGGGGGAATCGGTCGAGGACGCGGCCCTGCGCGGTCCGCTGTCGTTGCGGACGCGGGATCGGGCGGTGACGGCCGAGGACTACGAGATCCTCGCGCGGGAGGCCGCTCCGGAAGTCGCCAGGGTCCGTTGTGCGCCAGGGGACGAGGGTGTGCGCGTGCTGGTCGTGCCGGCCGTCCCGGAGCACGAGGAACCGAACTTCGCGGCGCTCCAGGTCGATCAGGAGACGCTGGAGCGGATCGGGCGCCACCTCGACGCCCGACGGTGTGTGGGGGCGCGGGTGAGCGTCGAACCGCCGTTCTACCAGGGGATCACGGTGGTCGCGGACCTCAAGGCACGGACCGGCGCGCCGACCGAGGCCGTGCGGGCCAGGGCGATGGACGCGCTGGGGAATTACCTCGATCCGATTCGCGGGGGCGCGGACGGCGACGGGTGGCCGTTCGGGCGGCCGGTGCACTCCGGGGAGGTCTACGCGGTGCTGCAACGGATCGTGGGCGTGGAGCTGGTGGAGGACGTCCGGCTGTTCGCGGCGAACCTGGTGACGGGGGAGCGCGGGCAGGCGGTGCAGCGGGTGGATCTGCCGCCGAACGGACTGGCTTTCTCTTACGGACACCAGGTGAGGGTGGTGAAGGGCTGACCATGCGCACCGCGGTTGACGACCTCATCTCCCCGCACCCCCTCGGCGAGCGCATGCCCGCCGTCTACACCGACGACGACTTCGCCCAGCGGTTCACCCAGGCCCTCGACGGCGTGCTGGCCCCGATCTTCACCGTCCTGGACAGCTTCGCCGCCTATCTCGACCCGCGGCTCGCCCCCGCGGACTTCGTCGACTGGCTGGCCGGCTGGGTGGCGCTCGACCTGGACGAGAGCTGGTCCGCCGGCCAACGCCGCGAGCTCGTGGCACGCGCCGTGCGGCTGCACCGGTTCCGCGGCACCAGGAGAGGGCTGGCGGAACACGTCTGGCTGCTCACCGGCGGCCGCGTCGACATCGCGGACAGCGGCGGCACCTCCACGTCCCCGCGCCCGGACGGCCCGATGCCCGGCAGTTCGCCCGCGCACGTGCTGATCCGCATCCGGGTGGCTGACCCGAACACGGTCGACCGGGCGCGGATCACCGCGGCGGTACGGCGGATGGTGCCCGCCCACGTCGCCATGACCATCGAGGTGACCACATGATCGTCTGTCAGACCTGTGGGGAGCACAACGCGCCCAACGCGGAGTTCTGCGGCAACTGCGGCGACTTCCTGAAGTGGACCGGGGCGCAGGTGCAGGCCGGGCCGGTCCGCCCGGACGCCGTGCCGCAGCAGCAGCAGCAGCACCACCGTCCACAACAGACGCTGAGACGGCAGGCCCAGCCAGGTGACCTGATCTGCGGCCAGTGCGGGTCCGGCAACGTGCCCACCAGGAACTTCTGCAACGTCTGCGGCCACTCGCTGCAGGACGCGGTCACGCAGAAGCAGCCGTGGTGGAAGCGCTGGGTGCCCGGCAAAGGCCCGAAGGTCAGGGAACGCGGCAGCCGTCCACCCCGCACCAGCAGAACGACCAAGGTCCGCCAGGGGATCGGCAAGGCGTTCCGATGGGTGCTGGTGATCGCGGTGCTGCTGTTCGGCGGCTTGTACGGGTTCTCGCAACCCTTCCGCGGCAACGTCAACACGCAGGTGGTCGAGGCGAAGGACACGCTCGCCGGCATCTTCCTGGAGGACTGGGTGCCGGTGCGGCAGAGCTCGATCTCGGCCGGGCGGGAACTCCCCGACCACCCTGCGAAGCTCGCCATGGACAACAACACCGCCACCTTCTGGGCCGCCCAGACCGATTCGAAGACCGCGGCGCTGACCATCCAGTTCGACCGGGTCACGGACCTGCGCCGGATGATCGTGCACAGCGGCGACCCCAAGAAGTACCTGGGTTCCCAACGGCCGCAACGCCTGACGCTGGTGTTCGACACCGGCAAGACCCACGACGTCACGCTCACCGACAAGCCGGACGAGCAGCAGCACTCCATCAAGAACGGTGACGGCGTCAAGCAGGTCCAGGTGCTCATCGCGGGTGTCTACCCGTCTGCCGACAGCACCGACACGGTGATCAGCGAGATCGAACTGTTCGAGAAGCAGGTGAAATGACCGTGCGCGCACTTCCGTTGCTGCTCGTCGCATTGCTGGCAGCGCCGACCCCGGTGTCCCTCGCCCAGCCACCGCGACCCGAGCCGTTCAACATCGGCTTCACCAGTGACAACGACCTCTTCACCGTCGACAGCTCCGGAAACGCGCGCACCAACCTGACGAACAGCCCGCGCGAGCAGCAGTACGACCCGGCGTTCTCGCTCGACGGCGCCAAGCTCGCCTATGTCGACCGCGGCCGCGTCATGATCGCCAACGCCGACGGCACGAACCCCGAGCGGCTCAACAACGAGACGCTCGCCCAGACACAACCGGCGTGGTCCCCGGACGGCACGATGATCGCGCTCGTCACCTGGATCCCGAACGGCGACGGCGAGCGCCCGTTCATCGAGATCTACCGTGCGGCAGACGGCGTCAAGACCGGTGGGATCCCGATCCCCGACCACCTCAGCGCCGAGGACACCCAGCCGGACTGGTCGCCGGACGGCAGGACCATCGCGATCACCCGCCGCTCCAGCAACAGGACGCCGCCACCGCCGCAGATCACCCAGCCCGCGACCGACCGCCCGGCCAGGCAGGGCAGCACGTTCGACCTCGAGCAGGTCGTCCACACGCCGCGCGTCCCGCCGAAGCCGGACGTGGTGCTGCTGATCGACATCAGCGGCTCGATGCGCGACGAGCTGAAGGGCGTCCAGGAACAGCTGGGAAGCATCATCGGCGAGGTCAAGACGTTGCAGCCGGAGACCAGGTTCGGCGTCGCCACCTATGCCGGCGCGGAGAACAAGGGCAAGGTGTTCACCGTCGACATCCCGCTGACCGGCAGCGTCGAGGAGGCGGTGAAGGCGGTCAAGGACATCGGCCTGGTCACCGACCTCACCTCCAGAGAGGTGTGGGCGAACGCGCTGATCGAGTCCTCCACCCGCGCGTTCGAGTTCCGCCCCGACGCCAGCAAGGTCTTCGTGATCATCGGCGACGAGCCGACCGAGGAACGACTGGTGACCGGCAACGACACGGTCGCCAACGCCATCACCGAGCTGAAGCGCGCCAACGTTCGCGTGGTCGGCGTGGACAGCGGCGACGCGGAGGTAGGCCTCAACTCGCGCGGCCAGATCAGTCAGATCATCGTGGATCCCAAGGGGTCGCTGCAGAAGTACGTGAAGAACG
The DNA here is from genome assembly GCF_033949945.1 of Lentzea miocenica. Classification (NCBI taxonomy): domain Bacteria; kingdom Bacillati; phylum Actinomycetota; class Actinomycetes; order Pseudonocardiales; family Pseudonocardiaceae; genus Lentzea; species Lentzea miocenica. Next base: position 92,305 of record NZ_JAXAVW010000026.1, read on the forward strand.
GCTCCGAGCAGATCCGGACGGCGATCCTGGACGGCATCAAGGACCTCGACGTCACGGTCACCCCGATGCCGAGGTGCGACACCGGGCTCACCGTCGAACTCACCCCTCCGGGCCCGGTCACCGGCCCGAGCGGTCAGGACGTGAAGTTCGCCGAGAAGTTCAGCGTGGCCGCGACCGCCACACCCGGAAGCACTCTGCGCTGCACCATCGAGTTCCGCCTCAACAACGAGCCGCAGGCACGCCCCGGCCACACCCAGACCGTCACCGTCCGCGTCGCCGACCTCGTCACACCGTTGGTGCGCATCGACAACGTGACCACGCAGGCCCAGGACGGCACCGGTGCGACCGTCACCTACCAGGCGAGCGCGACCACCAGCCAGGGCCAGCCGCTCACCCCGGCCTGCACGCCGCCGTCCGGAACCAGGTTCCCGATCGGCATCACGACGGTGACCTGCACCGCGACCGACCCCCAAGGCAACACCGGCACCGACACCGCCGTCATCACCATCACCGCGCAGAATCCCGAGGGCTCCCAGATCTGGCTCGTGTCACCGGACGGCGCCAACCAGGTCGACCTGTCGTCACGCTTCGACGACCCGTGCGGCGGCCGCGACGACGAGTTCCCGGCGTGGTCCCCGGACGGCATGAGCCTCGCGTTCACCCAGGACGAGCGGATCTGCACGGTCAACGCGGACGGCACCGGCCTTCGCGTGATCGTGGAGGACGCCGGCACCATCGTCCGCCCGCGAGACGCTGCGTGGCTTCCTGACGGGACCAGGCTGGTGTTCCAGTCCTCCGACGTCGAGGCGCCACCGGACCTGTGGACCGTCGCCGTTCAGAACGGCACCCCGCAACCGCTGGCCCGCAACGCCGGCCAGCCTGCCGTGCAACGGCTGCCCAGGCTCGCCGTGACCGCCACCGCGACACCCGCCGAGATCCCGTTCAACGGCAAGACGACGATCGAGGTCGCCGTCACGAACTCCGGCTTCGCCCCGGCGCCCGCCACGCTCACCGTGACCATGCCGCCTGGCCTGCGAGGTGGACCGGCGGGAACGAACCTCGGCCCGATCGCCCCGGGGGAACGGAAGGTCGTGAACGGCGAGGCCTCTGGTGTCACAGCAGGAGAGCACGTGGTGACGGCCGCGGTCGGCACGATCACCTCCCAGGTCACGGTGAAAGTCCTGGAACGAACCGGATCCCTCTCGCTCACGCTGTCGGCGGGCCCTCGGCCGGCGTTCGTCGGCGGTGACGACGTGAGCGTGGTCTTCAAGCTGCTCAACAGTTCCGGCTCGACGCTGACCGACGTGCGGGTGGTCGCCTCGGCGTTCGGCTGCCAGCCGGACTGCCCGGTCGGCACGCTCGGGCCCGACGGCCAGGCCGAGGTCAGGTTCACCATCCCGGCCACCCAGGCCGTCGACCGGGAGCTGGTCGGCGTCGTGATCGCCACCGGACCGGACGAGAACTCGCTGGACAACGTCGCGGCCACGCAGATCGTGATCAAGCAGCCCACGCTGACCGTCGACCAGCAGGCAGGGCCTCTGGGTGGGGTGGTCTCGCTGCTGGGCAAGGACTTCCCGCCGGGCGCGAAGCTCAGGCTCGGCTGGACCACCGGCATCTCCGAGACGCCGGGGGAGATCACCACCGCCGACGGCACGTTCGCCACGCAGATGCTCGTCTTCCACAACGACACCGAGGGCGTCCGGCAGGCGCTGGCGACCGCGCTCGAGGGCACGCGGTTCGGCGAGGTGAAGTCGGGGGACTTCCTCGCGCTGCCGAGCACCGTGCAGCCGTCGGACTTCGTCGAGCGCGGCTGAACTGCACCTACGGGCAGTGATGAGCGCACCCGGTCACGCCTGAACCGCCACTGCCACAGGGACGCTGAAGAAGGAGACTTCAAGTCATGGGAGCAACAGCGACACTGTCCACTTCGGACCTCGCGGTCGCACCGGGCGGGGACGTCACCTGCCAGGTGATGGTGCGCAACGCGGGCGAGCTGGTGGACCAGTTCACGATCGACGTCGTCGGCGATGCCACGTCGTGGAGCCACGCCGAACCTGCCGCGGTCAACCTCAACCCCGGTGAGTCCGCGCCGGTGCTCATCCGGTTCGCGCCACCCCGCGACGCCAGCGTCCACGCGGGCCCGATCCCGTTCGGCGTCCGGGTCATCTCACACGAGGACCCGCACGGGTCCGTCGTCGAAGAGGGCGTCGTGGTGGTGGGCGCGTTCACCGACGTGGCCGCGGAACTGGTACCGGCCAAGGCGGAGGGCGCCAGGAAGGCCAGGTACGAGGTCGCCGTCGACAACGTGGGCAACGCGCCCGCGATGCTGCGGTTGCGGGCCGTGGATCCCGAGGACGAGCTGGACTTCCGGCTGGACCGCACCGAGATCTCGCTGCCGCCGGGCACCACCGCGTTCGTGCGGCTGCAGGCCAAGCCGCGCAAGACCTTCCTTCGTGGCGAGCCGAAGCGGCACCCGTTCCAGGTCGAGATCACGCCGGAACAGGGCGAGCCGCTCGTCGCCCAGGGCAGCATGGTCCAGCGCCAGCTGCTGCCGAAGTGGTTGCTGCCGGCCCTGATCGCACTCCTGTTGCTCGCGGGAGCCCTGGTGGCGCTGTGGTTCACGGTGCTGGCGCCGGCGGTGAAGTCCGCGGCACGCGAGGCGATGCAGCAGGAGAGCAAGGAGATCAAGGAGAAGGCTGACGAGGCGGCCAGCGCGGCCGGTGCGGCCAAGAACGAGTCGAAGCAGGCGGCGGCCAACGCCGGTCAGGCCCTGGACGCGCTGGGCATCAAGCCGGGCGACACCAGCTCGACGCCGACGTTGCCCAAGCCCGCCGAGAAGGGCGAACCGGTGACGTTCCGGATCGACGTCACCTCACCGATCGTCGCGAACGCCGGTGCGTTCACCGAGGTGACCTTCACCCCGCCGGACGACAAGAAGACGCTGCTGTTCAAGGACATCTTCTTCGAGAACGCCAAGGGCGACACGGGCACCGCCCAGCTCGTCCGGGACGCGGGCGGGACCCGCAGCGTCATCAGGGTCATCGGGCTCGGGAACTTCCGGGACCGCGACGAGCACTTCCAGGAACCGCTGCGGTTCCAGCCTGGCGAGAAGATCGTGTTCCGGGTGAGCTGCCAGAACCCGCAACCGAAGGGCGCTTGCACGCCCTCGGTCGTCCTCAACGGACGGGCGGAATGACGTCAGGTCAGGCCCTCACCCTAGATCAGGCCTTCGCGCAACGCGAAGGCCACGGCGTGGGCGCGGTTGCGCAGCTGGAAGCGGTTGGTGATGTCGTGCAGGATCGACTTCACCGTCCGCTGCGAGTAGCACAGCCGCTCCGCGATCTCCTTGGTCTCCAGGCCGTCGGCGATCATTCGCAGCACCTCGGTCTCCCGGCTGGACATGCCGGCGAGGTTGAGCCCGTTGGGGCGCAGCACGTTGCGTTGCAGCTGGGACACCCGGCCGAGCAACCGCCCGAGCAGGTCGGCGGGCAACGAGCCCTCGCCGACGTGAGCCGCGCGGATCAGCCGGACCAGCGTGTCCGGGGTGGCCTCGGCGCGGCGCAGCACGGCGGACACGCCACTGCCGACGACGTCGAGCAGTTCGGAGTCGGCCACGTCGCCCGTGACGAGGACGATCCCGGGATTGGGCTGGCACTGCAGCTTTCTCAGCAGTTGCAGGACGTTCTCGTCGAGACGTTCCGCGACGACGAGCGCGACGCAGCTCTCGGCGGTCTCCGGCTCGACGAGCCGGATCTCCGGGCGTGAGCGCAGTGCGACGATCACGCCCGCGCGGGTGATCGAGTCGGCGGCGTGCAGGACAACGGTCACTGGTTCGGCGTTCATCAGCTCCCCTTCTGACGTCGGCCCAAGAAAAGGCACCACAGCAATCATCCGGCCGGAAACGTCCCGGCGGACAGGTGCGGTTATCCCGAACTGTCCCGGAACCGGTTCACGGCTTGAGCGCGATCTGCTACCTGTAACTTGCGGAGGATGTTGGAAACGTGATTCCGCACGGTTTTGGTGCTCAGGAACAACTCTCGTGCGATCGTGGCGTTGCCTTTGCCCGCGGCCATGAGATCGGCGATCTCGCGTTCCCGCCCGGTCAGTTCCGGCAGCGTGCTCGGACGTGGCGCGGTGACGAAGAAGTCCAGCAACCGCGTGGCGACGGCCGGGCTGAAGATCGCCTCACCCTCACCGACCGCGCGCACGGCGTCCACGATCTGCTGGGGACGCGAGGACTTGACCAGATACCCCCGCGCACCTGCCCGCATCGCCGCGAACACCGATTCGTCGTCGTCGAACATGGTCAGCACGAGCACGCGCGCGGACGGCCGTTCGGCCACGATCTGGCGCGTGGCCTCCACACCGCCGAGGTCCGGCATGTTGAGGTCCATCACGATCACGTCCGGTTGCAGCCGGTCGGCCAGCTCGATCGCCGCCGTGCCACCGGAAGCCTCGCCGATGACGTCGATGCCGCTGTCGGTCAGGGCGGCCATCACGCCGCGGCGGAACAGAGGGTGGTCGTCCACGACGAGTGCGCGCAAGGTCATGACCGCGCTTTCATCTCGGGGCCGTCATCTCAGGGGGATGGCCGCGACGAGCCTGGTGCCGCCGTCGCGACCGGATTCCACCCGGCAGTTCCCGCCGAGCTCGCTGGCACGTTGCCGCATCGACGCGAGCCCGACGCCGTTCGACAGCTCGGCGCTTCCGACGCCGTCGTCGACGACCTCGGCGTGCAGCTCCACGTCGAACCACAGCCGCACCTGGCACGTGCGCGCGTCGGCGTGCGTCACGACGTTCGTCAGCGCCTCGCGGATGATCCGGTACGCCGCCACGCTGACCGCGTCGGGCAGCGGCGGGATCTCGCCGAGCACCACGACGTCGATCGCGACGTGCAGCCGGGAGCGCAGGGCCGCCACGAACTGCTCGACCGCGCCGGCCAGTCCGAGCCTGGTCACCGAGGACGGGCTCTCGTTCGCCACCAGCGCCTTGATGTCGCCGATCGCGGAGTGCATCTCGTCCTCGAGCAGCGCGAGCAGCCTGGCCGCGCCGGTGGGGTCGGAGGTGAGCAGCTGCCGTGCCGACCGCAGCCCGAGAGCGACCGCGGCGAGCGATGGGCCGACGCCGTCGTGCAGGTCGCGCAGCACCGTGCGGCGCGCCTCTGCCGCACTCCTGGCGCATGACTCCGCGGGCACGATGAACTGGCGGCGCATGCTGCCTCCCCTCCAACTGTGACGTCGTCCGCGCGTCAGCACCCGTTTCCGGCATTCCCGATGGAGTGACGCAAGTCCCCTGATCGGCCCATTCCGCCCGCTGGCGTGCGTGCGCGACAGGTCGTTTGCACTCTGATGGAAGCGCCGGTCGCCGTGATACAGCCAGATGGAAATTCCAAATGGACCGGTGAGCGGTACGGAGGTATTTGTCAGCCGAATGGACGCTCCTGTCGAGTATGGGAGTCGAGGTCCACGACCCTCGCTGGCTCACGGCCGTGCCGGGCGCCGAGCTCGTGGTCGGGCTGGACGAGGCGGGGGAATGCGCCGCCAACGGTCACCGGGCGACGGTGTTGATCGACCTCGTGCCGGACACCGTGCCGTTGCTCCGGGGTATGGCGGCCGAAGCGGTGGGGGCGGGTGCGCGCAAGGTGCGTGTGCGGCCGTACGGCGTGGATCGGGTCGACCTCGTCTACGCGGCGGTCGAGCTGAACCGGGTCGCGGAGGACGATGCCATCGAGGTCCAGTTCGACGTCACGTCCGCCGCACTGCTGCGGGCGGACCCGGCGGCGTTCGTGCGGGTGGATCCGCTGGTGGTCAAGGCGGACGGGACCGTCGTGCCGATCTGCGCCGGGCTGGAGCGGTACGCGCTGGGCGCCATGGGGCCGTCGATCGACGAGCTGGTGTCCGCGTGGGATCCCGAGCCCGTCCGGGACCTGTGCCGGGTCGCGCTGACCCGTGCGCTGGCCGACACCGGGCCGCTGGTCTCCTGGTACGAGCACCTCACCCGGACAGCAGCTCAGATGCGGACCTCGTGTTGATCACGAGGTCCGGCGTGACGCCGCACTCCTCCGCCCGCGCGCAGCCGTAGTTCAGCCAGTCCAGCTGACCGGGCGCGTGCGCGTCGCTGTCGATCGAGAACGTGCACCCGGCGTCGACGGCGAGGTTGAGCAGCCGGCGCGGGGGATCGAGCCGCTCCGGCCGTGAGTTGATCTCCACCGCGGTGCCGTGCTCGGCGCAGGCCTCGAAGACCCGTTCCGCGTCGAACTGCGACTCCGGGCGGCCCTTGCCCACGACCAGGCGTCCCGTGCAGTGGCCGAGGATGTCGACGTGCGGGTTCGCGACCGCGTTCAGCATTCGTTTGGTCATGTCGGCTTTCGGCATCTTCAGTTTCGAGTGGACGCTCGCGACCACGACGTCCAGCCGTGCCAGGAGGTCCTCGTCCTGGTCGAGCGAGCCGTCGTCGAGGATGTCGACCTCGATGCCGGTGAGGATCAGGAACGGCGCCAGTTCCACGTTCAGCTCGGCGACGACCTCGAGCTGCTTCTCCAGGCGTTCCCTGCTCAGTCCATTCGCGACGGTCAGGCGCGGCGAGTGGTCGGTCAGCACCATGAACTCGTGGCCGAGGTCCCTGGCCGCCTCGGCCATGTCCCTGATCGGGCTGCCGCCGTCGGACCAGTCGGAGTGGACGTGGCAGTCGCCCTTCAGCTTCGCGCGCATCTCCTCGCCGCCGGTGATGTCGACGTGCCGGAGCTTCGCGAGATAGGCGGGTTCCCTGTTCGCGAGCGCGTCCTGGACCACGCCCGCGGTGGACTTCCCGACGCCTTTCAGGTCGGTGAGCGTGCCGAGCCTGGCGCGCTTCTCCACGTCCGCGGGGTCCAGGTCGGCGAGAACGGCGGCCGCGTTGCGGAACGCCTGGACGCGGTAGGTCGGCTCGCCTGCCCGTTCGAGGTGGAATGCCACCTGCTTCAACGCCTTGACCGGATCCATACCCCTTCCTACCTCATCGACTCTCCGCACGCCTTCTGTTGTTGGAGACGCATCGATCAACAATGATGTCCGCCATGAACCGAGCCGGCTCGCGGCGCAAGCGGAGCAAGGGTGACCTGACGTCGCAGGCCATTCTCGACACCGCGGAACAGCTGCTGGAGACGAGAGCGCTCGACGACATCGCCGTCGACGAGCTGACGTCCGGCGCGGGAATCTCCCGGTCCACCTTCTACTTCCACTTCGAATCGCGCGAGGCGGTGCTGCTCGCGTTGTCCGAGCGGATCACGGACAGCCTCTACGACTCCGCGGTGCTGTGGTTGCGGCGCGGCAGCGAACCGCCGGCGGACTCGATCCGGCGTGCGATCGCGGGCACCGTCGCGTTGTGGCGGGCGCACGGTCCTGTCTTGCGCGCGGCGGTTCGGGCTCGCGACACGAGTGAACTGGTGCGCGGGTTCTGGTCCGGGGTCGCCCGCAGGTTCATCGAGTCGTCGGCCACGCAGATCGAGATCGAACGTGAGGCCGGTGTCGCCCTGCCGGGGCCGCCGACCGCGCGGGCTCTCGCGACTGTGCTGATCTCGATGAACGAGTCCATGTGCTACCGCCTGTCGCTGTCCCGGAAGTCGGCCGCTCGCGATCGTGAGGTCGTGGACACGCTTACTGCTGTGTGGTTGCGGGCCGTGTATGGGGTTCCCCAGTAGATAAGCGGTGGTCATTGCTCTCTCGACACTGTGTCGAATAATTTCGCCACCATGTCGAGCAACCCGTTTTCGCTGGTCGGGCACGTCGCGCTGGTCACCGGCGGCACCCGTGGCATCGGTCTGGAGTCGGTGCGCGCGCTGGCACGTGCGGGGGCGAGCGTCGCCGTGGTCGCGCGCACGGCCGAGACCACCAAGGAGGTCGCGGCGGCGGTCGAGCGCGAGTTCGAGGTCGAGGCGCTGCCGCTCGTCGCCGACATCGGTCATGACGACGAGATTCCCGGTGTCGTGTCGGCCGTCGTCGATCGCTTCGGCCGCATCGACGTGCTGGTCAACAACGCTGGTGCCGCGCCGCCGTTCGGGCCGTTGATCGACGTCTCCGTGAAGGCGTTCGACAAGATCATGGCGGTGAACGTGCGGGCGCCGCTGGCGTTGACGCGTGCCGCGGTTGGCGCCGGCCTCGGTGCCGGTGGTGGGTCGGTCATCAACATCGTCTCCGCGGCCGGGCTGAAGGCAGAACCGTTCATGGGGCTGTACTCGGCGGCCAAGGCGGCGATGATCAGCGCTACCCGGACGCTGGCCCGTGAGCTCGGTCCGGCCGGGATCCGGGTGAACGCCGTGGCGCCAGGGGTGATCAGGACCGAATTTTCGGCCGCGATCGTGGGGGATGAGCGTCTGCACGCGTCGGTCGTCGCCAAGACCGCTCTGGGGCGGGTTGGAGAGGCATGCGAGGTCGCCGGTGCCGTGGCGTATCTGGCTTCTCCGGCCGCTGCTTACACCACCGGTTCGATCCTCGTCGTTGACGGCGGGACGGTGGCGTGATGGAGCTCGTGCCGTTGGGGACGATGACCGCCCGGCTGCGAAAGCCTTACATGCTCCCGAAAACACCCGCTGGCGATCGGTTGATCTACGAGGTCGAGTCTGGTTCGTTCGTCGGTGACCGGTTGCGCGGGGAGATGCACGGGACCTCGACCGCGGACTGGCTGACCATCGGACCGGACGGCACCGCGACCCTGGACGTGCGGTCCGTGCTGCGCACTCATGACGGCGCGTACGTGTTTTTGCACTACTCAGGACGGGTTGACGTCTCGAATGGCTTCAACGCGCCGTTGTACGCGGCGCCGCTTTTCGAAACCGGTGACGACCGCTACCGCTGGTTGAACCGCGTGCAGGCGGTCGCGAAGGGCGTTCTGGACGGGCTCGTGCTGACCTACGAGGTGTGCGAGGTGCGGTGAAATTCACCCGACCTTCGGGGGTGTCGATCGGGTCAGCTGCTGCGGAAGCGTCAGCCGCTGACCGATCGGGAGGGGTACGCGGTGAACAAGCGTTGGGGCGCGGCGGCTTTGGTCGCTCCGTTGTTCGTGTCCTTGGTGGGAACGGCCCAGGCGGCGCCGGGGCCGTTGGACGAGTACTACAACCAGACCGTCGCGTGGGCCGAGTGTCCGGCTGGGTGGGTCTCGCCGTCGACTGGCGTTGAGTGCGCGACGGTTGTCGTGCCGATGGACTACAAGAATCCTGGCAACGGGAATCTTGAGGTTGCGATCTCGCGGAAGAAGGCCGCGGATCCGGCTCGGCGCAGAGGGGTGTTGCTGACCAACCCCGGTGGGCCCGGTGGGTCTGGGCTTGGGGCTGTGCACTGGTTCAACGCTCAGACTGAGGTTCTGAAGATCTACGACGTCATCGGGATGGATCCTCGTGGGGTTGGGCGGTCCACCCAGCTGCGGTGCATCTCGACCGGCTCTGATGACGAGTTTCCCACTCGTCCCACGGACTCGCAGTTGGCCAACTGGGCGGACTACGCGCGTGCGGTTGAGGCCAACTGTCAGCGTGGTGGCGGGGAGATGCGGCGGTTCGTCTCCACCATGAACACTGCTCGGGACATGGATGTGATCCGCGGGGCGTTGGGGGAGAAGAAGGTTTCCTACGTCGGGTACTCGTACGGGACTCAGCTCGGGGCGGTTTTCGGGTCCATGTTCCCGAAGTCGTTGGATCGCAGTGTGTTGGACTCCGCGCTGGATCCGTTGAAGACCTGGCATGAGCAGGATGTCGATGTTGTCGATGCGATCACGGACAACTTGAAGAAGTGGACTGAGTGGACTGCTGCTCGGCATGGGACGTACGGGCTCGGGAGTACTGCTGCTGCGGTGCGGGCTGAGTTGGATGCGATCGCGGCCAAGTTGAAGACTGGGCCCCACGGTGGCTACGCGGACGTCAGCTCGTTCGACTACGCGGTGGGGGCTACTCGGTATCGGCGGTCTTGGGCGGCGTTCTCGCGGCACATCGCGTCGATCAAGGCCGGGGTGGTTGATCCCGGTGAGGCTTCCGCGGTTGTTGCCGCGTTGAAGAAGGGGGACATCGAGCCGACCTCGGCTGGTACGTATCAGGCTGTTACCTGTGAGTGGGACTGGTTCAGCGATGTCAACACTTACTACGGCGACATGAAGCGGTGGCGGGATACGAACCCGTATGGCGGCACGGTGGACTACATGGCGCCTACCAACTGTACGTTCCGGGCGTTCCAGCGGCCGGAGAAGATTCCGGCGATCACGCGGAAGTATCCGGCTGGGATCGTTGTGAACTCTGATGGGGATACTCAGACTCCCTTGGCCAACGGGCGGGTCATGGCTGAGCATCTGAATGAGCCGTTGATCAGTGTGGCCAATGATGGGCAGCATGGGCACTATGCGTTGCGGCGCAACGCTTGTGTGGATGTGCTGGTCAACAAGTACCTGGTGTCCGGGGTTTTGCCGGCTTCGCGGGTTACCTGTGCTGGGACGGATGTCGCGGAGACTGTGCCGCCGGGTGCTGCTTCGCTGTCGGTGCAGTCGTCCCGGCCGTTGAGCGAGATCCTTGGGGAGATCGCTGTGGAGCCCAAGCCGTTCTAGGCAGGCTGCCGGAAGTGGTGTCCGTTACCCGCCGGAGCCACCCAGCGCGTGACCCTGATGGCGTCTGCAAGTACCGCCAACTCAACATCAACACGCACTTTCCTGCTACCAACCGCGCACCCTGCGCGCCAGCACAGGGGTGCGCAGTTGGGTGTAGGTGACGGTGATTGGATCAAGTGTTGGTAGTACTTGCAGACGCCACTTGGAGCTGGCGAGCACATGAGGTTCCGGACAAGGCTGCGCAAGCTTGGGCGCTCGCCTTCGGCATCGCGGGCTTGCGTTAGGCGTACCAGGTGTTGCTGCTTTGGTGGTAGCCGAGAGCGCGGTAGAGAGCGTTCACCAGGGACTGTCCTCGGGAGTTCAGGGCTAGGCCTGGGCCCTGTTTGTTCATGGTGTAGCCGAACGAGATTCGTGCTTTGGGGTCGGCGAAGCCCAGTGAGCCGCCCATGCCGGTGTGGCCGAAGGCTTCTTCTGGCATCAGCAGGCCCTCGGCGTCGTTGGCGGGGAGGTGGGTGTTGTTCACCTGCTTTTGGAAGCCGAGGGAGAAGCGGGACGGGACGCCCACCACGGCGTCTTGGCCGGAGACGGCGGTGATCGACATCTGGGGGATTTGAGACTCTTCGACCAGGCGTATGCCGTTGTAGGTGCCGCCCAGGGCCAGGGGGCGGTACATGCCTGCCAGGCCTCGGGCGTTGGAGATGCCGCCGATTGCGCCCATTTCTGCTGTGTGGGCGGCTCTTGAGTCGGATTCGCCTGGGGCCATGTAGCCGCCGTTGTTCAGGAGCATCAGGCCGGGGAGGGATTCGGGTTGGGTCATGGCGGTGATGAAGAGGGACGGGAGGAGGAGGCCTGGTTCGGTGGGGTCGACCGGGATTGTCGGGGCTACGTGGGGTTCCAGGTCGTCTGGGAGGCCCATCCAGAAGTCCAGGGCCAGGGGGCCGGAGACTTCCTTCTCGAAGAACTGGCCGAGCGAGAGGCCGGTGGCGCGGCGGATTACCTCGCCGATCAGGAAGCCGAAGGTCAGGCCGTGGTAGCCGTGGCGGGTGCCTGGTTGCCAGAGGGGTTTTTGGGCGGCGAGGGTTGAGGTGATCAGGTCCCAGTCGTAGAAGGCGTTGGCTGGCAGCAAACTGGTGGCTGCTGGGAGGCCTGCTTGGTGGGAGAGCAGGTGGCGGACGAGGGTGGTGTCTTTGCCTTCGGCGCCGTACTCGGGCCAGTAGTGGGTTACCGGGGCGTTCAGGTCCAGTTCGCCTCGGGAGGCGAGGATGTGGGCGCAGAGGGACGTGGCGGCCTTGGTGCAGGACCAGACGTGGACGATGGTTTCTTCTGACCACGGCTGGCCGGTCAGGGGGTCGGCTTGGCCTCCCCAGAGGTCGACTACCGGTTCACCGTCGAGGGTGATGTGCACGGAGGCGCCTACCTCGCCGCGTTCGGCGAAGTTGCGTTCGAACTCGGTGCGGACCTCGGCGAACTGCGGGGCGCAGGTTCCCTGGATCGACATTGACCCTCCTCGGACGGCGGCTGGGTCCTCAGGGCATCACTGAGAGGCACCACGGATTAGTAGGGAACACTCAGTGGCTAACGCGGTTGGGCTCATATCTGGGGGAAGTATTACTGGGAGTGAGTGATCCGGCACGGAAAGCGGCTCTTGGCGGGGGCGGACACCCACATGGAAGACTCTGGGCAGCTCCGCTGAAGTTTGCCGGGAGGCCGTCATCGCCGACACTCCGCTCCGTGCTGTCCCCGAGTTGTGGGGGCGGGAACCGGAGCTGCGCGATGTGCTCGAGGCTGTCGACCAGGCGCCTGCTACCGGGCTGGTCGTGGTTCAGGTCAGTGGTGAGCCGGGGATCGGGAAGACGTCGTTGCTCGCGGAGATCGCGCGGCGGTTGCGGGAGCGGCAGTGCGCGGTGTTGACGTCGGCGTCGGACGTGCTGGGCAAGCGGATCCCGTATGGCGCTGTGGTGGCGTTGATCCGGTCGTTGGGGGCGGACAAGGGGCGTTCGGATGCCTTGGCGGCGTTGGAGGTCTCGGTTGCCGAGGATTCCGGGGCCTGGTTCGGGCGGGCTTGCGATCAGGTGGTGCGGCTGCTGGCCGAGTTGACGGCCACGCGTCCGGCGGCGTTGTTGATCGACGATCTGGATCATGTCGACGACGATTCACTGGCGTTGCTCACGCTGGTGCTGCGGCGGGTGTCGGCTGCGCCGCTGGTGCTCGTCACGGCCAGTCGTTCGCACGTCAGCGAACCCGGCGCGGAAGGGTTGCTGGATCGCGTTGAGCAGCATGCCGAGGTCATGCGCATCGATCTCGCGCCGCTGTCCGGTGCGGACGTCGCGCGCATCGTCGAGTCGGTGTTGCAGACGGCGGTGGACGAAGGGCTGGCGCGTGAGGTCCAGCAGCGGTCCGACGGGAATCCGTTCTTCGTCACGGAGATCGCGCGGTCGTTGAGAGAGCTCGACCTGGTGACGGTCGAGGGGAACCGGGCGCGGCTCGCGGTGTCTCCGGACGCGATCCGGCTGACTCGTCGCGAGGCGGTGCTCAGGCGAGTGGCGCCGCTGGAGAACGACACGCGGCTGGTGGCGCGGGCGGTGGCTGTGTTCAGGCGGGTTCGGCTGGACCAGATCTCTCTCCTTGCCCGTGTCGCGTCGCTGCCGGAACAGACTGTGGTTGCTGCGTTTGACGAGTTGTCGCGCGCGCACATCGTGGTGCACGACGACGATCGGGGTTATCGCTTCTCGCACGCTTTGGTCGGGGAGGCGCTCTATCACGAGGTCGGGCCGGCTCAACGTCGTCACCTGCACTCGCTGATCTCCGCACGGCTGCTGGAGGATCGGGCTCAAGGGCTGGCGGTAGACCTGCTGCAACTCGCCTGGCACCTGGCCGAGTCCGCTGCGCCTGGTGATCGGGTGGCTGTGGGAGTGCTCGCGGAGGCGGCCTCGGTGGCTCGTGCCACGGCGCCCGAGACGGCGGCCGCCCTGTGTGCTCGGGCTCTGCAGTTGTTGCCGCGCAACGCACCTGAGCGTGCCGAGTTGCTGGCGTTGCAGTGCCGGGTGCTGGCCAGGGCCTCCCGTCCGGCGCTGGCTGTTGAACCGGGGCTGGCGGCGTTGGAGTCGTTGGAAACCGGGCCGGAACGTGCGCGTGTGGCGACGGCTGTGATCTCGTCGCTCTTCTCGGTCGGGCGCACGGCAGAAGCCATGGAACTGGCCGACGTCGAGGTCGCGCGTGGTTCGGTGCCTGCGTCGTTGGAAGCTCAACGGGCCGTGTTGTTCCTCTACAACGACCGGTACGAGGACGCGGCGAAGGAAGTCGCGCGCGTTGAGGCGTTGCCGATCAGCTCACCGGCCGAGGGGGTGATCGTCTTCGAACACCTGGCGATGCTGACCTCGTTGCTGTTCCAGCACGACAAGACCGTCGAGTACGCGAACCGCGCCCTGTCGTGCAGCGACGGCCAGCCGATGCTCGAACTCCAGGCGCTCTCGGTCTGCGCGTCGATCACGGCCCTCGCCGGTCTGGTGCACGACGCGTCGTGGCGGGTGCGGCGGGCCGAGGAACTCGTCGATCAGGTGGGGTCGCACGGCTTTCGCGCCGAACGTGCCGCGTCACGGGTGGCGCTCGACTGGCTGGGCGGGCGCTGGGACGCGGCGCTGGACGGCATCGGCCGCTGGCTGCCCGATGTCGAGGCCGCCCAGGCCGATCAGGCGCTCGGTGTGCTGCACGCGATCGAACTGTCCATCCGCACCTGGCGCGGCGAGCTGGACGTGGCGGCACGGCTGGCCGCGATGCCCGCGCCGCAGTCGATCAACATCTCGAAGCTGCACGCGATCGCGCTGGCCGAATACCTGATCGCCAGGGGAGAGCTGACCGAGGCCTACGACCTGCTCGCGGAGGCCGTGGGCGAACGGCTGGAGGCCGCCTACTCCTGCGTGCTGGTCGCGAGGATGATCGAACTCGATCTGGAGCGCGGCCGCACGAAGGAGGCAGAGGAAGCGCTGGACCGGCTGGCCGAGGTGTCCGCGACACGGGTTTCGCCGTGGTCCCGCACCACGATCCGCAGGGTGTCCGGCGTGGCGCGGCGGGACGAGGACCTGCTCAGGGAAGCGGTGTCCGAGGCCGCGCTCGGCGGGCTGGAGTTCGAGAAGGCCCGCGCTCAGCTCGCGTTGGGCGAGGTCTCCGCCGACGAGGTGCCGGTGCTCGTCGAGGCCTACACGACCTTCCAGCGGCTGGGCGCGCACGGGCTGCGGCGCCAGGCGGGCAACCGGCTGCGGACGTTGGGGGCCAAGGTGCCCAGGGCGCGGTCGAAGGCGCCCGGCCTGCTGACCGAGGCCGAGGAGAACGTGGCACGGCTGGTGCAGCAGGGAATGCGCAACCGCGACATCGCCTCCGCGCTGCACTACAGCCCGCGGACGATCGAGGTCTACCTGTCGCGGATCTACGCGAAGCTGCACGTCTCGTCACGGCTGGAGCTCGCCCGCGTGCTGGACGCCATGCAGCAGCGTTAACCCGGCGGCATGACCTTGCCGAGCCGGTTGCGCACGCCGCCTTCCTGGTAGCGCGCAACGGTTTCGGCCAGCTGCTCGCACGCGCGCTCGATGGCCCGCCTGGCCTCGTTGCGTTCGCTGGTGATCGCACTCAGGACCAACCCGGTCAGCGCCACCGACCCGTTGAAGGCCTGCAGCACGATCATCGTGGTCAGCAGGTCGGTGGCCGCGAACTGCCCAGCGGCCGCCGACATCACGGCCGCCACCGAGATGATCACCGCGCACGGTGCGGCGATCGCGTGCTGGAACCTCAGCGCCGCCCAGATCAGCATCGGGAACACCAGGAACAGCAGCCGCAACTCCGACATGGTCACGAACGACGCGAGGGCCGCGGTGGCGATCAGCAGCGCGCAGGCCTCCGCGAGCCTGCGCGGCGGGGCGTTCCACTGCCGGGGCAGCGTGAGCAGCAGAGGCGTGAACACCAGCACGCCCATCGCGTCACCGGTCCACCACACCGCCATCACGGCCGGCACGTCGTGCCACGGGATGTCGCCGCCCATCTTCAACGCCGCCGTGCCGACCAGCGCGCTGATCAGCATCGCGCCCAGCGCGCCCGCGAAGACGAGCAGCACCGCGTCCCTGAGCCGGTCGAGCTGGGGCCGGAACCCGAGCCGCCTCAGCAGGTACCAGGCGGCCAGCGGAGCGGCGGTGTTGCCGATGGTGATGATCAGGATCGCCCACGGGCCCGCGCCGAGCGCGAGGTTGGCGGTGAGCGCGCCGAGCGCGATGCCCGGCCAGATCTTGGGACCCGACATCAGCAGCGCCGCGACCGAGATGCCCGTCGGCAGCCACAGTGGCGTGACCTGGCCCTTGACCAGTGCCAGGACCAGTCCCACCTTGGCTGTCGCGTCGTAGGCGACCGCCACCGCGAGCATGGTGAGGGCGGTGCGGAGTGCGGCGTTCACCGGCACATGCTCCACCCGTGCACACAGGATCGCCAGACCCCGCAACAGGCCGTACCCACTCGGACTCACCCCGCGGGCCGCGATCGCGGACCGAGCCCCTGAGCAGCGCGGATTCTTAGCTGTTGTGGAAGCCTCACTACAGCCGGTCGCCGCGAGAACGTGAGATGGCCACATGCGCACTGCCGAGGCGATCGACGAGGTCCGGGTGGAGGACGGCGGACGTCGCGTGGTGGTGGTCGCCGGCCGGCTGCACCTCCCGGTCTCGGCGGGCGTGACCGACGCCCAGGCGCTGACACTGGCCAGAGCAGGCACAACGGCGTGGCACCTCCTCCGCACGTGCGCGCACCTCAAGCCGGACGAGTCGATCGTCGTGCACGACGCCGCGAGCGAGGTCGGTGCGATCGCGGTCCAGCTGGCCCGCAGTTTCGCCGCCGGCCGGGTCATCGCGACCGACTCCAGCCAGGCTCGCCGGCGCAGGGCGATGAAGCTCGGTGCCGACGTCGCGGTCGAATCCGATCGAGACGGTCTGGCCGAACGGCTGATCCAGGCGAACGAGGGCAAACAGGTCGATGTGGTGCTCGATCCAGGTGGCGCCCTCCAGGCTTCACTGGACGCTCTCGCGCCGTTCGGCAGGATCGTCTGTTACGGCTCTGACCAGGACGAATCCGTCAAGCTGATCGGTCTGCTCGGCGGCTCGCGGGCGGTCATCGGATTCCGGTTCGAGCACACCCTCGAACGGCCGGACATGATCGCGAGGGCTGTCAGTGAGCTGTTCGGGTTGACCTCGGCTGGGCGATTGCGTCCGATGGCACATGACTAGTACCCGTTAGTAACAAGCTGCGTGAGGGGACCCATGAGGACCGTGTTCACGACCTGCCCGCTGTGCGAAGCGACGTGCGGGCTGGAGCTGACGGTCGAGGGCGACCGCATCACCAAGGTGCGCGGTGACCGCGAGGACGAGTTCAGCAGGGGCTTCATCTGCCCCAAGGGCGCCTCGCTCGGCACGCTCGACGCCGATCCCGACCGGCTCAGCGCCCCGCTGATCAAACGCGACGGCGAGTTCCAGGAGGTGACCTGGGACGAGGCCTTCCGGTACGTCGACGAACGGCTGAAGGACTTCCCGGACCGCAACGCCGTCGCGATGTACCTGGGCAACCCGGTCGTCCACTCGCTCGCCGGCGGCCTCTACGCCGGACCGCTGCGCAAGGCGCTGGGCAGCCGCAACGTCTTCACCGCCAGCACCGTCGACCAGATGCCCAAGCACGTCCAGTGCGGCCACATGTACGGCAGCATCTTCTCGATCCCGGTGCCCGACATCGACCGCACCGACTTCATGCTGGTGCTGGGCGCGGACCCGTTCTCGTCCAACGGGAGCCTGTGGACGGTTCCGGACGTGCCGGGCCGGTTCAAGGACCTGCGGAAGCGCGGCGGGTCCTTCGTCGTCGTCGACCCGCGCCGCAGCCGCACGGCCGCGGCCGCCGACCAGCACGTCGTGATCCGGCCGGGCACGGACGTGTTCCTGCTGCTGTCGTTGATCCACGAGCTGTTCGCGCAGGACCTGGTCGATCTCAAAGACCTCGCCGAGCACGTCACCGACCACACGGTGATCCGTCAGCACGTCACGCCGTTCAGCCCGGAGGCCGTTGCCGAACGCACGGGCGTCGAGGCGGACACGATCCGAGCACTCGCACGGCAGTTGGCCGAGGCGGAACGCGCTGCCGTCTACGGCCGTATCGGCACGACGACCGTGGAGTTCGGCACGGTCGCGTCGTGGGCGGTCGACACGCTCAACATCCTCACCGGCAACCTCGACCGGCCGGGCGGCGTGATGTGGCCGTTGCCCGCGCACAGCAAGCGCGGCTCGGGCCGTGGCAGGGGTTTCGGCATCGGCCGCTGGCACAGCCGGGTCAAGGGACACCCCGAGGTGATGGGGGAGTACCCGGCCGTCACGATGGTCGACGAGATCGAGACGCCCGGCGACGGCCAGGTGCGGGCGCTGTTCACGATCGGCGGCAACCCCGCGCTGTCGTTGCCGAACTCGGCCCGCGTGAACGAGGCTCTGTCCGGTTTGGACTTCATGGTCAGCGTCGACCCGTACCTCAACGAGACCACCAGGCACGCGGACGTCATCCTGCCGACGCCGCCGCCGTCCCGCCGCGACCACTACGACATCGCGTTCCTCAACAACTCCGTGCGCAACGTCGCGAAGTACTCGCGGGCGGCGATCCCGTTGGAGGAAGGCAGGGTCGACGAGACGGACATCTTCTTCCGGCTCGCCACGATCTTCAGCGGCCTGGGCGCGGAGGCCGATCTCGACGCCATCGCGGCGATGCAGCTGGCGGGACTGAAGCAGAAGGCGGGCGTCGACTTCGAACCCGAGGGCGAGACGCGCGAGGAACGGTTGCTCGACCTCAAACTCCGCACCGGCCCGTACGGGGTGTCGTTGCGGCAGTTGCTCGACAACCCGCACGGCATCGACCTCGGCCCGCTCACCTCGCGCCTGCCGGAGATCCTGCGCACGGAGTCCGGTCGCGTCGAACTGACCCCGCGGGCGATCATGGACGACTTCCCGCGCGTGCTGGAGGCGTTGGAGAACCCCGAGACCGAGATGGTGCTCGTCGGCCGCCGGCACCTGCGCACCAACAACTCCTGGATGCACAACGTGCCCGCGCTGGTGAAGGGCAAGCCGTTGTGCACGCTGCTGGTGAACACCGGTGACGCGGCCAGGATCGGCCTCGCCGACGGCGCGACCGCCCAGGTCACCTCGCGCGTCGGCAAGATCGAGGTGCAGGTCGAGGTCACCGACGACATCGCGCCCGGCGTTGTCTCGATGCCGCACGGCTGGGGCCACGACCTGCCGGGCACGCGGCTCACCGTCGCCAGTGAGCACGCCGGCGTGAACGTCAACCTCCTCACCGACGACCTCCGCATCGACCCGCTCTCGGGCACGGCCGTGCTGAACGGCACCCGCGTTCAGGTCGTGCCCGCCTAGTACAACCCCCTGAAGTCCACCTAGGAGCCGCCATGACCGCCGGAGTCGCCAGCCCGAACGCGGTGCAAGCCGTCCGCCGGATAGCAGACCTGCCGTTCCTCGCGGAGCAGGCGTACGGCGACGCGGTGGCGTGGCGGTTCAAGGAGAACGGCGAGTGGCGCACGCAGACGTACGCCGAGGTCTCCGAGCTGGTGCTGGACCTCGCGTCCGGGTTCGTCCACGCCGGACTGCAGGTGGGCGACCGGGTCTGCGTGCTCGCGAACACCCGTCCTGAGTGGACGGCGGTCGAACTGGCCGTGCTCGCGGCGGGCGGCATCGTCGTGCCGATCTACCCGTCCAGCACGTCCGAGGAGATCGCCTGGGTGGTCGGCGACTCCGGCGCGTCGATCGTGGTGGCCGAGAACGAGGCCCAGTGCGTCAAGGTCGAGGTCGTCGGCCCCGAACTCCCCGAACTGCGAACAGTTTTCACCATCGACCCCGCCGGTGACCGTCCCAGGATCGCCGAGCTGCAGGACACCGGCCGCACGTCACCGCTGGCCGACGAGCTGGACAACCGGCGGCGCGCGATCAAGCCGGAGGACCCGAGCCTGATCATCTACACCTCGGGCACCACCGGTCCGCCCAAGGGCTGCATCCTCACCAACGCGAACTGGGTCGCGCTGTGCCGGGTCGCGGAGGAAGCCCGCATCGACGCGATGACCGGCACCGTCTACCTGTTCCTGCCGATGGCGCACGTCTTCGCGCAGATCATCATGTTCGGCACCATGTACCGCGGCGGGACGCTGGCCTACTTCGGCGGCGACATGTCGAAGATCGTGCCGGAGCTGGCCGAGGTCCGGCCGACCTTCCTGCCTTCGGTGCCGCGGATCTTCGAGAAGATCTACACGTTCGTCACCTCCGCCGTGCCGCCGGAGCAGCTCGCGCAGGCAGTCACGCTGGGCCTGGAGGTGCGGCGCAGGCGTGCCGCCGGCGAGCCCGTGCCTGCCGAGATGGCGGCGGCGTTCGAACAGGTCGACGCGCTGTTCGCCAACGTGCGCGCGGTGTTCGGCGGTCAGCTCGTGCAGGCGTTGTCCGGTGCCGCACCGATCTCCCGTGAGGTGCTCCAGTTCTTCCACGCGGCCGGCGTGCCGGTGCTGGAGGGCTACGGCATGACCGAGTCCACCGCCGTCGGCACGATCAACACGCTGGACCGCTTCAAGCTCGGCTCGGTCGGCGCGTCCGGCGTGGCGGGCCTGGAGATGTCGCTGGGGGAGGACGGCGAACTGCTCATGCGCGGCCCGCACGTCTTCGCCGGGTACTGGCGCAACGACGAGGCGACGGCCGCCACGATCCAGGACGGCTGGCTGCACACCGGCGACCTCGGCGAGATCGACGCGGACGGTTTCGTGACGATCACCGGGCGCAAGAAGGACATCATCATCACCGCCGGTGGCAAGAACATCGCGCCGGCGAACGTGGAGAACGTGCTGCGCCAGTCCCGCTGGATCTCGCACGCCGTCCTGTTCGGCGACCGCAAGCCCTACTGTGTGGCCCTGCTCACACTCGACGCCGACGAGATCGTGCCGTGGGCAACAGCCAAAGGCTTGCCTTCTGACATCGAATCTTTGGTGGGTCACCCGGAAGTGCGAACGCTGGTGCAGCAAGTTGTTGACGAAGCGAACTCGCACTTCGCCAGTGTTTCCCAAGTGAAGAAGTTCGTGCTGCTCACCCGCGATCTGTCCCAGGAGGAAGGTGAGCTCACCCCGACGTTGAAGGTCAAGCGCAACGTGGTGCACCGCCTTCACTCTGGGTTGTACGAAGGCCTCTACGAGTAACCCGTACGTACGAGAAATCCAAAAACAGGTACATCCACCCTGGCGGATTCCGTCCGCTCAGGGCAGAGTGGAACACCAAGCGGTGCCAGGCCCCCTCCCCCCTCGGGCCCAGCCGCTTCGCGGCCCCGGCTTACGGCGTACTCCCCCCAGACGCCCTTGCCGGGGCCGCCTTCATCTACCGCCTCGGCGGTGTCGTGGTTCCGCGCACGATGAGTTGGGTCTCCGCCACGATCTGCGGCACCTCGGTGTTGTCCGAGTCCAGCCAGTCGAGCAACAGGTTCACGGCGGTGCGCCCGGCCTGTGCCACGGGCATTGCCACCGTTGTCAACGCGGGCGAGCACAGCGCCGCGTACGTCAGGTCGTCGAACCCGGTGACCGACACGTCACCAGGCACGGAGATACCGCGGTCCCGCAGCCGCGCCAGCACGCCCAGCGCCATGATGTCGTTGTAGGCGATGATCGCGGTCGTGTCGGCCGCTACGGCCAAATCAGCGGCCTGCAGGCCACCTTCGTAGCGCGGCGCGAACGGCCCGAGGTCCACCAGGTCCACGCCGTGCTGGGCAACGGCCGACATGAGCCCGCGGCGACGCTCCTGGTTGGACCACGAGGTGCGCGGCCCGTTCAGGTAAGCGATCCGCCGGTGTCCCAAAGCGACGAGATGGTCGACGATCGCGTGCATTCCTCCCGCCGAGTCCATCAACGCGGCGGGCACGCCGGGCAGGCGCCGGTTCAGCAGCACCAGCGACGTCGCGCCCGCCACCTCGTAGACCTGCGAGTCCTCCAGGCCCGGCGCGCACAGCACGACGCCGTCGACCTGTTTGGCCATCGCGTGCACGAGCTTCGCCTCGGCCACCGGGTCCTCGTCGCTGTCCGCCACGAACACCGCGTAGTCGGCCTGCATCGCCCGTGCCTGCACGGCCTTGAGCACGCCTGTGAAGAACGGGTTGTCGAGGTCCGGCACGACGATGCCGATGTTGCCGGTCTTGCCCGTGATCAGTCCTCGAGCGGCCCTGTTGGGCTGGTAGCCGAGGTCGGAGGCAGCAGCCAGCACCCGTGATCTGGTCTCCGGGCGGACCAGCTCGGGGGATGTCAGCGCACGCGAAACGGTGGCGACCGATACGTGCGCCCTGCGAGCCACGTCGCGGATGGTGACTGCCACTGGTTACCTCACCCTCAACTGCCGGTTGAAACAATCATGACGGGTCAGGTGTCAAGCCGTGTCTTTGAGTCTGGTGACGAGCTGGGTCGGGTTCACAAACCTAAGCGCGATCACCAGCAAAAGCAGCATCGAGCCGGTGTAGATCACGGCCATCGAGTCGACCATCTGCTGTGGCCTGATGCCCGCCGACGACATCGCCTCGTACAGCGACACCACCAGCGTCTGGCTGGTCGGGCCCGCCGTGAGGAACGTCAGTTCGAACATGCCCACCGTCCGCACGAGCACCAGAATCGAGGCCGCCAGGATGCCCGGTACGAGCAGCGGCGCGAGCACGCGGGTGAAGATCGCGTACGTGTTCGCCCCGCACATCCGGGCCGCCGACTCGATCTTCGTGTCGATCTGCTCGATGAACGGTGTCATCGTCAGCACCACGAACGGCACGGCCGGCACGAGGTTCGCCGCGATCACGCCGAACATGCTGCCCGCCAGCTGGAACTTGTACAGCACCGTCGCGAGCGGGATGCCGTACGTCATCGGCGGCATCAGGATAGGCAGCAGGAACAGCACGTTGAGCAACTTCTTGCCGGGGAAGTCGCGCCGTGCCAACGCGTAGGCAGTGGGAACTCCGATGAGGACGGAGATGACCACGACCGCGATCGCGACCTGGAACGTCACCACCAGCACGTCCAGCAGCCGGTAGTCGCGCCACGCCTCGCCGTACCACTTGCCCGTGTAGCCGTTGGGCAACCACGTGCCGAACCACGACTCGGCGAACGAGTTGGTGACGACCGCTCCCACGATGCCCACCAGATTGAGCATGAAGAAGATCAACGCACCCCACGTCAGCCACACGACAGGGCGAGCAGTGAGTTTCATCCCTTGCCTCCCGTAGCGCCTCGGTAGAGCGTCGTGCGCCAGATGAGCACCACGCCGATCACGATCAGCATCACCAGCGCCATCAGCATCGCGATCGCAGAACCCATCGCGAAGTCGTTGTCCCGCAACGCCGTCTCGTACGCGGCGATCGACATCACGTGCGTCTCGCCGGCGGGGTTGCCGACCATGACCGCCGACGGGAAGACCGAGAACGCGAGCACGAACGAAAGGCAGAACGTGACCGCCAGGCCAGGTGCGAGCAGCGGCATGGTGATCGTCCGGAACCGCTGCCGTTTCGACGCTCCCAGGGTCGCCGCCGCCTGTTCGAGCGTGGGATCGATGCCGGACAGGTAGGACAGCGTCAGCAGGAACGCGAACGGGAAGCCGGTGATGATCAGGCTGAACAGCACGCCCCAGTAGTTGTGGGTGAGCTTCGCCGGTTCGTCCGCGCCCAGCGCCATCAGGATGCGGTTGAACCACCCGGTAGGCCCGAAGAACGCCAGAAGTCCTTCTGCCGTCAGCACGGTGCCGAGCGTGATCGGGACGACCAGCAACGTGGTGAGCGCTCTCTTGCCCCGGAACCTGCCGCGCATCCGGAACGCGATCGGGATGGACGCCAGCACGTTGAACAGCGCCGCCGGCAGCCCGAGCCGCAGCGTGATCCAGACGGTCTCCGCCAGGTACTCGTCGGAGAAGAAGGTGATGTAGTTCTGGAACGGGCTGCCGCCGCCCTTCGGCTGGAACGAGAGCTGCAACCCGTACAGGAACGGATAGACGAACAGCAGCACGACGAACACCGCGCCTGGCACCAGCAACCAGAGGACGCGGTCGACGCCCTTCTCCGCCAGCCGGTGCTTGAGCGACGCTTTTTCGAGGGCGGGCTTTTCCAGAGTGGCTGTCATGCGAACACCAGTACGCGTTCGACCGGCACCTTCAGCGCGATGGTGTCGCCCGGTGCCAACCGCGAGTTGGTGCGGACGTGCAGCCGCTCACCGTTGCGCAGCCGTGCCTCCACCGCCTGCTCACGGCCGTGGTACTCGACGATCTCGACCACCGCTTCGAGGGTGTTGTCCCCGGCTTCGCTCACCACGGTGAAGTCCTCGGGCCGGACCGCCGCCACGGCTTTCGATCCGAGCTCTTCCCGTTTGACGCCAACGAGCTTGACGCCGGCCTCGGTGTACACGGTCGCGTGCTCGTCACCCTGATCGGAAACGGTCACCGATATCATGTTGCGGTAGCCCATGAACCCCGCCACGTACTGGTTCACCGGATGTGCGTAGACCTCCTCCGGCGACCCGACCTGCTGCACCTCGCCGAGCCTCAGGACCACGAGGCGGTCGGCGAGGGCCAGCGCCTCCTCCTGGTCGTGCGTGACGTAGACGGTGGTGAGGCCGAGCGACTGGTGCAGCCGGCGGATCTCGGTGCGCATCTCCAGCCGCAGCGCCGCGTCCAGGTTGGACAGCGGCTCGTCCATCAACACCAGGGGTGGTTCCAGGACAATGGCTCGCGCGATGGCCACGCGTTGCTGCTGGCCACCGGAGAGCTGGGCCGGGAACTTGTGCTGGTGCTCCTCGAGTTGGACGAGCCGCACCGCCTCGTCCACGCGCGAGTTCAGCTCGGCCTTGGGCGTCTTGCGCATGGACAGGCCGAACGCGATGTTGCGCCGCACCGACATGTGCGGGAACAGCGCGTAGTTCTGGAACACCATCCCGAACCCGCGCTTCTCCGGTGGCAGGTCGTCGATGCGCCTGCCGTCCAGCGTGATCCGTCCGCCGGTGAGCGGCAGCAGACCCGCCAGGCAGTTGAGCGCCGTCGACTTGCCGCAGCCGGACGGACCGAGCAGGGCGACGAACTCGCCGCCCTTGATCGTCAGGTCCATGCCATCCAGGGCAACGGTGTCCCCGAACGCCCGCCGCACGTGATCCAGGTGCAGCTCGGCGAACCGTTGCCCGGAAATGTGAGAGATCATTTCTTGCCGATCTCCCTGTCCCAGCGCTGGAACGCCTTCACCTGCTGGGCCGCCGGCAACGAGGTCTCCTTGGGGTTGTCCGCGATCAGCTTGTCGTACTCGCCGCGCCCGAACTTCGCGATCGCGTCCTGCGACTCCTTCGGCGCCATCTGCAGCGTGACGTCCTTGACCGCCGGGCCGGGGTAGAAGTAGCCCTTGTCGTAGGCCTTGGCCTGCTGCTTGGGCTCCAGCATGAACTTGATCAACGCCAGGTTCGCCGCCAGCACGTCGGCGGAAACCCCCTTGGGCACCACGGCGTAGTGCGCGTCGGTCACCCAGTGGAAGCCCTTGAACGTCGAGATCTTCATGCCCTCCGGCACCGAACCGAGCACGCGCGGGTTGATGTCCCAGCCCGTGGTCGAGGCGACCATCCACGACGTGCCGTTCGCCAGGTTCTTCATGACGTCGGTCGTGCCGCCGGGGTAGTTGTCGACGTACTGCCCCAGGTCCTTCAGGTACGCCCAGGTCTTGTCCCAGCCCTTCTCCGGGTCCTTCGGGTCGGAGTCGCCGAGCAGGTACGGCAGTCCCATCAGGAACGTCCTACCCGGACCGGAGTTCGCGGGCCGCGCGTACTGGAACTTGCCGGGGTGCGCCTTGGCCCACTCCAGCAGTTCGGCGGGAGAGGTCGGCGGAGTCGGGACCTTCGCCGGGTCGTACTCGAGCAGCGGGCCGGCGGGGTAGTAGGTGACGGCGACGCCCTGGCCCTGTGCGAGCTTCTGCATCTCCCACGCGGGCGGGAGGTAGGTCTTCTCCAGATCCGGCAGCTTCCCCGAAAATCCGGGGAGCAGTTCGTAGACCAGTTTCTGCTCGATCACCGACGACAATCCGTCGGTACCGGTCAGCACGAGGTGGGTCTGGGAGGTGCCGGAGTTCTGTTCGGCCTTGAGCTTGCCCGGCATGTCCGGCGCGGTCGCCTTGGTGTAGTTGACCTTGCTGACGAAGTCCGGGTTGGTCTTGACGAACTCGTCGATCATGCCCTGGGTGAGCTGCAGGTTGCCGGCCACGTCGAGGACGTTGAGCTCGACCGGTTTCGACGGCTTGTCCGGGATTGTCGTGGGTGCGTTCTGCGCCTGCGGGGCCGCCGGCGCACCACACGCCGTGACGACCAGCAGGGCGGGGATGACGAGCTGCAACTTCCTTGTCCAGCGCATCTGATGGCTCCCTTAACTGACTCTGGACCTCGCGCTCGAAAACGTTTACGGTTTTTCTGTAACACTCGTACACCCGCCGCCGTTCGAACGCAATGCCCCGCCGCCGCACACCCGTTCCCAACGAAAGTGGGAGGCTCCTGTGGCACCCCGTTCACGGCGGTTGCCGGTAGCTAGAACCGGCATCCTGGCCACTGCGCTCGCAGTGGCGGTGACCTCGCTCGTTTCCGCCGCACCCGCGGCGGTGGCAGCCGATGTCCTGCTGTCCCAAGGCAAACCCACGACCGAGTCGGCGTCCGGAGGCGCGAACTACGCGCCCCGCAACGCCGTCGACGGCAACGCGGCCACGCGCTGGGCCAGCAAGTCGAACACCGATCCGGCCTGGATCCGCGTCGATCTCGGCGCGTCCGCGAACATCAGCCGGGTCCGGCTGCAGTGGGACCTCTCGTGCGCCAAGGCGTACCGCGTCGAGACCTCTGAGAACGACTCGAGCTGGACGTCCGTCTACAACACGACCGACGGCAAGGGAGGTGTCGAGGACCTGACGGTTGCCGGGCGGGGCCGTTATGTCCGCGTCTTCGGCACCACGCGCTGCCGCACCGGCACGTCGTACGGCTACTCCCTGCAGGAGTTCCAGGTCTTCGGCAACAGCGGCCCCGTCGACGGTGAACCGCCGTCAGCGCCGACGGATCTCGTCGCGTCCGACGTCAAGTCCGACTCCGCGAAGCTCACGTGGTCGCCCTCGACGGACAACATCGCGGTCACCTCGTACGAGATCTACAACCTCGGCCAGTTCGTGAAGTCCGTGCCCGCGACGCCGACCTCGACGGTGATGACGGGCCTGAAGCCGAACGTCACCTACGGCTTCTACGTCAACGCGAAGGACGCGGCAGGCAACATCTCGCAGGCGTCCAACACGGCGGAGTTCAAGACCCCGCCCGCGCAGGACGACCCGATCCCGCCGACGGCGCCGAAGAACCTGCGCTCGCCCTCGCAGACCGCGAACAGCGTCACGCTGAACTGGGACGCGTCGACCGACAACGTCGGCGTGACCCGCTACGAGGTCTACAGCGGTGGCGCCAAGGTCGGTGACTCGACCTCGACGTCGGCCACCATCGGCGGCCTGAAGGCGAACACCGAGTACAGGTTCACCGTCAAGGCCTTCGACGCCGTCGGCAACGCCTCACCCGCGTCGAACGAGCTGACCGCGCGCACCAAGTCCGGCGGCGACCAGGTCGGTGCCGTCACGCAGATCGCGACCGACAACGACGTGCCCTGGGGTCTCGCGTTCCTGCCCAACGGCGACGGCATCTACTCGCGCCGCGACGCGCAGGACATCGTCAAGATCACGCCCGCCGGTGTGAAGACCACACTGGGCAAGGTTCCCGGCGTCTCCGGCACCAACGGCGAGGGTGGCCTGCTCGGCATCGAGCTGTCGCCGACGTTCGCCTCGGACGGCCTGATCTACGTCTACCACACGGCTTCCGGCGACAACCGGATCGTGCGGGCGAAGATCGAGGGCAACGCGCTGACCGGCTGGACGACGTTGCTGACCGGCATCCCGCGCAACAAGTTCCACAACGGCGGCCGCCTGCGCTTCGGCGCCGACGGCAAGCTCTACGCGGGCACCGGCGATGGCCAGAACGGCAACAACGCCCAGAACAAGCAGAACCTGGGCGGCAAGGTCCTGCGCCTGAACCCGGACGGCACCCCGCCGTCGGACAACCCGTTCTTCAGCGAGGGCGGCAACGCGCGCTACGTCTGGACCTACGGCCACCGCAACGTCCAGGGCCTCGCCGTGGACTCGCAGGGCCGCATGTGGCAGGCCGAGCTCGGCAACTCGAACATGGACGAGATCAACCTGCTGCAGAAGGGCGGCAACTTCGGCTGGCCCTCCTGCGAGGGAACGTCCGGCTCGTGCGGCGGATTCGTGGCACCGAAGAAGACCTTCTCGGTCGGCTCCGCGTCCCCGTCCGGCCTCGCGATCGTGAACGACGTGCTGTTCCTCGCCGCCCTGCGCGGCGAACGCCTGTACCGCATGCAGATCAGCGGCTCGTCGGTCGGCACCACCACGTCGCACTTCCAGGGCACCTACGGCCGTCTGCGGACGCCCGAACCCGCCCCGGACGGTTCGCTGTGGGTCACCACGTCCAACGGTGACAAGGACTCCACCGCGGGCAACAGCAACACCAAGCTGTTGAAGGTGGCGCTGAACTAGCGCTGTCGAACGGAAGAGGCCCCGGACGCGATGTCCGGGGCCTCTTCCCACTTCAACGTATAGCGCACAGGGGGACTTGCGGCAAGACCCCGTCGGTGCCGCACACTCTGCGACCTCAGCCACATTCGGCGCAGACTGGGGAGTCGCGAAGTGCGTGTTGTGCTTGCTGGATACGGATCGCGTGGAGACGTCGAACCGCTGATCGCCCTCGCGGCGGCGTTGCGGACCGCGGGCGCGGAGGCGGTGGTGTGCGTGCCGCCGGACGAGGAGTTCGAGAACAGGCTGGCCGACCACGGGGTGCCGTTCGTCGCGTTCGGACAGTCCGTGCGCGAGCTGGTGACGAGCGGGCGCGCCGACCCGCCGACGGTCGCGGCCGCGCTGGTCGGTGAATGGTTCGGCCCGGTGGCCCGCGCGGCCGAGGGCGCCGACGTGCTGGTGGCGACCGGCCTGATGCCGGCGGGTGCGCGCACAGTGGCCGAGCACCTGGGCCTGCGCTACGTGCTCGCGATGTTCCACACCATCAGCCTGCCGTCGCCGCACCGCAGGCCTGCCGGGCGGCCGGGCAGGTCGATGCCGCCGGACGAGACCGACAACCGGGTGCTGTGGGCCATCGACGCGGAAAACGTCGACGCCATGTACCGCCCGGCGCTCAACACCCACCGGGCGGAGCTCGGCCTGCCGCCGGTGGACAACGTCCGCGACCACGTCTACACCGGCGAACTCCTGCTCGGGGCGGATCCGCTGCTGTGGCCGCCGGAGGAACTGCTGAACCTGGAGGTGACCCAGACCGGCGCGTGGATCCTGCCGGACACCCGGCCGCTCGCACCCGACCTGGTCGCGTTCCTCGAAGCGGGCGAACCACCGGTGTACGTCGGCTTCGGCAGCATGCCGATGCACACCTCGAAGGACATCGGCCAGGTGGCGGTCGACGCGGTCCGCGCCCAGAACCGCCGTGTGCTGCTGGCCAGCGGCTGGGCCGACTTGGCCCAGATCGACTCCGGTGACGACTGCTTCGTCGTCGGCGAGGTCAACCAGCAGGAGCTGTTCGGCCGGGTCGCCGCCGTCGTGCACCACGGCGGCGGCGGCACCACGACCACCGCGGCCCGCGCCGGCGCGCCTCAGGTGGTGGTGCCGCAGATCGTGGACCAGCCGTTCTGGGCGCGTCGCGTGGCCGAGCTGGGCATCGGCGCGGCGCACGACGGTCCGACGCCGACCTTCGAGTCGTTGTCCGCCGCGCTCACGACGGCCCTGGCTCCGGAGACTCGCGCACGTGCGGCCGAGGTGGCGGGCATGGTCCGGGCGGACGGGGCGGCGGTGGCCGCGAAGTTGTTGCTGGGCTGGGAAAACGCCTTGAGGGGCACTCCGGTCGGAGTGCCCCTCAGCGGTTTCTGACCGTCAAACCGTTCAGCAGCAGTTCGATCACCCGGCGCGGGTTGTAGCGCGGGTCGTCGTCGCGTCCGATGCACAGGTTGCCGATCCCGCGCATCAGCTCGATCGGCCGCACGTCGTCCCGGATCTCGTCCGCCGCGGCCGCCGCCTCCAGCAGCTCGCCGCACACCGGCCCCAGCCGGTCGATGAAGTACGCGTGCAACGACTCGAAACCGCTGCTGTCCGACTGCAGAGCGCTGGCGAGCCCGTGTTTGGTCACCAGGAAGTCCACGAACAGGTCGACCCACGCCCGCAGCGCCGCGAACGGTGAGTCCGAAGTGGACAGCAACGTCGGTCCTGCCGAGGCGCAGGCCTCGACCTGGTGCCGGTAGACGGCGACGACGAGGTCGGCGCGGGTGGGGAAGTGGCGGTAGATCGTGCCCATGCCGACGCCCGCCTCGGCCGCGATCTCGCGGATCGGCGCGTCGACGCCGGACCTGACGAACACCTCGGCCGCCGCGGCGAGCAGCGTCTGCTCGTTGCGCACGGCGTCGGCCCGCTTGCGTGGTGGCACGCGCGCTCCTCCCGAACGGATCGGTTGACAAAACGGAACAGCGCTCCGTATCGTTCCGGAACGTCGCTCCACTTAAGCGGCGAGCTTACCCGAAGGGAACGTCATGACCGTCTTCACGGTTAGTCCTGTCGTGCTCGAAATCCCTGGAAGGCCTGTTGACCTGCAGTTGAAGGTCTCGGCACCGACCGAGGGCACGGAACTGCCGATCATCCTGCTGTCGCACGGGCAGGGCTACTCGAACCACCTCTCCTCGCTGAACGGCTACGCGCCGCTCGCGAACCACTGGGCCGAGCAGGGCTTCGTGGTGCTTCAGCCGACGCACCTGAGCAGCCGCACCCTGGACCTCGCGGACGTCCCCGGCGCGCCGATGTTCTGGAAGGAACGCGCCGAGGACATGTCGGCGATCATCGACCGGCTCGACGAGATCGAGAAGGCCGTGCCGCAGCTGCGGAACCGCCTCGACCGCACGAAGATCGCGGTCGCCGGTCACTCGATGGGCGGGCACACCGCGAGCCTGCTGCTGGGCATGACGACCGAGGGCGTCAGCCTCAAGGACGAGCGGATCAAGGCGGGCGTGCTGCTCGGCTCGACGGGCCGCGGCGACGGACTCACCGAGATCGTCCAGGGCAGCTACTCGTTCATGCTCACCCCGGACTTCAGCGACATGACCACCCCGGCGCTGGTGGTGGCCGGTGACAAGGACGCGTCCGAGCACCTCACGACCAACGGGCCGGAGTGGCACATGGACCCGTACCACCTGGCACCCGGCCCGAAGGACCTGCTCGTGCTGTTCGGCGCGGAGCACGGGTTCGGCGGCGTCTCCGGATACGACGTCGCCGAGACCACGGACGAGAGCACCGAACGGGTCGCGGACGTGCAGCGGCTCACCACGGCGTACCTGCGCAGCCGGCTGCACGGGACCGACGACTGGCAGGAAGTCCAGTTCACCACGGGTTACGTCGAGTCCAAGAGCTAATGCGCGTTGGGCTCGGGGTTCTGCCCGGGCCGTGACAGGAACTCGAAGTCGCAGCCTTCGTTGGCCTGCGTGATGTGCTCGTAGTACAAGGCACCGTAACCACGTTCGAACTTCGGCGGCGGCACGGTCCACGCGGCGCGACGCCGTTCCATCTCCTCGTCGGAGATCTCCACGCGCAACACCCGCGCCTCGACGTCCAGCGTCACGAGGTCGCCGTCCCGCACCAACGCCAGCGGTCCGCCGACGTGCGCTTCCGGTGCCACGTGCAGAACGCAAGCGCCATAAGAAGTTCCGCTCATCCGCGCGTCCGACACGCGCACCATGTCCCGGACACCCTCGCGCAGCAGCTTGTCCGGGATCGGCAGCATCCCGTATTCCGGCATGCCGGGCCCGCCCTTGGGGCCACCACCGGCGAGCACGATCACCGAATCGCGCGTGACCTCCAGGTCCGGCGAGTTGATCCGTGCCTGCAAATCCTTGTACCCGTGGAAAACCACGGCGGGCCCGGTGTGCTTCCACAACGAAGGCTCCGCGGCGACGTACTTGATCACCGCACCGTCCGGCGCCAGGTTGCCGCGCAGAACGGCCAGCCCGCCCTCGGCCGAAATGGGGTCGTCCACCGATCGAATCACCGAGGAGTCGTAGACCTCGGCACCTTCGAGGTCTTCACCGAAAGTCCGGCCGGTCACCGTGATCCGCTTGAGGTGCAACGAATCCCGCAACCGCGACAGCAACCCGCGCAGCCCGCCCGCGTAGTAGAAGTCCTCCATCAGGTACGAGCCGGCGGGCTGAACGGAGGCCAGCACCGGCACTTCACGCGACAACCGGTCGAAGTCGTCCAGTGACAACGAGATCTGCGACCGCCCGGCCATCGCGATCAGATGGATGTAGGAGTTGGTGGATCCACCCAACGCCAGCACGGTCCGGATCGCGTCCTCGTACGCATCAGGAGACAGCACGTCACCGATCGTCAGCCCCTCGCGCACCATCTCC
Organism: Lentzea miocenica; assembly: GCF_033949945.1. Lineage (NCBI taxonomy): Bacteria > Bacillati > Actinomycetota > Actinomycetes > Pseudonocardiales > Pseudonocardiaceae > Lentzea > Lentzea miocenica. Next base: position 124,428 of record NZ_JAXAVW010000026.1, read on the forward strand.
ACGACCCGCATGCCCGACGCGGCCGCCATCCGGTAGTGCGCCGAGTCCACGGCCGGAATCGACGACGCCCCGGGCAGAGTGAGCCCCAGCGCCTCCGCGGCCGCGGTCATCGTCGACGCCGTGCCCATCGTCATGCACGTGCCGGGGGAGCGGGCCAGCCCGGACTGGATCTCCGTCCAGTCCGCACCGGAGATCGTTCCCGCGCGCTTCTCGTCCCAGTACCGCCACATGTCGGTGCCGGACGCGAGCCTCTCGCCCCGCCAGTTGCCGCGCAGCATCGGCCCGGCAGGCACGAAGACCGTGGGCAGACCGGCGGAAGCGGCGCCCATCAGCAAAGCCGGCGTGGTCTTGTCGCAGCCGCCCATCAGCACCGCGCCGTCGACCGGGTAGGACCGGAGGATCTCCTCGGTCTCCATCGACAGCATGTTGCGGTACAGCATGGGCGTCGGCTTCTGGTACGTCTCCGACAGCGTGGAAACGGGGAACTCCAACGGATGTCCGCCGGCCTCCCACACCCCGCGCTCGACCTGCTTGGCCCGCTCGCGCAGGTGCATGTGGCACGGGTTGATGCCGCTCCACGTGTTCAGGATGGCGATGACCGGCTTGCCGAGGTGCTCCTCGGGGTTCATGCCGAGCTGGCGCATCCGGGCGTTGTGCGAGAACGCCCGCAACCCCTCACCCTCGAACCACTCCGCGCTGCGCAGGCCTTTTTCGGGCAGCGTCACAGCAGGCTCCACGAGTTCAGCAGCACACCCACCGCGGAGCGATCGGCCTCCGCCAACACGGAAGCGGGCGGCCGGACATCCCGGCGGCACAACCCCAGCTGCGCCAACGCTTCCTTCACCACCGAGACGTTGTTCGCGGACTCGTTCAACGCCCGCAGCTCCTCGAACCGGCGGATGAACTCCCAGAACTCCATCGCCGCACCGAACTCACCGGCCTGCAACGCCCGGAACATCTGCACCGACAACCGCGGCGCCACGTTCGCCAGCCCGGAGGTGAACCCGGAAGCCCCCACCGCGAAGTACCCGGGAGCGGACAGCTCGGCCAGCCCGGCCACCCACGTCAGCCGGTCCAGCCCGGCGTCCCGGGCCACCGAGGCGAACCGCACCGGGTCCGGCACCGCGTACTTCACCCCGACGACGTTCGGGCAGGCGTCCGCCAACGCGGCGATCTGCGCGCCGCCGATCCGCGGGTTGCGCACGTACAGGATCACGCTCAGCTCAGGCACCGAAGACGCGATCGCCCGGTGATAGTCGACCCACCCGTCCAACGACACGTACGGATGCACGGGCTGGTGGATCATGATCCCCTGAGCGCCGGCCCGATCGGCGAACCGGGCGGCCGCCACCGCCGACGCGAGGTCATGCCCGACGCCCGCGATGATCGCGGCGCGGTCTCCGACGGCGTCCACGGTGATGGACAGCGCGCGCTCGGTCTCGGCGGCGGACAGCGTGTAGAACTCGCTGGTGTTGCCGTTCGGCGTGACGACCGAGACGCCGCCCTCCACCATCCGGTCCACGATCGCGGCGTAGTTCTTCTCGTCGATCGCACCGTCGGCGTCGAACGGCGTGACGGTGATCGCCACGACGGACGCGAGCCGCTCGGAGAGGTCATCGAACGCCATCGGGAAGCTCCTCAACTACTCGGTCGGCGAAGGTCTGGATGTGGCGGCGGAGGAGTTCGAAGGCGAGGTCGCCCTTGCCCTGCACGGCGGCGGCGAGGATCGCGCGGTGCTCGGCAGCCTCGTCGTCCCAGGTCGGGCAGATGCCCCAGCCGGCGACGGTGATCAGCGCGGCCTGGTCGCGCAGGCCGTCCAGGATCTGGATCATCAACGGGTTGCCGCACCCGGCGTACAGCGCGCGGTGGAAACGCCGGTTGGCGAGCGAGCGCCGAGCCAGGTCGGAGACGTCCTCCAACGCCAGCGCGGCCTCGTCGAAAGAAGCGCCCAGCAGGATCGCGCGGCGCAGCGCCTCGGGTTCCACGAGCATGCGCACGTCGTAGACGGAGGCGGCCATCGCGGCGTCGACCGTGCGGACCGCGGCGCCCTTGTACGGGCTCATCACGACGAGTCCTGACCCGGCGAGCGTCTTGAGGGCCTCTCGCACCGGCGTCTTCGAGACGTTCAGCGTGGCCGCGAGATCTGTTTCCACGAGCGCCTGACCGGGCTTCAGCTTTCCGTTGAGAATCGCTTCTTTGATCGATTCCAGAACAAAGTCCGTGCGCGACGCAGGAGGCGCTTCCACCCGGTCATACATCATATATGAGACCTTAGGAGCTGCTGGAGGCCCAGGTCAACCGTCTTCTGTGGGCTGCGCAACGTCGATGTATCTGGTTTGAACCAAGTTCCTCGCCGGCTCGTTTTGAAGGTGTCGGTCACCGCAAGTGCGCGGGACTGGAGAAGGAGAAAATGAGTGCATCGTTCCGCGTGACCGTGTCCATTGCCGCGTCCGCCAGCGCAAGGCACCGAACGTCCCTGGGCACCAACGAGTTGAACGAGATCGACACATGCTGATGGAAGAACTGCCACCGGAGGCCGCACTCGACGGCCCTCCGCAGAACGCGGACCACCTGCTCCGCCGTGCGCTGGGCACGGTCCGCGAGGAGAGACACCAGGCCGTGCGCCGCCGCGGCCGCATCACAGCCCTGACCTCGACCTTCGTGGTCGCCGGAGTGCTCGCCGGTGGCGTCTGGATGGGCCAGGGCATGGGGGTCGGCGAGATCGGCGCCGACGGCGAGACCTTGCAGGGAACCTCCGCCGCGGGAGCGCACCTGGCCGTGAAGGTCACCGACACCGAGGGTGGCCTGCGACTGGTCGCCACGGTCGACGGCATGCAGGACGGGGAAGCCTGCTGGCTCGTCGTGCACACGAAGGACGGAAGGAAGTTCACCGCGGGCTCGTGGAGGGCGCACGACGGTGAGGTGACTCTGGCCGGGTCCGCGATGGTGCGGGCCGGCGACGTGGCCGGGGTCAGCGTGATGAACCACGATCACCAGCCGCTGGTGACCGCCAGTTAGTACGTGACAGGGGAGCGTTCCCGACCGGGTTCGGGAACGCTCCCCTGTCACGTAGTCGTACCCGTGGAGCAACGGTGAACGCCCGAACTGAGACACCCCCCTTTGGTCTCACCACGCCGCTTGGCAAGCTGTAGGCGTGGCCCCGAACAAACCGATGACCTTGGTGATCGCGGCAGTCGTGGTCCTCGTCATCGGGGCCTCCGCAGCCGTGCTGTACGGGACTTCCCGCGCTGACCAGTACGTCAGCGAGCTGGACCAGGTGCTGGACGAGCCGGAGACGCCGCACGTGGTGATCCGGTGCGGCACCAACGAGGAGCGGCACCTCAACGCGGACAACCCGGTGGTCTCGCCGGGCATCCCGTTCGGCGCGCACCACACACATGAGTACGTGGGCAACAAGTCGGCGGACGCGAAGTCGACGGACACCTCTCTCGCGGCCGCGCCCAGCACGTGCGAGAAGAACGACCTGTCCACGTACTACTGGCCGGTGCTGCGCCTGACCGACGGCACTGGCCACGACGTGCACGCCGACGGTGGCGGGCTGCACGGCAACACCGGCGAGGTGCTGAAGCCGAAGAGCGTGGAAATCCGGTACGAGGGCAGCCCGGTGAGCTCCGTGCTGCCGATGCCGCGGTTCCTGCGCCTGATCACCGGCGATCCGATGGCGTTCACCAACGACTACGGCGAGAAAATGCGGGCGCGGTGGGGCTGCGCGGACAAACCTGGCCGGTACACGACGAAATACCCGTTGTGCGGGAGTGCGACCACGTTGCGCAGCTACGACTTCGGCAGCTGCTGGGACGGCAACAACACCGACAGCGCGTCACACCGCACACACGTGGTCTTTCCGCTGGTGGGCGGCGCGTGCCCGCCGCGGACGTTCCCGATCCCGCGGCTGCACGTGACCGTTGGTTACGACATTCCGGCCGGCCGCCCGTTCGCGATCGACAGCTTCCCGGAGGAGCTGCGCGACCCGGCGACCGACCACGCGATGTTCATCAACGTGATGCCGGAGGCGTTGATGCGTGAACTGGTCGGGCAGCTCAACCGCTCCCGCTAACATCCGCACGATCTTTTAGTCCACTTTCGTTGAACCGAAGCCTGTCTCTGCTCGTGTCTGGGCTGAGGTCTGTGAAAAGAGCGCCCGCACGAGTACCCCGCGGGCGGGGAGGAGTGGGTGGATGGCGGCTTTGTTCTCCCGCAAACGGGAGACCGCGGCCGACGAGGCACTGATCCGGTCGCTCTACGAGGAGCACGGTCGGGCACTGCTGGCGTACGCGACGCGGTTGACCGGTGATCGGGCGGCTGCCGAGGACGTGGTCCAGGAGACCCTCGTCCGAGCGTGGCGCCACCCCGACGCCCTCGTGAACGGCAAGGGATCGGTGCGCGGCTGGCTTTTGACAGTGGCGCGCAACATCGTCACCGACCGGGTGCGGGCCAAGGCGGCGCGCCCGCAGGAGGTGGCCGAGTCTCCGGCGACGCCACCGATCGAGCGCGACCACGCTGATCAGGTCGTCGACTCGGTGGTGGTGCTGGAAGCGCTCGACAGGTTGTCCTCGGACCACCGCGACGTGCTGATGGAGATCTACTTCCGCGGTCGCAGTGTGACGGAGGCGGCAGAGGCGCTCGGGGTACCACCGGGCACCGTGAAATCAAGATCGTATTACGCGTTGCGAGCCTTGAGGGAGACCTTTGGCGGTCAGAAGGTCGCACTGAAGGGGGTGGCCGGATGACCACGCAGCACGACCCGCAACTGCTCGGTGCTTACGTTCTCGGAGCGCTGGACGAGCAGGAGGTGCACGCCATGGACGAGCACCTGGCGTCCTGCCCTGACTGCAAGCGTGAACTGGAAGAGCTCCGCGACATGGAGGCCTTCCTCGGCGAAGTGCCGCCGGAGGCCATGCTGGACGGGCCGCCGGAGGGCGGCGATCTGTTGTTGCAGCGCACCCTGCGTCAGGTGCGCGGCGAACGAGGTGGCGTCGCTCGTCGCCGTCAGTTCGCTCTCGGCGCCGCGGCGGCCGTCGTGGCCGCGCTGGTGCTCGGCGCCGGTGTCTTCGTCGGCAAGGCCACCTCGCCCGATGCGAACGTGGCCGCTCCCACACCGACGGTGGCACCGGATCCGTCGGGAACCAAGCTCGCCAACTTCACCGACCCCGTGACCAACGCGTCGATGACCGTCAAGGTCGTCCCCGCCGCGGGCTGGGTGCGGACGAACATGGCGATCCGCGGTATCCCCGAGGGCGAGAAGTGCCGGATCTTCGTCGTCTCGAAGGACGGCAGCCGCCAGGAGGCGGGTTCCTGGGTGGTGTCCAAGAAGGGCGCCGCCGAGGGCACGAACCTGGACGGTTCCGCGCTCGTGGCACCGGCCGACGTCAAGTCGGTGGTGGTCGAGAACTTCGCCGGCAAGAAGTTCGTCGAGGTGCCAGTACAGGCGTGACCGAGGGGTAAGAGAAACGGGGTCGTCCCTTGTGGACGACCCCGTTTCGCCTTGCTACGGCTTGAGCACCACTTTCCCCACCGTGGCACGGGATTCCAGCGCCTCGTGCGCCTTCGCCGCGTCCTTCAGCGCGAACGCCGGGTTGATCAGCGGTACGAACCGCCCGCTCGCCAGCCCCGCCATCGACTCGTCCTCGAGCACCCTGAGCCCGCGCCGCATCAGCCCCGGCCCGAGCGCGACCGTCGCGGTGAGGCTGTTCGCGAACAACGCCGCCGTGCTGATCGTGGTCATCGCCCCGGACGCCCAGCCGTAGATGATCTGCCGGCCGCCCACCCCGAGCGTGCCCAGCGCGGCCTCGCCCACCTCGCCGCCGACGCCGTCGAGCACCACGGTCATGTCCTTGATCCCGTCCGCCCAGTCCGGCCGGGTGTAGTCGATGGCGGCGTCGGCGCCGTTGTCCATCACGTGGTCGAGCTTCGAACCACTGGCCAGGCCGACGACCCGCGCGCCGATGTTGCGCGCTTCCTGCACGAACAGCGCGCCCATGCCGCCCGCCGCCGAGGTCACGAGCACCACGTCGTCGGCCGTGAGCTTCGCGGCGTCCAGCACTCCCACGACCGTGCGGCCGGTGCCGATCATGGCCACCGCCGCCTCGAACGACACGGTGTCGGGCAACGGGTGCAATGCGGTGACGGCCGCGACCGCGAGTTCGGCGTAACCGCCGTTGACCTGGCCCAGGTGCGCGACTACCCGGCGGCCGAGCCAGTCGGGGGAGACGTCGTCACCGAGTGCCGTGACGACACCGGCCACCTCGCGGCCCGGCGTCATCGGGAAGTCGACGGGACCGAAGCCGCCCTTGCGGATGGTGGTGTCGACGAGGTGGACGCCGGCGGCCGCCACGGTGATGCGGACCTGACCTGCGGCGGGCTCCGGGTCGGGCACCTCCTCGAACAGCAGGTGCGAAGCCGGGCCGAACTCGTACTGCCGAATCGCGAACATGCCGACGACGCTACGAACTCCACTTAACTGGAGGTCAACAGAGTGGCGCGTTCTGCCGGGTAACTCGTTCGGGTAAGGATCCTCGTCGCTCGGCCCGGCGCACGAAATGATCATGGTCGTGACCCTCGGACCTGACTCCGTGACGTGGCGGCTCGGCTGGTACACCCGGTTCGAACTGGTGGTGCTGGGCAGGGCGGTGCTGATGCAGGTCGCCCACCCGGTGATCGCCACCGCGGTGAGCGACCGCTACCGCGCCGACCCGTTCGCGCGGCTGACGAGAACGATCACCTCGTCGCAGCTGCGGTTGTTCGGCGGTGAACTGGCCGCTGCCGAAGCGGAACGGCTGATGCGGACGCACGCCTCGATTCCGGGTGCGGACGAGGAGTTGTTCCGCTGGGTGCACGCCACCAGCTTCGACTCGCTGCTCACGGCGTACCGGCTGCTGCGTCCCCGGCTGCCCGCGATCCACGAAGAGCGGCTGTACGCGGAGTGGCGGGACACCGGACGGTCGCTCGGCATCAAGTCGATGCCGGGTGACATCGCGGCGCTGCACGAGTACGTCGACGAGGTGGTCGCTTCCCAGCTGACACGCACCGACGGCGTGCGGGACCTGTTGGAGGCCTTCGAACTGCGGACCGGCAGGGCACCGGGAGGCGAACACCTGCCGAGCGTGCTCTGGCCGTTCGTCCGGCCCGTCGCGGCACGGGTGCTGCCGGACTTCGCCGTCGGCACGCTGCCGCCGGTGCTGCGGGCGAAGCTCGGTCTGGAGTGGACGGACAGCGACGAACGCAGGCTGGGCCGGTGGATCAGGACGATCCGCGTGGTCTCCGCGGTCGTCCCGACCCGCCTGCTGCACTACCCGATGCCATACCGGGCGATGGTCAGTGCGCGATCATCACGTGCTTGACGCGCGTGTAGTCCTCAAGTCCGTGCATCGACAGGTCCTTGCCGTAGCCCGAGGCGCCGAAACCGCCGTGCGGCATCTCGGACGCGACGAGCCCGTGCGTGTTGACCCACACGATGCCGAAGTCGAGCCGCGCCGTCAGTGCCGCGGCCCGGCTCGTGTCCCGGGTCCAGATCGAGGACGCGAGCCCTTGCGGCACACCGTTGGCAAGCTGGACGGCCTCGTCGTCGTTCGCGAACGACTGCACGGTGACCACCGGCGCGAACGCCTCCTCCTGGACCAGTTCGTCGTCCTGCGAGAGGCCGGAGATCACGGTGGGCTCCAGGAAGAAGCCGGTCGAGCCGTGCCGCTTGCCTCCACAGTGGACGGTGGCGGACGACCTGCCGAGCAGGCCGAGCACCCGGTCCAGCTGAGCCTGGCTGTTCAACGGCCCGAAGTCCTGGCCGGGAACCTGGGCGGACGCGGCCTTCACCAGCGCCGCGACGAACTCGTCGTGCACGCCAGAGTGCACCAGCACGCGCGTGGCGGCGGTGCAGTCCTGGCCCGCGTTGTAGAAGGCCGCGCCCACGACGCCTTCAGCCGCGGCCGTCACGTCGACGTCGTCGAACACCAGAACCGGCGCGTTGCCACCGAGTTCGAGGTGCGTGCGCTTCACGGTCGCGGCGGCGCCGCGGGCGACCTCGACACCGGCCCTGGTGGAGCCGGTCAGCGACACCATCGCGGGGACGGGGTGTTCGACCAGCAACCGGCCCGTGTCGCGGTCGCCCAGCACGACGTTGAACACGCCGGCCGGCAGCACCTGAGCCGCCAGCGACGCCAGCAGCACGGACGACGACGGCGTGGTGTCAGCGGGCTTCAGCACGACGGTGTTGCCCGCGGCGAGGGCCGGGGCGATCTTCCACACGGCCATCATCAGCGGGTAGTTCCACGGCGTGATCTGCGCGATCACGCCCACCGCCTCACGGCGCTGGTACGAGGTGGCGCCGGCGATGTACTCGCCCGCCGCGGCGGTGCCCAGCGCGCGGGCGGCACCGGCGAAGAACCGGATCTGGTCCACGCACTGCGGGATCTCCTCGTCCAGCACGACCGAGCGGATCTTGCCGGTCTCGCGGACCTCGGCGTCGGCAACGGCTTCCGCGTCGGCTTCCAGGAGATCGGCGAGCTTGAGCAGAGCGAGCTGGCGTTCGCCGGGGGTGGTGCGGGACCACGCCGGGAACGCGGCCTCGGCGGCTCGCACCGCCGCGTCGACCTCGGCGGCCCGGGAGATGACGGCCCGGCCGAACTCCTCGCCGGTCGTGGGATCGATCAACGCCGAGGTCTCCCCAGCGGTGGCCGAGTTGCCGTTGATGAAGTTCGCGACGGTCACGTGTGCTCCAGATGCGTCGGGGCGAACATGCGCAACACCGCGGGCAGCACCACCACGTGCGGGCCGTCCCCGGCGAACGCCTTGGCGAGATCTTCGCGCAGCGACTCGGGCGTGCTGCGGGTGGCGGGCACCCCGAACGCCTCGGCGAGCGCCACGAAGTCCGGGCGGGCCAGCTCGGTGGCGGTGGCCTGACCGAACGTGCCGGTCATGTACTCGCGCAGGATGCCGTAGCCGCCGTCGTCGACGATCAGCCACACCACCCGCGAACCGTGCTGGGCGGCCGTGGCCAGTTCCGAGATCCCGTACATCGCGCCGCCGTCGCCGGACACGGCCAGCACCGGCCCGTCGACAGCCGCCGCGACTCCCAGCGCCGCCGGGAAGCCGTACCCGAGACCGCCGGCACCCTGGGCGGAGAACTGCGCGCCACCACGGGGATCCCACGCCGACCAGGCCCAGTAGGCCAGGATCGTCATGTCCCAGCAGGTGGGTGTGCCCTCGGGAACCGCCGACCGCAGCGCCGACAGCACCTGCCACTCCAGGTCCAGTTCCTGCGCGCTCAACCGCTCCCGGACCCGGTCGAGCAACGAGCGAACCGCGGCTTCCGCCACCCCGTCCGCGGGCCGGGCCGTCACCCCGGACACCAAGGCGCGCAACGCATGCCGGGCATCGGCGTGAATGCCGAGCGCCGGGTAGTTCGACTCCAGCTTGCCGAGGTCGGCCTCGATCTGGATCACCGCACCGCGCGGCCGGAACGTCCGGTAGTTGCTGGACAGCTCACCCAGTCCGGAACCGACGACCAGCAACACGTCCGCGTCGGCCAGGAACTCCGTGGTGTGCCGGTCCTCCAGCCACGACTGGGCGGAAAGCGGGTGCTCCCAAGGGAAGTTGCCCTTGCCTCCGAAGGTCGTGACGACCGGCGCCCGCAGCTTCTCCGCCAGCTCCAGCAGTTCGCCGGTGGAGGCACCGCCACCGGCCAGGATCACCGGCCGGGCGGCGCCGTCCAGCAACCGGACCGCCTCGGCGACCAGTTCGGCCCGCGGATGAAGTTCACGCGCGGACCACGACACCGAGGTCACCGGCGGCACCGAGGCCGGCCCGAGCAGCACGTCCTGCGGGATCTCCACCCACACCGGTCCGAACGGCGCGCTCAACGCGATCTCCCACGCCTCGGCCAGAGCGGACGGGATCTGCGACGCGTGCCGCACCACCCGCGCGTGCTTGACGACATCGCGGAACGACGCCAGCTGATCAGTCAGCTCGTGCAGGTATCCGCCGCGCACGCCACCGAGCCCTGCCGAGGGGATCTGCGACGAGATCCCCAGCACGGGCGCGGAAGCGGCGGCGGATTCCTGCAGCCCGGCCAACGTCTGCAACGCACCGGGCCCGGTCGACACCAGCAACGGCGTCACCGAACCGGTGATCCGCGCGTGCCCGTCGGCGGCGAACGCGGCGTTGACCTCGGTCCGCGAACCGACGTACCGCAGGTCGGACCGGCGAAGGGCGTCGAACAGGCCGAGCGCGTGCTGACCGGGGATGCCGAACACGGTGTGCGCGCCGAGCGCTTCCAGCGTCTCGACAACAACATCGCCGCCGTTGCGGGTGCTCACTTGCCCTCCTTCAGCGCCACCAGGCTCACGAGGTCGGAGGCCGGACGCGAGGTCACTGCCCCTCCTTCAAAGCCAACAGGCTCACCAGGTCGTACGCCAGATGGGACGCTGCCACAGAAGTGATGTCCGCGTGGTCGTAGGCGGGCGCCACCTCGACGACGTCCGCGCCCACCAGGTTCAACCCCCGCAGCCCGCGCACGATCTCCAGCAGCTCCCGCGAGGTCATCCCGCCGGCCTCTGGCGTCCCGGTCCCAGGCGCGTGCGCCGGGTCCAGCACGTCGATGTCGATCGACACGTACAACGGCCGCGAACCGATCCGCTGCCGCAACGCGTCCACCGTCTCGTCCACCCCGCGGCGCATCACGTCCGACGACGTCACGATGCCGAACCCGAGCCGCCGGTCGTCCTCGAGATCTTTCTTGCCGTACAACGGACCCCGCGTGCCGACGTGCGAGATCGCCTCGGTGTCCAGGATCCCGTCCTCGACCGCGCGGCGGAACGGCGTCCCGTGCGTGTACGGCTCGCCGAAGTAGGTGTCCCACGTGTCGAGGTGAGCGTCGAAGTGCAGCAACGCCACCGGGCCGTGGATCCGCGAAACGGCCCGCAGCAACGGCAACGCGATGGTGTGGTCGCCGCCGATCGTCACCAGCCGGGTGCCCTCGGCCTGCAGTTCCGACGCGGCCTGCTCGATCGTCTCGATGGCCTCGCCGATGTGGAACGGGTTGACCGCGATGTCCCCGCCGTCCGCGACCTGGATGCGGTCGAACGGCGACACGTCCAGGCCGGGGTTGTAGGGCCGCAGCAGCCGGGACGCCTCCCGCACGGCCGAGGGCGCGAACCGCGCGCCCGGCCGGTACGAGACGCCGGTGTCGAACGGGACTCCCACCACCGCGACGTCCGCGTGCGCCACCTGGTCCAGGCGGGGCAGCCGGGCGAAGGTCGCCGGGCCCGCGTAGCGCGGGACCTGGGAGGAGTCGACGGGGCCGATCATGCGTTCACCAGTTCCTCTTCCGCAGAGCCGTCACCGGCTACCCGGCGGTCCCAGTTCGCGAGCACGGCCGCGTCCGTGGCCGGGGTGGCGAGACTGACCACGACGTACGTCACGAACGACGCGCCGAGGCTGTAGTAGATGGCTTCGTTGGCGTACACGTCCACGAACACCATGAACCCGATCGCCGTCAGCGACCCGACGGCCATCGACGCCATCGCACCGAGGCGCGTGCCGCGCTTCCAGACCAGACCGCCGATGATCGCGACCAGCAGCCCGCCGACGAGGATGTTGTAGGCGACGGTCAACGCGGCCACGACGTCGTTGAGCGCCACCGCGATGGCGATCGCGACGACACCGATCACGAGCGTGAACATCCGGTTGTTGTGGACGTCGGAAGCAGCGTTGTCGTTCTTCTTGGCTTTCCGACGCCAGATGTCGTTGGACGCCACCGTGGCACACGCGATGAGGGCGCCGGACGAGGTGGACATCATCGCGGCCAGCGCGGCGGCGAGCACGAGCCCGCGCACACCGGTCGGCAGCAGGTTCTCCACGATCGTCGCGAACGCCTCGTCCTTGTTCGCGATGTCCGGGTACAGCGCCTTGCCCGCGAGGCCGATCACCGCACCCGCGACCGCGTAGACCAGGCAGTAGAGCCCGGACGTGATGCCGCCCCACGTCGCGACCTTCGGCGACTTGGCGGTGAACACGCGCTGCCAGATGTCCTGGCCGATCAGCAGCCCGAACACGTAGATCAGCAGGTAGGTGATGATCGTGCTCGCGCCGATGTTGCCGACGTCGAACATCGCCGGGTCGTTCAGCCGCTGCTGGATGCCGTCGAAGCCGCCCGCGGTGGCGAGGCTGATCGGCAGCAGCAGGAACAGGATGCCGACCGTCTTCACCACGAACTGCACGATGTCGGTGAGCGTGATCGACCACATGCCGCCGAGAACGCTGTACAGCACCACGATGCTGCCACCGATGATCACGCCGATGGACTTGGGCAGTCCGAAGAGGACGTTGAAGATGGTGGAGTACGCGATCGTGGACGTGACGGTGAGCATCAGCGTGTACGCCGCCATCACCAGGCCGGAGATCGTGCTGGAGTTGCCGCCATACCGGAGATCGAGCATCTGCGAAACGGTGTAGACCTTCAACCTGACGATCCGGCGCGCGAAGAGTGCGCTGAGTAGCAGGATGCCGAGGCCGATGGCGAACACCATCCAGGCGCCGGAGATGCCGTACTTGTAGCCGAGCCCGACACCGCCGATGGTCGACGCGCCGCCGAGCACGACGGCCGACATGGTGCCGGAGTACATCGTGAAGCCGAGCCTGCGTCCGGCGACCAGGTACTCGCTCTTGCTGGTGGCGCGGCGCATGCCCCACCAGCCCATGCCGATCATGCCGAGCACGTAGGCGGCGATCACCGCGTAGTCGAGAGCCACTGTCGGACCTCCTTGGGTTGCAGGTCACAGTAGGAACGCGGGCTGGCGCTGGTAAGTGGTCGTTGTGCACAATCCTGGACTTATGGTTGTGCAAACCGTCCCACTGAAGGATCTTGTCGCGCGAGTCGATCTCGGGCTGAAGGTCCTGGGTGGAGCCGACGCCCTGGACCGGCCGATCCGCTGGGCGCACGTGTCCGAGCTGGAGGACCCGACCCCGTACCTGGTCGGCGAGGAGCTGCTGCTCACGGCCGGCGTGCGGTTCCCGTCGGACGTCCCCGCGTACGTCGCCGGGCTGGTCGCCTCCGGTGTCTCGGCGATCGGGTTCGGCGTCGAGCCGGAGTTCCCGGAGGTGCCGTCCTCGCTGGTGCAAGCCTGTGAGGCGCAGGGGATGCCGCTGCTGGAGGTACCGCCGTCGACGCCGTTCCTCGCGGTGTCCCAGGCCCTCGGCGCGCTGCTCGCGGAGATCGCCGTGCGGGAGCAGCGGATGCTCGCCGACAGCCAGCGCGCGCTGACCCGTGCGGCCACTCGCGTCCGTCCCGTCGAATCGGTGCTGACGACGTTGGCCGTGGTGCTGAACTGCCAGGCCGATCTTGTGGATCGCACGTCCGCACCGTCAGGGCTCGCCTCTCTCGTGGCACGCATCGCGTCCGCCACCGGACCCCGTTCGGCCTCGACCCAGCTGGGTGAAGACCACGTCACGCTGGACCCCGTGGAGTCCGCGGTCCTCGTGGTGCGCCGATCCACACCGCTGTCTCCCGCCGAACGGGCCGTGGTCGCGGTCGCGCTGGCGTTGCTCGGACTGCTGCGCCGCGACCTGGCGAGCGAACGCGGCCAGATCGCCCGGCTCGCGGCGTCCGCGCTGCTCCGCTCGCGGGTGACAGGCGTGCGGAACGTGCTGGGGCCGGGGCCGTACCGGGTGGTGGCTGGGCAGTCGCGGGCGGACTACGACGTGCTGGCGCAGCGGTACGGGCCGCTGGTGTCGAAGGACGGGGACGGGTTCCTGGCGCTCGTGCCGGCGGGGTTCGAGGTGTCGGGGCCCGTCGGAGTCTCCTCAGAAGTGCCGGAGGGGGAGGTCGGGACCGCTGTGGAGGAGGCTGCGGCATTGCTGCCGCGTGCTCTCGCCACCGGCTCTCCCGCGTTCCCGGCGTCCGATCTGACGTCTCTGGTGGACCCCGTGGCGGCCCGCGCCTTCGCCAGGAGAGAGCTCGCGGGGCTGCTCGGACGCCCCGAGCTGATCGAGACGCTGCGAGCCTGGCTGGGGCAGCACGGCAGCTGGGACCGGGCCGCGACGGTCCTCGGCGTGCACCGCAACAGCGTCCGGCACCGCATCGCCCACGTCGAACGTCTGCTCGGCCGGGACCTCTCGGCGGCCGACGCGCGGGCGTCGCTGTGGCTCGCGCTCACCTGGCTCGATTAATTGCTTTGCGATGTGCGCACAGCCTCGGTCATCATTGTTCCATGATTACCGCAGAGGAATGGGCCGGAGCGCCCTCGAAGCTGTGACCAGCTAGTTCACTTTCTACTATTCTCTGCGAGCATTTGTGTATCAATGCTCGTTCTTGGCGTGTTCGTCCAGTGGTCAGGACGTCGGATTCTCACTCCGGAAACACGGGTTCGATCCCCGTACGCGCTACGTGGCCCGGTCTTCGTGGGGTGGACTGGGCCCGCTCTCGACGGGTCCATGTCAGACGGACCCAAAGAATCTTCGAAAACTTCGCCCGAATGGTCTAGGCGCCAGTTACGCTCTGCGAATGGCTGCGGTCCCCGCCTTCGCACGCTACGAGGTCGACGTACGTCGGCCGAACGCCGCGCGGATCCACGACTTCTACCTCGGCGGCGCGCACAACTACGCCGCCGACCGGGCGTTCGCCAAGCAGGCGGTCCGGATCGACCCGGAACTGCCGCTCGTGACGCGAGCGCATCGGTCGTTCCTCCGGCAGGCCGTCCGGCACTGCTGGGCCGCGGGCGTCCGTCAGTTCCTCGACCTCGGCTCGGGCATCCCGACGTGCGGCGCGACGCACCAGACGTTGCCCGACGCCCGTGTCGTGTACGTCGACTCGGACCCGGTGACAGTGGCGTTCTCCCGCGGGCTGCTCCGCGGCGAGCCGCGGACGTGCGCGATCGAGGCCGATCTGCGCCGCCCCGAACAGGTGCTGCGGCATCCGGGCGTGGTGTCCCATCTCGACCTGCGTGAGCCGTACGCCGTGCTGATGGTCGACGTCCTGAGATACGTGGACGACGCCACCGGGCCGGGGCGGGTGGTGCGCCGGTATCGGCACGCGTTGCCGGCGGGAGGGTTCCTGGTGGTGTCGCATCCGGCTCCGGTCGAGCAGCTGATGGAGGGGCTGCTGATCGAGTCGCCGGCCGTCGTGCCGGGCGCGTACGTCGGCATTGGGCGCAAGGGCCGTATCTGAGAGCTCTTCCGCGCGTCCTAAGGGAATGTGCGGGACGCGCTGGAGCGGGCGAAGGCGTTGCGGTCGGCGGGAAGGCCGGCCGACGCCGCTTTGGAGCTGCGCAAGGCGCTCGCCGGCGCCGGTGACCGGTGCGAGCTGCTGTACCTGTTGTGGGACTGCCAGTTCGTCATGGGCGACCGGGCCGCGGCGTTCGAAACCCTGCTGGAGGCCAAGGGGCTCGCGGCCGGGCCCATGGTCGCGCGCGTCGCCATCGCCGAGGCCAGCTGGCTCATGTCCCAGGGCGAGTACCGCGAAGCGATGACGCTCGCCGGTTCGGTTGTCACCGACGACGACGAGATCCGCGCCTATGCCTTGAGCGTCCGGGGCGTGTGCGAGGCGTTCCTGGGCGAAGTCGAACGCGGCACCGCCACGTTGGAAGCGGCGCGCACGGCCGCGCATCGCAGCGGCTGCGTCCGCGAGCTCACCAGGGCCGTGGGCAACCTGACCTACGTGCTCGGCAGCGCCGGGCAGCACGAGCGCAGCGCGCGCATCGGCAAGGAAGCGTTGACGCGCCTCAGGATTCAGGGTCTCGCGCCGACGTTCAGCGCGGTGATCCGCTACAACCTCGCGACCAGTCTGTTCGCCCTCGGACGGTGGCAGGAGCTGGACGAGGTGGAGGTCCCGGACACCATCCCCGGCAACAAGGCCGCGCGGATCCTGCTGTGCAAGGCGGAAGCGGCGGCGTTGCGCGGGCGGGATCCGGACGACCTGATCGAGGAGGCCGCCAAGGCCGTCGACGGTCCGGACGCGTTGTTCGCCGCCCAGTGCGCGTACGCCAAAGCCGTTGCGGCGCGGGCGAAGGGGCAGTACCGGGCGGCGGTCGAACTGTGCCGCGAGACCGTGGCGGATCCACCGGAGGCGTTGACCCGCGGCGAGGTCCTGCGGCTGTGCGTGGAAGGCCTGGGCGCGGCCCGCGATCTGCAGGCCGCGGGCGGCCGGGTGACCAGACTCGATGATCCGGAAGCGACGGAACTGGAGCTGCTGGCCCGGTTGCCGATGCCGCACGGACCGGAGGACGAGGTGTGGCGCCGGGTCGCGTTCGCGGAGGCCGGCCGGGACTCGTGGGCAGGGATCGCCGTCGAGTGGGATCGGCTGAAGATGCCGTACCAGGCCGCGTACGCGCGAACCCGTTCCGGTGAACCGGAAGCGCTGCGCCACGCCGACCGCGCCGCGCAACGGCTGGGCGCGCTGCCGCTGGCCAAGATGATCGACCGGCAGGCCCGCCGGTTGCGGATCCCGTTGCTGCACGAGGACAAACCGCAACTCGGCACGCTGACCCCGCGCGAACGCGACGTGCTGGAGCTGCTGGGGTGGGGCCGCACCAACAAGGAGATCGCCGCGGAGCTGGTGCTGAGCGTGCGGACGGTGGGACTGCACGTGTCGCACGTGCTGGCGAAGCTCGGCGCGAGCAACAGGTCGGAGGCCGCGCGGATCGCGCGCGACCAAACCTAGGTAATGCTCTGGATGTGCGGGCGGTGCCGTCCGGGTTCTCATTGAGGGGCAACAGAAAACCTGCCGCAGGAGATCCGGGTGAACCATCGGGCGCCTCGCGGCCGTGCTGTCTCTTGCGGGGCCGTCTCCTGCGGGGCGGAGTCGCCGCCGCCACGGCAGGCGTTCGTGATCCGGCTGCTGCGGTCAGTTCTGTTGCGGACAAATTCCGGGGCGCCGAGCGGTGGGCGCGGCGTCCCGGAGCCCACCAACCGTTCTCGAGGGGGGATTTACCCATGAATCCGATCGATCCACCCACCAGCACCGAGCTCTGGGCCGTGCTGAACGTCGACGAGTTCCAGTTCCGCCTGGTCAAGCCGTGGAACCTGGACACCCTGGCCGCAGCCCTGCGCAACGCGGCCGCGCGCGGCACGCAGGTCGAGGTCAGGGCGTACAACGAGCAGAACGCCGAGATGACGGTCCTCGTCAACCCGGCCAGAGCGCGCGTGGTCCACATCGGCAAGCGCAACGTCGTCGTGGCGCGCAACGGCATGCCCGACGTCTCCGTGAACGGTTTGGCGGAGGTCGTGGCAGGGTAGTCCGCCGGGCGACAAGTACGGAGCCTGGAGGGCGTCATGACCCACCGCGTCACAGTCAAGGTCGCCGGTCTGCAACCGGTGCAGTTGCTGGCCGCGCTGGCCGGTATCGCGTTCATCGTGTTCGGCGTCGTGGGATTCACCCGCACAGGGATCGGCGACTGGGCCGCCCAGTCGTTCGTGCTCGGGTTCTCGGTGAACCCGCTGCACAACCTGGTGCTCGTGGCCGTCGGCGTGCTCGGCCTGCTCATGGCTCTCGGGTCGGGCCTCGCCCGGCTGTACGGGTGGCTGCTGTTCATCGGTTCCGCCGCGATCTTCGTGTGGGGCCTGATGATCACCGGCATCCTCGCCAGGAACCCGGCGGAGCAGTTCGGCAACCCGTTGGCGCTCAACACCAACGACAACTGGCTGTACCTCGGCCTCGCGCTCTTCGGCCTGCTGCTCGCGGTGTTGCCCGCGCGCCGCAAGCTGATCGAGGAGGAGGAGCCGGTGCTGCCGGAGCAGCGGTCGGCGGCGTTCGACGGGGTTGACGACACCCGTGACAGCCGCGTCGGCGACAGCCGTGGCGGCGACACCCGTGAGCACCGGATCGAGGAGATGGATCCGACCGTCAGTCCTCGGGAGCGGGAGCCGATCACCAAGGAGCAGGCCGTGATCGACCCGAAGACCGAGCGGGTGAGCAAGGACAAGATCAAGCACTAGGAGTGCTGTTCGGCCCGCCGGACAGTCCCCCTGCCCGGTGCAGACGCCCTGTTGGAGCCCACATGCGGCTCTAACAGGGCGTCTGTTTCGATGTCTCGATGCCTTCCGAGTTGCTGACCCACGAAGTGCTCATCACGTGGGGGACTGCGCTGGCCGCGTTCCTGGCTGTCGCGTTGCACGGGATCTGGAGAGTTACGCGCAACGTCATCACCATCGCCCATGAGGGTGGGCATGCGTTGGTCGCTGTGCTGACTGGGCGGCGGCTCAGCGGGATCAAGCTGCATTCCGACACCAGTGGGCTCACCGTGTCCCGGGGGAAGCCGCGCGGGCCCGGGATGGTGTTCACCGCGCTGGCCGGGTACATCGCGCCGTCGTTGCTGGGGTTCGGGGCAGCTGTGCTGATCACCAACGAGCAGATCCAGCTGATGTTGTGGATCAGCATCGGGTTTCTCGCGGCTATGTTGATCATGATTCGCAACGTGTTCGGGGTGTTGTCGATCATTGTCACCGGCGGGGTGTTCTTGGTCGTGTCGTTCTACGCCTCGGCTGAGGTTCGGGACGCTGCCGCGTATGTGTTCGCGTGGTTCTTGCTGCTTGGCGGGGTGCGGCCGGTGTGGGAGTTGCAGGTCAAGAGGTGGAGGCGGCAGGCGCCTCGGAGTGATGCTGATCAGCTGGCCTGGTTGACCGGGGTGCCGGCGTTGGGGTGGGTTTCGTTGTTCGGGGTGGTCAGTGCGGCTGCCCTGGTGGGTGGCGGGGCGTTGTTGCTTGGGCGGTGGTGACGGGCGCCTGGTCCGTAGGGTTCCCTGGTTGCGTTGAGCGCGTCACCTTGAGTGCTTCCCCCTGGGGGGCCCCAGACCCCCGCCAATCTGATCTGGGGGGTACCACGCCACGCGCGGGTTGATGGCACGTCTGACGCTCCTATAGATGTCAAGCGATGGTTGCGAGGTCTTTCATGATCGCGGTG
>NZ_JAXAVW010000027.1:0-142328 GCF_033949945.1 Lentzea miocenica
CCTCGTGCGCGGCGAGAGCTGTGGCACGACTCGTGACGGGACCACCCACCGGAACCTCCCGTTTCAAGCCAAGAGCGCCTCGGCTTCGCCATCGGGTCGCCTCGGCTTCGCCATCGGTGTGGGGCCTCGCCTGCGGCGTTGGCGGATCGATCGGGGCATGCCCAGGGGCGGCCGTTGGTGCGAACTAGGGTGTGGGGGTGCGCATTCGTCGTGTTGTGACCACCCGCTCCGGTGGCGTGTCCAAGGCCCCGTACGAGTCGTTCAACCTTGGCGATCATGTCGGGGATGACGAGAAGGCGGTGGTGGCCAACCGGGCTCGGCTTGCGGAAGGCATCGGGTTGGAGCCTGAGCGGTTGGTCTGGATGGAGCAGGTGCATGGGCGGACCGTTGCGACGGTTGACGGGCCTCAGGCCGAGCCGCTTGAGGCGACCGACGCGGTTGTGACGAAACAGGCCGGTCTCGGGCTGGTGGTGCTGACGGCCGACTGTGTGCCTGTGTTGCTCGGGGATGAAGAGGCCGGGGTGATCGGGGCGGTGCACGCCGGGCGTGTCGGGGCGCGTGTCGGGGTGGTGGTCGAGGCCCTCAAGGCGATGATGGCCCAGGGTGCTGAGCTGGAGCGCATCGAGGTTCTGTTGGGGCCTGCCGTGTGCGGCGAGTGCTACGAGGTGCCCGTCGACATGCAGAGGGACGTGGAGAAGCACCTGCCTGGGAGCGCGTCGAAGTCGCGGAAGGGCACGCCCGCGTTGGATTTGCGGGCCGGGTTGTGGAACCAGCTCGGCAGTGCCGGGGTGGGGAAGATCGGGGTTGACCCGCGGTGCACGTTTGAGGAGAAGGATCTCTTCAGTCACCGGCGGGAGGCGCCCACCGGTCGGTTGGCCTCGGTCGTTTGGATCGAGCCGTGAGCCGGGAGGAAGAGCTTCGGGAGAACCTCGCTGAGGTCGAGGAGCGCATCGCCAAGGCGTGTGAGGTTGCGGGGCGTGAGCGGTCGGAAGTGATGTTGCTCGCGGTGACGAAAACCTGGCCCGCGAGTGATGTCGAGCTGCTTTACGGGCTTGGATTGCGGAATTTCGCCGAGAATCGCGATCAAGAGGCCAGTGCGAAGGCCGGCCAGTTGAGACATCTCGAAGACGCGCGCTGGCACATGGTCGGGCGGCTGCAGCGGAACAAGGCCAAGTCGGTTGTCGAGTGGGCCGATCAGGTCGACTCGGTGGACAGCGTTCGGCTGGCTGAGGCGTTGGCTGCGGCGGCGCGTGTGAGGGGTAAGACGTTGGACGTGTTGCTGCAGGTCAGCATTGACGGCGACACGTCTCGCGGTGGGTGTGCTGTTGCTGATGTGGCGGAACTGGCTGGCGTGATCACTCGTTCGGGTGATCTTATTCTCCGAGGTGCGATGACTGTCGCGCCTCTGACGATGAACCCTTCGCAGGCGTTTGAAGCGTTGGCGTCAGTGGTATCAGGGCTACGTGATGATCATCCCACTGCTACTCGTGTGTCAGCGGGAATGAGCGCGGACCTGGAAGATGCCATCTCGCACGGATCGACCTGTGTGCGTGTCGGAACCGCGTTGCTCGGCAGCCGGCGACTAACCTCGCCGTAGGTTGTCGGGAACCTCGGGGCCGTCCGCACCGTCCCTAGGTGGGGAACTCGCGGAGGAGGGGCTTGGGATGAGCGCTTTGCACAAGCTGAAGGCCTACTTCGGGATGGTCCCCGCCGAGTACGCAGACGACCCCGGTTACGACGACGATCGCGGTCGCTACGGCGACTACCGGTCCGAGTACGCGGCCGAGGCCGACGACTACGACCCCTACCCGCGGCGCAACCGCGTGTTCACGCCGGGACGGTCGGAGCTTCCGGGCTCCGGGTACCGGACCGACATCGACGAGTCGGACGACTACGAGCCCGAGTCGCGGCGCGGGGGCAGCCCCTCGAGCACGCGGCGCTGGTCTGCTGACGCACCGGTGCACGGTGCGCTCGCCGTCGAGCCGCAGCGCGAGCCCGTGAGCAGGCTGCGTCCGGTCGCAGAACCGGTAGGAAACCCGTTGGCGCGCATCACCACGCTTCACCCCCGTACCTACAGCGAGGCGCGCACGATCGGGGAGCACTACCGCGACGGCACACCGGTGATCCTCAACCTGACCGACATGGACGACGCGGACGCCAAGCGTCTCGTCGACTTCTCGGCCGGTCTCGCGTTCGCTCTGCGCGGGTCCATGGACAAGATCACCAGCAGGGTGTTCCTTCTCTCACCGCCGAACGTTGACGTCACGGCGGAGGACCGCAGGAAGCTGGCGGAGGGTGGGTTCGGGAACCACGGTTAGAGTTGACCCGTGGACCCGATCCGTCTCGTCATCTTCTACGTCCTCTTCGCGTTCTCCCTGTTCCTGACCGCGCGTGTCGTGGTCGAACTGGTGCGGACCTTCGCGAGGGAGTGGCGCCCCGCGGGCGGCGTAGCCGTGACGCTGGAAACCGTGTACACGGTCACCGATCCACCGGTCCGTGCACTGCGTCGGGTGATCCCGACTGTGCGGATTGGTGGGGTCGGGCTGGACCTATCGATTATTGTGCTGTGGCTGCTCGTTATCATTTTGATGCAAGTTGCAGATCCCAGGTGACGGGGAACCGGGGATGACCGCAGCCCAGGAGTGCGAGAGGTGATCCGATGCCGTTGACCCCCGCTGACGTGCACAACGTTGCATTCAGCAAGCCGCCGATTGGCAAGCGGGGCTACAACGAGGACGAGGTGGACGCGTTCCTCGACCTGGTTGAGGGCGAGTTGGCCCGCTTGATCGAGGAGAACAACGACCTCCGTCAGCAGGTCGAACAGCTCGACCAGCAGCTCGAGACTGCGCGTGCTGACCTCGACGATGCCCGTGTGAAGGCTTCGTCCGGCCCCGTGACGAGCCGCATGCCGGTGGAGGAGCCGCGCCGCCTGGCGCCGGTCCCGCCGCCGTCCGTGATGGAGCAGACGTCTCCCGGTGGTGGCGGAGACCACCACGTGCAGGCCGCCAAGGTCCTGGGCCTCGCCCAGGAGATGGCGGACCGGCTCACCGGTGAGGCCAAGGCCGAGGCGGACGGCATGCTGTCCGAGGCGCGCACGAAGTCGGAGCAGTTGCTCTCCGAGGCCC
Organism: Lentzea miocenica; assembly: GCF_033949945.1. NCBI lineage: Bacteria > Bacillati > Actinomycetota > Actinomycetes > Pseudonocardiales > Pseudonocardiaceae > Lentzea > Lentzea miocenica. The sequence continues at coordinate 3,126 of NZ_JAXAVW010000027.1, forward strand.
GTGCCAAGGCCGACACGATGGTCAACGAGGCGCGCACGCGTGCCGAGACCATGCTGAACGACGCGCGTACGCGTTCCGAGACGCTTGAGCGGCAGGCCCGTGAGAAGGCCACCGCGCTCGACCGGGATGCGCAGCGCAAGCACGCTGAGGTGATGGGCAACATCACCCAGGAGAAGAACACGCTCGAGAAGCAGATCGACAAGCTGCAGACGTTCGAGCGCGAGTACCGCACGCGACTGAAGACGATGCTCGAGTCGTCCCTGCGCGACCTCCAGGACCGCGGCCCGGCCGCTCCGTCCGAGGGTCGTTCCCAGGGTTACTCCTTCGGCGCACGCGCCGAAGCGGGCTGAACTACTGTCCATTAGGTGCTCTTCGTAGTTCTACTTCTGGTGCTGGCTGCCCTCGGCTTGCTGGTGCCCGCGTTGACCACGTCCAACACGATCTGGGCGTGGTCGTCAGTGGGCGCGAGCGTGCTCGCCGCCCTGGTCCTCGCTTGGGACTGGTGGCGGCGGCGGCCGGGGGACCCCGCTGCCGACGCGCAGAGTGTAGATCAACAAGCTGTAGCTGATGATCAACGGGTAGTGGTTTCGGCGACAGCCGACACGCCGCCCGCTGACGAGGAACCACCGGAAGAGGACACCGACGCGGCAGACCTGCTCGTCGTGGCCGATCTGGTGGATGAGGTGCGGGTGCTGGACGAACGGCCCCGGTATCACCTGAGTTCGTGCTCCTGGCTCGCCGGGAGGCCCACGCTGGGTCTCCCGGTGCAGGAGGCACGGCAACTGCAGTTCACGCCGTGTGGCGTCTGCATGCCCGACGCGGCGCTTGTTCGCCGGAGTCGTTCCGCCTGATCCAGCCGGGCGACATCTACGAGGACTGCGCCTACCGTCGAGGACGTCGTCGAGGCTCGCACCAGCCGGCACCGGTGGCTCAAGAAGCGCGAAGCAGCCGTTCAGGCCCTCCAGGACGAGGCCGTGCGCCGGCTGAAGGACGACGGGGCTAGCACCGTGAGCGGTGACGAGGCCCGGTAGGCGTTCCCCCTGAGTGGATCTGCTCAGAGCACCACGGGGCGGGCGCCGTGGGCGGTGACGAGGCCCGGTAGGCGTTCCCGGCTGGTCACGACGACCCGGCATCTCGGCGTTCCCGGTAGCAATGGGACGACCTGTGCGGTGTCGGCGGCGTTGTCGAGCACGATCAGCATTCGCCGGTTTGCCAGCAGCGTGCGGTAGAGCGCTGTCTGCGCGTGTGGTTCGGGTGGGATGCCGTCCGGGGCTGTGCCCAGAGCGGTGATGAACTCGCGGACGACGTCGGACGGGTCGGAGCCGTTCAGGTCCACGAACAGCTGGCCGTCCGGGTAGTCGGCGGCGTGGGCGTGTGCCCAGTGCAGGGCCAGCCGTGTCTTGCCGGTGCCAGCGGGGCCGGTGATCGTGACGATCGGGCCTTCGTCCAGGGCTGCCAGCTGCGCTTCCGTGCCGGTGAAGTCCGACGGCGGTGGGGGAAGCTGGCGCGGGCTCCACTGTGGACGTTGGGTGAGCGACGCGTGCAGGTCTCTTAGCGCGGGGCCGGGGTCCAGGCCCAGCTCGTCTGCTAGCCGGTGTCGCAGTTGTGAGTAGTGGGCCAGTGCTTCTTGCCGTTGGTCGGCGCCGATCAACGCGCGCATGAGCTGGGCGGCCAGGCGTTCGTCGAGTGGGCGTTCGGTTGTGCGCGCGGTCAGTTCGGCGATGAGGGTGCGGTGCTCGCCTGCGGCGAGCCTGGCGTCGGTGTGGTCCAGTTCGGCGGCGGTGATCTCGCCGGCCAGGGTTTCGCGGAGTCCGTCGAACCAGGCGCCGTGCAGGCCTTCGAACGGTTCGCCGCGCACGAGTGCCACGGCTTCACCGTGGTTGCCGTCGGCGACGAGGGCGCGGAAGCGGTGCAGGTCGACGGTCTCGGGGTCGGCTTCCAGCACGTACCCGCCGGAGCGGCGCACGATCGGGATGCCGTCGAGTGCGGTTCGCAGCCGGGACATGTAGCTGTAGAGCGCTGCTTTGGCCTGCCGTGGTGGTGCGTCGCCCCACACGCGTGAGAGCAGCTTGTCGACGCTGACCACTTGGTTGACGTCCACGAGCAGCACAGCCAGCACGCTCAGCTGGCGCGCGTGACCCACTTCGACGACGGCGGTGCCGCGCCGGACCTCTGGCGTGCCGAGGACGTGGAAGGTGTGCGTCACCGGTCCAGGAACAGCAGGGTGATCAGCAACGCCAGCAGCGCCAGGTCCACGACGACGCCGGTCGGCTTCGAGTCGTACCTCAACCGGGTGATCGTGGCGCCGACCATCAGCAGCCCGAGCCCGACGGCGGCCGCGTGCGCCACCCAGTCCCACGTGACCAGGCCGACGACCAGGCCGGCCGCGCCCGCCCACTCCAGCGCGCCGATGGTGCGCCACAGCGCCGGGTTCATCCGGAAGTGGTCGCGGGCCTCCAGTGACGCCTTCGCCCCGAACAGCTTGCCCGCGCCCGTCGCCACGAACAGCAGGGCCAGCACGATCGACAACGCGATGGTCAACGTCATCCGGCGAGCATACGGTTTGCGCGCATCCGTACCCTGTACCTACAGGCACCGATCCGGCCATCACCGGGGAGCCTTCGGAAGAACGGGTTCGACGTTCGATCTGAACCTCAGTAGAACCGAACGGGACCGGCCCGTCACAGCCGAAGAACGAGAGGCTCACCCCCGAGGTGAGCAAGCGGGGTGGTACCGCGGCCCGCCGAGCCACATCGGCGTGTCGTCCTCGCGTGTCACATCTGACCGCGAGGAGCAGTGGAGATGGCCTACCCCAGGGCCGGACAGAACGAGGTCCCGGCGCAGCCGTCCTTTCCGAACCTCGAGCAGGACGTGCTCGGGTACTGGAAGGACGACGAGACCTTCCAGGCGAGCATCGACCGCAACCCGGTCGGCGACAACGGCGGAGGAGAGTTCGTCTTCTACGACGGACCGCCCTTCGCGAACGGTCTGCCGCACTACGGGCACCTGCTGACCGGCTACGTCAAGGACGTCGTGCCGCGCTACCAGACGATGCGCGGCAAGCACGTCGAGCGCCGGTTCGGCTGGGACACGCACGGCATGCCGGCCGAGTACGAGGCCGAGAAGCAGCTGGGCATCACGCAGAAGCACGAGATCGACGAGCTCGGCATCGAGAAGTTCAACGAGGCGTGCCGCACGTCCGTGTTGCAGTACACGGACCAGTGGCGTGAGTACGTGACGCGGCAGGCTCGCTGGGTCGACTTCGACAACGACTACAAGACGCTCGACCTCGACTACATGGAAAGCGTCATGTGGGCGTTCAAGGCCTTGTGGGACAAGGGCTTGATCTACGAGGGCTTCCGGGTGCTCTGGTACTGCTGGCGTTGCCAGACGCCGTTGTCCAACACCGAGACCAAGATGGACGACGCCTACCGCGACCGGCAGGACCCGGCCGTCACGGTGGCGCTGCGCCTCGAGTCCGGCGAGAAGGCCCTGGTCTGGACGACCACGCCGTGGACGCTGCCGAGCAACCTGGCCGCCGCCGTGCACCCCGACGTCGACTACGTGACGGTTGTGGGCTCCGACGGCGACAAGTACCTGCTCGCCGAGGCTCGTGTCGCGGCGTACGCGCGTGAGCTGGGCGAGGAGCCCGAGGTCGTCGCCCGCTACAAGGGATCGGACCTGGTCGGCAAGAAGTACCTGCCGCCGTTCGACTTCTTCGTCGGCCGCGAGAACGCGCACCAGGTGCTGACCGCGGACTACGTGACCACCGACGACGGCACGGGCATCGTCCACATCGCACCGGCGTTCGGTGAGGACGACAAGCTCGTGACGGACGCGGCGGGCATCGAGGTCGTCGTTCCGGTCGGGCCGGACGGCAAGTTCACCGCCGAGGTGACGCCGTACGCGGGCGTGCACGTCTTCGAGGCGAACAAGCTGATCATCCGCGACCTCAAGGAAGCGGGCCTGCTGCTGCGTCACGAGACGTACGACCACCCGTACCCGCACTGCTGGCGGTGTGCGAACCCGCTGATCCAGCGCGCGCTGTCGGCGTGGTTCGTCGCGGTCACGCAGTTCAAGGACCGGATGGTCGAGCTCAACCAGCAGATCAACTGGGTGCCCGGCCACATCAAGGACGGCCAGTTCGGCAAGTGGCTGGAGAACGCGCGCGACTGGAACATCTCGCGCAACCGGTACTGGGGTTCGCCGCTGCCCGTGTGGACTTCGGACAACCCCGAGTTCCCGCGCACGGACGTGTACGGGTCGCTGGACGAGCTGGAGCGCGACTTCGGCGTGCGCCCGGACAACCTGCACCGGCCGTTCATCGACGAGCTGACCCGGCCGAACCCGGACGACCCGAGTGGTCAGTCGACCATGCGGCGCATCCCGGACGTGCTCGACTGCTGGTTCGAGTCGGGCTCGATGTCGTTCGCGCAGGTGCACTACCCGTTCGAGAACGCGGAGTGGTTCGAGAACCACTACCCCGGAGACTTCATCGTCGAGTACAACGGGCAGACGCGCGGCTGGTTCTACACGCTGCACGTGCTCGCGACGGCGCTGTTCGACCGGCCCGCGTTCCGCGACTGCGTGGCGCACGGGATCGTGCTCGGTGACGACGGCCAGAAGATGTCCAAGTCGCTGAAGAACTACCCGGACGTCAACGAGGTCTTCGACCGCGACGGCTCGGACGCGATGAGGTGGTTCCTCATGGCGTCGCCGATCCTGCGCGGTGGCGACCTGGTGGTGACCGAGCGCGGCATCAGGGACGCTGTGCGCCAGGCGGTGCTGCCGTTGTGGAACTCCTGGTACTTCCTCGCCTTGTACTCCAACGCTTCCGGGCGTGAGGGCACCTGGCGCGTCGACTCGAAGAACGTGCTGGACCGGTACGCGCTGGCGAAGACGCACGACCTGGTGCGCGACGTCCAGGCGGCGATGGACGTCTACGACATCTCCGGTGCGTGCCAGATGGTGCGCGAGTACCTGGAGGTGCTGACGAACTGGTACGTGCGGCGGTCGCGGCAGCGGTTCTGGGACGGTGACCAGGACGCGATCGACACCCTGCACACCGTGCTGGAGGTCGTCACGCGCGTGACGGCGCCGTTGCTGCCTTACACGGCCGAGGTCGTGTGGCGCGGGCTGACCGGTGGGCGTTCGGTGCATCTGACGGACTTCCCGTCGGTGTCGGACCTGCCCGCGGACGACGCGCTGGTGACGGCGATGGACGAGGTGCGTGACGTCTGCTCGACGGCGTTGTCGCTGCGCAAGGCGAACAAGCTGCGCGTGCGGCTTCCGTTGGCGCGCTTGACGGTCGCGTCGCCGGTGGCGGGTTCGCTGGAGGACTTCGCCGAGATCGTGCGCGACGAGGTCAACGTCAAGGAGGTGTCGCTGTCCACGGACGTCGACGCCTACGGGCAGTTCCAGCTGGTCGTCAACGCGCGTGCGGCCGGCCCGCGGCTCGGGCCGAACGTGCAGAAGGTCATCAAGGCCGTCAAGGCCGGCGACTGGTCCGAAGTGGACGGTCGCGTGGTCGCCGCCGGTGTCGAGCTGTTCGAGGGTGAGTACGAACAGCGTTTGGTGGCAACGGATCCCGCCGCCACGGCCGCGTTGCCGGGTGGTGCCGGTGTCGTCGTGCTCGACACGGTGGTGACGCCGGAGCTGGAGGCCGAGGGTGTCGCGCGTGACCTGGTGCGCGTGGTGCAGCAGGCGCGCAAGGACGCCGCGCTGGACGTGTCCGACCGGATCACGTTGACGCTGGAGCTTCCGGAGGCGGTGCGGTCCGCCGTCGAGCCGCACCTGGAGTTCGTGCAGTCGGAGACGCTGACGTCGTCGGTGGTGTTCGGCGAGGGTGCTGCCGAGGGCACCGTCGGTGACGGCGTCAAGGTGAAGGTCGCTGTCGTAAAGGCGTGATCGCAGTGCCACGGGGCCGCTGTCTTCGGACGGCGGCCCCGCGGCGTGTGCGTTCAAGAAAAATGTCAGACCCCGTCGCTACGGTCGATCCCAGGCCAACTAGCAAGGGGGATTGCGATGGTCCTGACTGGGGGATGGCGCGTCTTCACGGGCGCACTGCTCCTGTCGGCTGGAGTGGTGGCGCCCGCCACCGCCTCGGCTGATCCGGGTGTGTGCGGATCCTGGGACTTCGTCGAGCTGCCGGTGCCACCTGCCGTTCAGTCCGCCGGGGTGGTGTCCGGGGCGGGCTCGTTCGCCGTCGGCAACGGGTCGTTCAGCCACATCGACGGCACCACGGTGCTGGTGTGGAAGGGCGGGCAGCTGGTCGACCAGTTGTCGTTCTCCCGCAACACCGTGTGGGCGCGTGACGTGAACTCGTCCGGTGTGGTGGTCCTGTCGGCGTACACGTTCCCGGCGGCTTCGCGCTGGCAGGCCGGGGTGTACGAGTCGTTGCAGGGCTTACCCGGTGAGCACCGGGTCGAGGCGCTCGACGTGAACGAACGCGGTGACGTGCTGGGCCTCTCTGCCGGCAAGCCCGTGGTGTGGCCGGCTGGTTCCGGTGTGCCGCAACAGGTTCCGGGAACCGATGCGTCATGGAAGCCGGTGGGCATCGCCGATGACGGTTCGGTGCTCGCGACGTCCGCTTCCGGTGCGCACTGGATCCGGTCGTCCGGCGTCGTGTCGCTCGGCGATGTGCAGGTGCGTGCGGTGCGCGGCAACTACGCGGTCGGTGCCGCCGACTCGAAGGTCGTGCGCTGGGACGTGTCCGGCAACGTGAGCGGTGCGTTCAGCTTCGCGGCGGAGGCGTTGGCCGTGAACTCGCACGGTCACGTGCTGGGCAGGGCGAACTGGGGCGGTACCGAGCTGTGGGAGGACCCGGACCGCTCGGTTCCGGTGCCCGGCAGCGCGTCGTTCGTCTCGGTGACCGACGAGGGCGACCTCTACGGCTCACTCAGCGGCAGCCCGGCCACTCCTCTCCTCCTCGACTGCGCCGGCGGTGTGAGATGAAGACCTTGCTGATCGCGGCTTTGGCCGCCTCGACCCTGCTGGCGCCTGCTCCGGCTTCGGCAGCGGCATGTACGTGGACGTCCGCAGACCTGCCGTTGCCCGCGAGCACGAACTTCTCGGCCATCACCGGTGCCGCCGCCGACGGCAGCTACGTGCTGGGGCTGGGTGTGGCTCAGCCGTGGCAGGACGTTGCTCTGTTGTGGCACAACGGTTCCGTGGAGTCGGTGCCGCTGGCGCCCGGCCAGTTCCCGAACGACGTGAACGCCTCCGGCACGGTCCTGACCAACTCGTCGGAAGGCCGGGCACATCGGGGAGATGTGGAGCTGGATCCGTTGCCGGGCGCCAACTCCGCGTGGGCCGCCGCCATCAACGCGGCCGGTGTGGCCGTCGGTCGTTCCGGCAGCCAGATGGTGACCTGGCCGGCGGACTCCTCGGTGCCCCAGGCGGTCTCCGGCACGGACGACAACGCCAGCTGGACCGTCGCGGGCATCGACGAGCAGGGGCGGGTGGCCGCCTGGCGCTACGGCCTCGCCGAGGAGCCCACGCTGTCCTACGTCTGGGCCGAGAACGGCGTCCGCACCCTCCTGCGGCCGCTGCGGGGGCACAGCGACACCAGGGTCAACGGCATCCGCAACGGCCGGATCATCGGGTTCTCGGCCAGCGACGGCTGGACCGACCAGGTCGGTGTGGAGTGGGACCTGCGGGGCAACGTCGTCCGCGCCCTGACCGGCTCGGCCGATGCCACGGACATCACGTCGTCCGGTGACGCGTTAGGTCGCACCGCGGACGACCTGGCAAACGTTTGGCGCGTCAATGGCGATGTCGAGCAGCCGCCGGCCACCGCGGTGTACGAGGAGTTCGCGGACGACGGGTCGTTGTACGGCGGCTCGTACAACGAGGGCACTTACAACCCGGTTCGCGCGAGTTGCGCCTGACCAGGTTCAGGTGAAGGTCGCTGTCGCGAAGGCGTGATCGGAATGTGAGCGCCGGTTCCTAGTCTCGTCGTCGCCTGAGAAGGGGGCAGCGATGAGATGCAGAGCACTGGCGGTGAGCACGGCGTTCCTGGCGGCGTGTGTGATGGGTTCGCCCACCGCGCACGCCGCCGCGTGCAACTGGGTCACGACGGACCTGCCGGTCGGACCCGGTGTGACCTCCGCCGGCGTGATCGGCGGGTCGGACAACGGTGACTGGGTGGTGTCGTACGGCTTCCACCCGTGGCTCAAGAGCGGAACGTTCACCTGGTACAAGGGGCAGTTGCGAGGGTCCTTCCGATCGTCGCAGGAGACGGGCGTCGCCGACGTCAACAACTCCGGTGTCCTGATGGGCAACGGAGGTCCCGGCGGGACGGTCCGGATCACCAACGGCGTCACCGAGCGCATGCAGCCCGCGGCCGGCAGCACCGAGACGTGGGGCGAGAGCATCAACAACCGCGGCGACGTCGTGGGTCTGTCGAGTGAGACGTCGCTGTACGGACCCGTGGTGGTGTGGCCGGTGGGATCGACGACGCCGAGGGAGCTCCCGGACACCCGCAACGGTCTCGTCCGCTTCGTCGCGGGCATCGACGACGACGGGAACGTGGCCGCGCGGGAGACCGGGGCGGAGAACCGCACCATCAGCCGCGTCTGGAACTCCGCCGGCGTGATGACGGAGCTGGAGCCGTTGCCTGGGCACTACTCCACCTACGCTGAGGTGATCAGGAACGGCCGGATCTTCGGCCAGTCGCAGCCCAGCGGATCGCACATCGGTGTGGTCGTCGAATGGGGGCTGGACGGCAAGATCGTCCGTTCGTTCCCCGAGTACTACTCGGCGCTGGACGCGAACGCGTCGGGGCACGTGCTCGGTGCGCGGCAGGGGCAGGACGTCCGCAACGGCGTGTCGAGGGTGCCGGGTGAGATCGACACCCCCACCGGCATCTGGGGGACCTTGCTGGCGGACAACGGTGACGTCTACGGCTCCGTGCCCGACTCGGCCCACACGGGTCACCCGGCGGTCTCCCGCTGCGGCTGACGGTTCATCGCCATGAACGCGCGCCGCACCAGCCTGACCCAGAGCGACCACCGGGCTGGTGCGGCGGGTTCGCGGCCTGCCGCGCGTTCGCACGCGTCGAACAGGTCCTCCAGGCACGCGTCGTGCAGCCAGCGGACGACGAACGCCCAGCGCAGCCGGCTCTTGAGGTCGAAGTCTCCGATCAGCTCGTGCCGCAGGACGGTGCCAGAGGCGGACAGCGTGTGCGTGCCCTTGGCTTCGGTGAAGGCGAAGGTGATCGACTCGCCGGGGACGAACTCGGTGCAGCGGTAGCGGATCGGGCCGTGGCCGCCGTCGGCTCCGACACCTAACGGGCGGTCGAACTCCTGCTTGCCCCACGCGGGCGGCCACAGCTCCTGGACACGGCCGACGAACGGGCCCGCCGGCACGCCGAGGTCTCGGGTGTGGACGTTCTTGATCATGATGTTCCCCTTCCATACGATGGCGTATGTTCGCAGAACATACGGTAGCGTACGGACGCGTGGTGCGGAGAAATCGGGACGACTGGACTGAGATAGCGCTGAGAGCTCTCGCGGACGGCGGGCTGGGCGCGGTCGCGATCGAACCGCTGGCGGCGAGTGCCGGTGCCACGAAAGGCAGCGTTTACCACCACTTCCCGAACCGGGAGGCGTTGCTCAAGGCGACCGTGGAGCGGTGGGAGCGGGAGCACACCGAGAAGGTCATCGAGCTCGTCGAGGCGGAGAAGTCCCCGCGGGACAAGCTCAGGACGTTGTTCGCGACGGTGCTCGACCGCACCCGCAAGGGTTCGGTGGAGATGGCGTTGCAGGCGGGCGCCGAGAACGAGGTGATCGCGCCGGTGCTCCAGCGCGTCACGAAGAAGCGGATCGACTACCTGACCGAGCTGTTCGAGCAGCTCGGGTTCGAACACGGGCACGCGAAGAAGCGCGCGTTGATCGCGTTCAGCCTCTACCTGGGGCAGGTGCAGATGTGGGCGACCGTGCCCGGCCTCGTCGAGCCGGTGCTCGACGAGGCCGTGCAGGTGCTCACAGCCAGATGATCAGGCCGCGACCGCCCACAACGTGGAGGCGATCACGTCCGCGTTGCGGTCGAGCGCCGTGGCGTTGATGTTCGACGTGGTGTCGCAGGAGCGGTGGTAGCAGCGGTCGAAGGCCTGGCCGGCCGTGCCGCCCCACTTTCGGGCCTGTGCCGCGGTCTTGGTCTGCTCGGCGCCGGTGAAGGTGCCGCCGGTCGGGATGTTCGCCCGCGCGAACGCCGCGTGGTCGGAACGGCCGCCGACCCTGGTCAGCTCGGTCTGGACGCCGATCGCGGTGAAGCCCGCCTGCAGCCGCTGCTGCAGTGCCACCGAGCCGGAGGGCTGGCCGTCGGCGCCGTCGTAGACGAAGTAGCCGGGGTTCGGCGAACCGGTCATGTCGAAGTTCAGGTACGCCTTGATCCTCGACTTGTCGGTGGTGGACAGCGAGTTCACGTAGGCCGTCGAGCCGCGCAGGCCGAGTTCCTCCGCGCCCCACCAGCCGAACCGCACGTGCTTGGTCGGCTGGAAGTTGGTCGCCTTCATCTGGAGGGCGACCTCCAGCAGCGACGCGGAGCCCGTGCCGTTGTCGTTGATGCCGGGGCCCGCGGTGACGCTGTCGAGGTGGCCACCCAGCATGATGACGTTGTTCGCGTCGCCGCCGGGGTAGTCCGCGATCAGGTTGTAGCCGGTGGCGCCGCCGTAGGTGAACGACTGCACGCGCGTGGTGAAGCCGGCCGCGTCGAGCTTGCTCTTCACCCAGTTCACCGAGGCCAGGTACCCCGGACGTCCGTGAGCGCGGTTGCCGCCGTTGGCGCTCGCGATCGACTGGAACTGGGTGAGGTGTGCTCGCACGTTGGCGACGTCGATGTTCGGTGCCGCCATGGCCGCCGGAGCGGCCGCTTGCGCTGCTGTGGTTCCGGTCACCATCAAGGCGGCCGCCAGCGCGATCAGGATCCTCATGGTTCAACTCCGTGCAGGGTTGGGATTGAGCCACTGATCAACATGCTCTGTCGTGCATGAGCCCGGTAGGTGCGAACGGCTGGTGTTGTTAACGCGTCTGATTCGTCCAATTCGGTGGTGATCAACCAGAATGGTCCAGGTGGGTGACGTCACGGTCGTACTGGGCATCGGCGCGGCCGTACTGCTGATCTCCGTGATCGCGGTGCGGGTGTCGATCCGTCTCGGCCTGCCCTCGTTGTTGCTCTACCTCGGCATCGGCGTGCTCCTCGGCGAGTCCGTGCTCGGGATCAACTTCGACGACGCCGATCTCACCCAGTCCCTCGGCATCGCGGCACTCGTGCTGATCCTGACCGAGGGCGGGCTCACCACCCGGTGGTCGGCGGTGAAGTCCTCGCTGCGGCTGGGAATCGCACTGTCCACAGTGGCCGTCGCGGTGAGCGTCGCCGTGACGGCGACGGCGTTGCACTTCCTGCTCGGCCTCGACTGGCGGATGGCGTTGCTGTGGGGCGCGGTGCTGTCGTCCACGGACGCGGCCGCCGTCTTCAGCGTCCTGCGCTCGTTGGGTGTCGGGCCGCGGCTCACCGGTGCGCTGGAACTGGAGTCCGGTCTCAACGACGCGCCGGTCTACATCGCCGTCGTGCTGCTGGCGTCCTCGGACGCGATCTCGTGGACCGCGCCGCTGCTGGTGCTCTACGAACTGGGTGCGGGCGCGCTCATCGGTGTCGCGCTGGGTTTCCTGGGCGGGGCCGGGCTGAGACGGGCGGCGTTGCCCTCCACCGGTCTGTACCCGCTCGCCACCGTGGCGGTGTGCGTGATGGCCTACACCGCCGGCGATCTCGCGCACGCGTCCGGATTCCTCGCCACCTACGTGGCCGCACTCGTTCTGGGCAACGCCCGCCTGCCGCACCGCGCCGACACCCTCTCGTTCGCAGAGGGTCTCGGCTGGCTCGCCCAGATCGGGCTCTTCGTTTTACTGGGCCTCTACGCCTCGCCGTCGCGGCTGCTCGACGTGCTGGTGCCCGCGCTGATCGCGGGCGTGGTGGTGACGTTCGTGGCCAGGCCGCTGTCCGTGCTGCTCGCTTCGCTGCCGTTCAAGGTCCCGTGGCGGGAACAGGCGTTCCTCTCCTGGTCGGGACTGCGCGGCGCGGTGCCGATCGTGTTCGCGCTGATCCCGTTGATCCAGGGTGTCGAGGGCGCGCGCGAGCTGGTCGACGCGGTGTTCGTGCTGGTCATCGTGCTGACCGTGGTGCAGGGCACGACGCTGCCGTTCCTCGCGCGGCGCCTCGGGCTGGTGCGCACGGGGGAGGCGCAGGAGGTGCAGGTCGACTCGTCGCCGTTGGACGAGCTGGGCGCCGAGTTGCTGCAGGTGCACATCCTGCGCGGGTCGAAGCTGCACGGCGTCTACATGACCGAGTTGCGGCTGCCGGTCGGCGCCACGGTGAGCCTGGTGGTCCGTGGTGGGAAGAGTTTCACGCCACAACCGACGACCCGGCTGAACACCGACGACCAGTTGCTCATCGTCACCACCGAGGAAGCGCGCGACGCCGCTGAGCGGCGCATACGGGCCGTGGACCGCGCTGGTCGTTACGCCCGGTGGAAGGGTGAGACCGGCGATTAGTCGGTCTCCGAGGCTTCTCAGCATGTGATCGGGTGTCGACGAGGCGGTCACCCTCCGCTAACGTCGTCGGCAGGTCATGAGAGCCAGCGTCAAGCCCAAGCTTGCTGGCCGGCAACCCTCCTACCGCGGTGGGGTGCCCTTGGTGAGGACCTGGTCCGGCGCGTAGGGCGCCGGTCAAGCGCGGGCCTCCACGAAGGCCCCTGGCCTCGGAGGCAGCTCGATGACGCTCGCGATCACCCCGAACACGGTTACCACGGCTGTTCCGGCTGTCGTCGGCGCTGACCTGCGCGTTCCGCTCGTCACCGGAGAGCGCGTCAGCTACGCCAACCTCGACCACGCGGCCAGCGCGCCCTGTCTGCAGGAGGTGCGCGACGCCGTCGACGAGCTGCTGCCCTGGTACGCCAGCGTGCACCGCGGCGCCGGGTTCGCCTCCCAGGTCTCGACCCGCGTCTACGAGCAGGCCCGCGACCGCATCCGCAAGTTCGTCGGGGCGCACTCCTCCGACGCCGTCGTCTTCACCCGCAACACCACCGATTCGCTGAACCTGTTGGCGCGCAGCGTTCCCAAGAACACCGCCGTCGTCCTGTTCGACAGTGAGCACCACGCGGCTCTGCTGCCGTGGCGCGGCCCGAACGTTCAGCGCGTCCCCGCTCCGTCCTCGTCCGGCGCCGCGGTTGTCGCGCTGGACCGGGCGTTGGCCGCCGCCCCGGTCGGCCCTCGGCTCGTGATCGTCACCGGGGCGTCCAACGTCACGGGGGAGCTGTGGCCGGTCGCGGAGCTCGCGAAGGTCGCCCGCCGGCACGGTGCGCGGATCGCGCTCGACGCCGCGCAGCTCGCCCCGCACCGCCCGATCAACGTCCGTGAGCTGGGCGTCGACTACATCGCGTTCTCCGGCCACAAGATCTACGCGCCGTTCGGTGCCGGCGTGCTGGTGGGCCGCGCCGACTGGTTGCAGCAGGCCCAGCCGTACCTGGTCGGCGGCGGCGCGACGTCCAAGGTGACCGACCACGGCGACCGGCTCGGCGTGGCCTGGTCCGCGGTGCCCGAGCGGCACGAGGCCGGCAGCCCGAACGTCGTCGGCGTGCACGCGCTGGCCGCGGCCTGCGAGATCCTGTCGCGGCACTGGGAGCAGACGATCGCGCACGAGCAGGAGCTGCTGACGCGTCTGCAGGACGGCCTGCGCACGATCCCCGGCTTCCGCGAGCTGGCCATCCTGAGCGACGCCGACAAGGTGGGCGTCGTCAGCTTCACGATCTCCGGCTTCGACGCGGGCTTCCTCGCGGCGGCGCTGTCCGCGGAGTACGGCGTCGGCGTGCGCGACGGCGCGTTCTGCGCGCACGTGATCGTGGGCCGCCTGGTCAGGCAGGCCGGGTCGCACGAGGAACGCGCTGTGCGGGCGTCGATCGGCCTCGGCACGACGGCCGAGCACGTGGATCGTCTGGTGGCGGCGCTGCGCGCCCTGGTCACCGAGGGTCCGAAGTGGACCTACACACAGCGTGACGGCCGCTGGGTTCCCGAGGACGACAACCGAACCCTGCCGCCGTTCCTCGCGTAGTCCCGTTCGTGGACAATGACGTGGTGAGTGACGAGTCCAAGGCCGCGGAGAAGGTCTCCGGCAAGGCAGCTGAGAAGCCTGCGGAAGAGCAGGTCAGCGAGCCTGAGGCGGTCGGGGAACCCGCCGCCGGGGCCGAGGAACCGGTCAAGCCGGTCGTCGAGGACAAGCCCGCGGAGTCCCTCGCCGAGGTGGCGGACGACGAGGACGAGTTCTCGATCGCCGGTTCGCTGCCGGAACCGAGGACGAAGACCCTCGCGATCCTGGCGGCCGGGGTGCTGGCCCTGGACGTGCTCACCAAGGTCGTGTCGGTGGCGTTCCTGGAGGACTCCGAGCCGATCAAGCTGTTCGGCGGCGTGCTGTACCTGACGTTCGTCCGCAACCCCGGTGCCGCTTTCGGGCTGGCCGAGGGCATGACGTGGATCCTCGCGCTGATCGCGCTGGGCGTCGCCGGGTTCATCTTCTGGATCTCGCGCAACCTCCGCTCCCAGGGCTGGGCCGTCGGCCTCGGCCTGGTGCTGGGAGGTGCCGTCGGCAACCTCGCCGACCGCCTCTTCCGCGAGCCGGGGCCGATGCGCGGCCACGTGGTGGACTTCCTGTCGCTGTTCGACCCGTTCGGCCGCGTGTGGCCGGTGTTCAACGTCGCCGACATGGCGATCGTCTGCGGTGGCGCGACGATCATCGTGCTGGCGCTCAGGCAGCACGACTACGACGGGACCGTTCACAAGGACGCTGCTCCGGTCCCGGTGGAGCCGGACGGGCTGCCTGAGCCGAAGTAGCGGCTCCTGGTAAATTCAGGGTTCTGCCTGGCGCGGTCGGAGGTGAACTCCGGCCCCGGCGCCGTGAGGCGTACCCCAGCCAGAAGAAGGTCGAGGCCCCGCGTGAGCGGATACCGAACGCTGCCGATTCCCGACGGTCTGGAAGGCATGCGTGTCGACGCCGGCCTCGCGAAGCTCCTGGGTCTGTCGCGCACCGTCATCGTGGCCATCGCCGATGCCGGCGACGTGCTGATCGACGGCCGCGTCGTGGGCAAGTCCGACCGGCTGGTGGCCGGGGCGATGCTGGAGATCACGCTGCCGGCGCCGCCGCAGCCGATCACCGTCCAGGCGATCCCGGTCGAGGGCATGATCATCCTGCACGAGGACGACGACATCATCGTCATCGACAAGCCCGTCGGCGTCGCGGTGCACCCGTCTCCGGGCTGGACCGGCCCCACGGTCGTGGGTGGCCTGGTCGCTTCCGGTCACCGGGTCGCCACCTCGGGTGCGGCCGAGCGGCAGGGTGTCGTGCACCGGCTCGACGTCGGCACCACCGGCGTGATGGTCGTTGCGAAGTCCGAGTCCGCCTACTCCGCGTTGAAGCACGCCTTCAAGGAGCGGACCGTCGACAAGGTCTACCACGCGATCGTGCAGGGTCACCCCGACCCGATCAAGGGCACCATCGACGCGCCGATCGACCGGCATCCCAAGCACGACTACAAGTTCGCCGTGATGAACTCCGGCAAGCCCTCGATCACGCACTACGAGGTGATGGAGGCGTTCCGGGCCGCCTCGCTGGTCGAGGTCCACCTGGAGACCGGGCGCACGCACCAGATCCGCGTGCACTTCTCCGCGCTGCACCACCCGTGTGTGGGCGACCTGACGTACGGCGCCGACCCGACGTTGTCCAAGCGGCTCGGTGTCTCGCGGCAGTGGCTGCACGCCCGGCAGCTCGGGTTCCACCACCCGGCGGACGGGCAGTGGGTCACGTTCACCTCGGAGTACCCGGAGGACCTGTCCTCGGCGCTGGAGAAGCTGCGCGAAGAGGGCTGATTGCGTCTGGGTAAATCATCGGTTGACGAGCTTTCATTTGATGTTAATCGGTGGCGTGCCTAGCGTTCTCGGCATGAACCTCATCGTCCTCGCAGCCTCCGGCCGGACCGGCCTCGCACTCGCCCGCCAGGCGCTGGAGCGCGGCCACACCGTCACGGCGATCGCCCGCGATCCCGGGCGCATCGGCCTCGACCACCCGAACCTGCGCAAGGTCGCCGGCGACGTCAGCGACCCCGCGAGCATCGCCGCGGTCGTCGGCGCGGACTCCGTCGTCCTTTCCGGTCTCGGCACGGACGTGGCCGGGGTGCTCCTCGACGGCGCCAAGGCGGTGGTCGCGGCCGGACCGCGGCGGATCATCTGGCTCGGCGCCTACGGCACGGGTGCGTCCGCCGACGCGGCGGGCGAGGGCGCCGGTGTGCTGTGGAAGTTCATGGGCGACCGGATCCCGGACAAGATCGCGGCCGACGACGCCGTCCTCGCCGCCGGTGGCACCGTCTTCCACGCCGGTGTGCTGAGCGACGAGCCGGAGAGCCCCGATCGGCGCACGGTCGGTCTGGACGCCGCGCCGCCGTTCGATCTCACCGCCAAGGTCAGCCGCGAGACGGTCGCCGCGGCCATGCTCGACGAGGCCGAGGAGCCGCGCTTTCCCGGCGTCGTCGCGTTGCCGCTAAATGCCTAGGACCTCGGCGACGGTCGCCCGCACCTGGTCGCGGAGCCACGCGTGGGCGAGGTCGGAGTCGTAGCGCTGGTGCCAGTTGCAGTTGACCGGTGCCTCCGGGGACTCGGCCGGCAGCGGCCGGGTGATCAGCCCGAACGCCTCGACCAGCGGCCGGCAGAGGATCGCCGTGGTGGTCACCAGCGCGTCGCTCGCGGCCGCGATCTGCAGGGCCGAGTGGACCGTTGCCACGGTCGCGATCACCCTGCGGTGCAGTCCTCGCGTTGCCAGCAGGTCGTCGATCGGGGCGGTGAGACGGCCGCGCCGGGAGACCAGGACGTGCGGATGTGCCGCGTAGGTGGGCAGGTCCAGGTCGCCGGCGCCCGGATGGCCGGAGCGCAGGACCACGGCCAACGGATCGGTGCCGAGCGTCTCGGAGCGGAACTCGGGCAGGTCAGGGCTGTCTCCGCCGAGTTCGAGGTCGACCCGGCCGTGCCGCAGGTCGTCGGTGTCGGTCGAGTGCTCGGCGAGCACCCGCAGTCGCACGCCGGGTGCCTGCTCCGCGATCCGGGCGATCAGCGCGGGCACCACGGACGAGGCGAGGGCGTCGTGGCACTGGAGCGTGAAGGTGCGCTCCAGGTTGGTGAGCTCCAGCTCACGACTCGGCGTGAGGACCGCGTTGGCCTGCCGGACCAGCCGGTGCACCTCTTCCGCGATCCCGAGCGCGTACGGCGTCGGGGTCATCGAGTGACCGGTCCGCACCAGGATGTCGTCGCCGGTCACCTTCCTGATCCGTCCGAGCGTGCGGCTCACCGCGGGTGACGACAGGTGCAGCCGCTCGGCCGCGCCCATCACGCTGCCCTCTTCGAGCAGGGCGTCCAGCACGACCAGCAGGTTCAGATCCGCTTGCATGACAGTAAATCGTACTGACCCACAAATGCGTCCGACTCAATTGGAGAAGCCATGCTCGCCGCCACCACCGCTGCCGTCCGCCGCGCCGGAGCCCGAATGCTGACGCGGTACTCGACGGAGGCACGTACGTCCGGTCTCGCCGAACTCATCGCGGCCGTCCGCGCCAACGACGCGGCCGTCGTCGACCTGCTGGAGCCGGAGCTGGCGCAGATCCGCCCCGGTGCCCGGTGGCTCAACGACGAGCACGGCTCCGGTCCGCTGGAGTCGGGCGAGTGGTGGCTCGTGGATCCGGTGGGCGGCAACATGAACGCGGTTCACGGCATGACCGACTGGAACATCGGCGTGAGCCTGGTCCGCGACGGCCGGCCGGTGCTGGCGGTCGTGTACTTCCCGCTGTTCGACGAGATGTTCACGGCGGAGGAGGGCGGCGGCGCGTTCCTCAACGGCGTCCGGCTGCAGGTCTCGGGCAAGACCGCGCTGGACGGAGCGCTGGTCGGTACCGGGCAGGCCCAGCCGGGGCAGGGGCCGGAGATGGCGGACCGGGTGGGCGCCTCGTACAGCGCGATGGCGAAGGAGGCCCTCTACGTGCGGATCTCGGTGCCGGTGGCTCATCAGCTCGCGCAGGTCGCCGCGGGACGGATGGACCTGCACTGGCAGTACGACAACGTGCGCGCGCACGCGTCCGGTGTGCTGTTGGTGCAGGAAGCGGGCGGTGTCGTCACCGATCTCGACGGCAACCCGTGGGAGCTGACCACTCGTGAGTACCTCGCCGCCGCGCCAGGTGTGCACGCCGCGGCGTTGAAGGTGCTTGCTTAGTCCTCGACGGTCCAGACCAGGGTGTTGAGGTCGACCTCGGGACGGACGCTCCAGCGGACCTGGATCACCTCGGTCGCGTCCGGCAGCACGAACACGGTGTGGCCACCGGCGGTCTCGCCCGGCGACACGCCGAGCTTGTGCGCCGGGCGCGAGGACAACGACACCGGCGCCTTGGTCACGGTCTCGCCGGTCTTGGTGACCAGGACCAGATACATGTCCGGCAGCGAGGTGTAGGCGACCTGCGAGGTGTTCGTCACCTCGGTGTGCACGACGACAGCGCGTTCGCCCTCGGCGAGCTTGTAACCGGCCGCGGTGAACAGGAAGTCGGCCGGGTCGACCACCTCGACCAGCTGGATCGAGAGGCGCGCGCCCTCCATGCTGTCGGCCTCGAGGGCGGTGCCGACCTTGCCGGTGCGCGAGACGGGCTTGGGCTGCGGCTGGTCCGCGCGCACCCAGCCCGCCGACTGGGGCGGACCCCAGGTGACCTGAGGCTGGGCGGGGAACGGCTGGCTGGCCGGGTTCTGCTGGTACGGCATCTGCTGCTGCGGGGCGACCTGGTGCGGGCCGCTCTGGTGCACGGAGTACGGACCGGACGGCGGCGGGCCCATGTAGTTGCCGTACGCGGCGGCGTTCGCGAGGGCCCTGCGCAGGCCGTTCGGGTCGCCTTCGACGCCGACCAGCAGGGGCAGGCCGCTGCCCGAGAGAGTGATCAGGCGCATGGCGGCTTCGCGCGGGTCCATGCCCAGGCGCTGGGCGATCTCGTGCACGGCGGCGCGGCCCGACTCTGCTAGGACGGCGAGCAAGCGAGCGTCTACGGGATCAGGGGCCACCACGTGTCGAACGCTACCTTCCGCTCGCGATCTTCGCGTCACCGCCCGGTTGGTCGGAGATCACGGCGACAGACCCTCCGAGCCTGTGGGAGGTTCCCTTCGCGGCGAGATAGGGTTGGCGGATCCGGATTCGCGTCCTTCCACACGCGTCCGTTCGATCTCCTGGAGGCACAGTGTCGGACTCGTTTGTGCATCTGCACGTGCACACCGAGTACTCGATGCTCGACGGTGCGGCGAAGCTCAAGGACATGTTCGCCGAGTGCGAGCGCATGGGTATGCCCGCTGCCGCCATCACCGATCACGGCAACATGTACGGCGCCTACGACTTCTTCAGGCAGGCGCAGGGTGCCGGGATCAAGCCGATCATCGGCATCGAGGCGTACATGGCGCCGGAGTCCCGGTTCAACAAGAAGCGCGTGTTGTGGGGCGACCCCGGCCAGAAGTCCGACGACGTGTCCGCGTCAGGTGCGTACACCCACCAGACGATCTGGGCGCGCAACGCCGAGGGCCTGCACAACCTGATGAAGCTCTCCAGCCTGGCCTCCACCGAGGGGCAGCTGGGCAAGTGGCCGCGGATGGACTCGGAGCTCATCGCCGAGCACTCCGCCGGGCTGATGGCGACGACCGGGTGCCCGTCCGGCGAGGTGCAGACGCGACTGCGGCTCGGCCAGGACAAGGAAGCGCTCGAGGCCGCTGCCAAGTGGCAGGAGATCTACGGCCGCGAGAACTTCTACATGGAGATCATGGACCACGGCATCGAGATCGAGAGCCGGGTCCGGGGCGGGTTGCTGGAGATCCAGCAGAAGCTGCAGATTCCGTTCGTCGTCACGAACGACTCGCACTACACGTACCCGCACGACAAGGACACGCACGAAGCGCTGCTGTGCATCCAGACCGGCAAGACGCTGCAGGACCCGACGCGGTTCAAGTTCGACGGCACTGGCTACTACCTCAAGTCGCCGGACGAGATGCGGGCGATCGACTCGAGTGACGCGTGGCAGGAGGGGTGCCGCAACACCCTGCTGATCGCGGAGAAGGTCGACCCGGCCGGCATGTTCGACTTCAAGAACCTCATGCCGGTCTTCCCGGTGCCAGAGGGGCTGACCGAGGACCAGTTCTTCCGCGACGAGGTCTGGCGCGGCATGCACCGCCGGTTCCCGGACGGGGTCGACGACGAGCACACCAAGCAGGTGGAGTTCGAGATCGGCGTCATCCTGCAGATGGGGTTCCCGTCGTACTTCCTCGTCGTCGCGGACTTCATCAACTGGGCCAAGGCGAACGGCATCCGCGTCGGTCCCGGCCGTGGTTCGGCCCCCGGCGCGCTGATCGCGTACGCGCTGGGCATCACCGACCTCGACCCGCTGCCGCACGGCCTGATCTTCGAGCGGTTCCTGAACCCCGACCGCGTCTCGCCCCCCGACATCGACATCGACTTCGACGAGCGCCGGCGCGGTGACGTCATCCGGTACGTCACGGAGAAGTGGGGCACGGCGAACGTCGCCCAGGTCATCACGTTCGGCACGATCAAGGCGAAGGCCGCGATCAAGGACTCGGCCCGCGTGCTGTACGGCCAGCCCGGTTACGCCGTCGCCGACCGCATCTCCAAGGCCATGCCGCCCGCCGTCATGGGCAAGGACATCCCGCTGTCCGGCATCTTCGACTCGTCGCACAAGCGGTACAACGAGGCCACCGAGGTCCGCGGGCTCTACGACACGGACCCGCAGGTCAAGGAGATCATCGACACCGGCCGCGGGCTCGAGGGCCTGATCCGCAACGCCGGCGTGCACGCCTGTGCGGTCATCATGTCCGCGGAACCGCTGATGGACCACATCCCGGTCTGGATGCGCCCGCAGGACGGTTCGATCATCACGCAGTTCGACTACCCGACCTGCGAGACGCTCGGCCTGCTGAAGATGGACTTCCTGGGGCTCTCGAACCTCACGACCATCGACGACGCGCTGCGCAACATCGAGCTCAACGGCAAGGGCAAGATCGAGATCACCGACGGCGCGCAGGTGCCGTTGAACGACAAGAAGACCTACGAGCTGCTCGGCCGCGGCGACACGCTGGGCGTGTTCCAGCTCGACGGTTCGGCGCTGCGCGACCTGCTGCGGCTGATGAAGCCGGACAACTTCGAGGACGTCTCGGCCGTCATCGCCCTGTACCGGCCGGGCCCGATGGGTGCGAACTCGCACATCAACTACGCGCTGCGCAAGAACAAGCAGCAGGAGATCACCCCGATCCACGAGGAGCTGCGGGACTCGCTCGCGGACATCCTCGACACGACCTACGGCCTGATCGTCTATCAGGAGCAGGTCATGGCGATCGCGCGAAAGGTCGCGGGCTACACGCTGGCCCAAGCGGACCTGCTCCGCCGCGCGATGGGCAAGAAGAAGAAGGAGATCCTCGACAAGGAGTTCGAGGGCTTCGAGAAGGGCATGCTCGACAACGGGTATTCCAAAGAGGCGATCAAGACCCTCTGGGACATCCTGGTCCCGTTCGCCGACTACGCGTTCAACAAGGCGCACTCCGCCACCTACGGCGTCATCGCGTACTGGACCGCGTACCTCAAGGCGAACTACCCGGCCGAGTACATGGCCGCGCTGCTCACCACGAACTCCGACAACAAGGACAAGTCGGCGATCTACCTCGCCGAGTGCCGCCGGATGGGCATCACCGTGCTCCCGCCGGACGTCAACGAGTCCGAGCGCGAGTTCGCCCCGGTCGGCAAGGACGTCCGCTTCGGTCTCGGCGCGATCCGCAACGTCGGCGCGAACGTCGTCGACTCGATCATCAAGGCGCGCAAGGAGAAGGGGAAGTTCGTCGACTTCTCCGACTTCCTGCGCAAGATCGACGCCACGGCCTGCAACAAGAAGGTCGTCGAATCGCTGATCAAGGCGGGCGCCTTCGACTCGCTCGGCCATCCGCGCAAGGGCCTGCACATGGTCCACGTGGACGCGGTCGACGCCGTGATGATCACGAAGAAGGAAGAGGCCAAGGGCCAGTTCGACCTCTTCGGCGGCGGTGACGCGGACGACGAGGACATCGCGGGCGTGTTCGACGTCAAGATCCCGCCGGAGCAGTGGGAGTCCAAGCACCAGCTCGCGCTGGAACGGGAGATGCTCGGTCTCTACGTCTCCGGGCACCCGTTGAACGGCGTCGAGCACGTGCTGGAGTCCTACTCCGACGCCTCGATCGCGCGGATCCTGGAAGGCGACGTCCAGGACGGCCACCAGGTCACCATCGGCGGCATCCTCGCCTCGGTGACGCGGCGCGTGAACAAGAACGGCGAGTCGTGGGCGTCGGCCCAGCTGGAAGACCTCGTCGGTGGCATCGAGGTGCTGTTCTTCCCGAAGAGCTTCATGGTGCACGGCATGTCCGTGGTCGAGGACGCGATCGTGCTGGTCAAGGCCCGCGTGGCCAAGCGCGACGACCGCATCTCGCTGATCGCGAACGACCTGGTGGTGCCGGACCTGAGCGAGATCGGCTCGCGGGCGATGAAGCTCAAGATGCCGGCCACCAAGTGCCGGCCGGAGATCGTCACGCAGCTCAAGGACGTCCTGAAGGCGCACCCCGGCTCGACCGAGGTGCACCTGAGCCTGATCATCAACGCCTCGCGCAACACCGTGCTGAAGCTGGACGACGCGCTGCGGGTCGCGCCCACACCGTCGTTGATGGGTGACCTGAAGGCCCTGCTCGGGCCGAGCTGCCTGGGTTAGAGGTCAAGCACCACGTGGACGGAGCAAGAACGAGGATCGCTCGAGAAATAGTGGCGAGCGATGAGTTAACGGGGTTAACTGGGTGAGGTGACGACACTCACCCAGTTGCCCGACGACTACGTCCAGAACCCGCACGACGTGCACGACATGCTGCGTGCCGAGGGGCCCGTGCAGGAAGTCCACATGCCGCGTGGACTCAAGGTCTGGCTCGTGACTCGGTACGACGAGGCGAAGATCGCCCTCACCCATCCCGGAGTCAGCAAGAACATCCTCGAGGGTGGCCACCTGATGGCGGTGCACGCCCCCGCGGAGTTCGAACGTCGCGAGATCGAGCCCACGCTCGCCGTCCACATGCTCAACATGGACCCGCCGGACCACACCCGGCTGCGCAAGCTGGTCACCAAGGCGTTCACCGCCCGCCGAATCGAGCTGATGCGCCCGCGCGTGCAGGAGATCGCGGCGGAGCTGATCGCCAAGCTGAACGACGGCGACGAGGTCGACCTGCTGGAGGCGTTCGCCTTCCCGCTGCCGATCACGGTGATCTGCGAGCTGCTCGGCATCCCGATCGACAACCGCGACGACTTCCGCGAGTGGTCGAACCAGCTGCTGTCCTTCGGCACGCCCGAACAGGTCCAGGCCGCCGCGACCTCGATGGCGGGGTTCCTGTACCAGCACGTCACGGCGATCGCCGAGGCCGAGCCGAACGACACGTTCTTCTCCGCTCTCGTGCACGCCGACGACTCCGGTGACCGCCTGAACACCGAAGAACTGGTCTCGATGGCGTTCCTGCTGCTCGTGGCGGGCCACGAGACGACGGTGAACCTCATCGGCAACGCGGTGCTGGCGCTGCTGAACAACCCGGACCAGCTGCAGATCCTCAGGGACCGGCCCGAGCTGATCCCCGCGAGCACCGAGGAGTTCCTGCGGCTGGAGGGGCCCGTCAACGTGGCGACCTTCCGCTACACCAAGGAGGACATCGACCTGGGCGGTGTGACCGTGCCCGCCGGCGAGATCCTGATGGTGTCGCTGGTCGCGGCGAACCGGGACCCGCAGCGGTACGAGAACGCCGACCAGCTCGACGTCACCCGGTCCGCGCAGGGGCACGTCGCGTTCGGGCACGGCATCCACTTCTGCCTCGGCGCGCCGCTGGCCCGCTTGGAGTTCGACGTGGCGCTGACGCAGCTGCTCGCGCGGTTCCCGAACCTGACGCTCGCCGCGGAGCCGGAGACGTTGGTGTGGCGGGACAGCACGTTGATCCGCGGTCTGCACACCTTGCCCGTCCGGCTCGCCTAATCTTCGGCGGGTGGACGACCTGCTGAAGCTCGACCAGGCACACGTCTGGCACCCGTACGGCCCGATGCCGGGCACCCAGGAGCCGTTGCTCGTCTCGGAGGCCTCGGGTGTCCGGCTGACGCTGGCGGACGGCCGGGAGCTCGTGGACGGCATGTCGTCCTGGTGGGCGGCGATCCACGGCTACAGGCACCCGGTGCTGGACGCGGCCGTCACCGAGCAGGTCGGCCGGATGAGTCACGTGATGTTCGGCGGGCTCACGCACGAGCCCGCCATCCGCCTGGCGACCAAGCTCGTCGAGATCACGCCCTCGGAGTTGCAGCACGTGTTCCTGTGCGACTCCGGCTCGGTGTCGG
This sequence comes from Lentzea miocenica, assembly GCF_033949945.1. NCBI lineage: Bacteria > Bacillati > Actinomycetota > Actinomycetes > Pseudonocardiales > Pseudonocardiaceae > Lentzea > Lentzea miocenica. Next base: position 27,618 of record NZ_JAXAVW010000027.1, read on the forward strand.
TCGAGGTCGCGATCAAAATGTGTATGCAGTATTGGCGTTCGCAGAACCGGCCGGAGAAGCGCCGGCTGATGACGTGGCGCGGCGGCTATCACGGGGACACGTTCAACCCGATGTCCGTGTGCGATCCGGACGGCGGTATGCATTCGCTGTGGAGTGGAATTCTGCCGGTTCAGGTTTTTGCAGACAGTCCACCGGCCGAGTTGGATACTGCATACGTTCAGCATCTCGCTGACCTCGTCGAACGGCATGCCGACGAGCTCGCCGCGATCATCGTCGAGCCGGTCGTGCAGGGTGCCGGCGGTATGCGATTTCACGATCCGCGCTACCTGCACGTGCTGCGTGAGTTGGCGTATACACACGACGTACTACTTGTATTCGACGAGATCGCGACGGGTTTCGGGCGCACCGGCGAGCTGTTCGCCGCTGACCACGCGAACGTCAGCCCGGACGTCATGTGCCTCGGCAAGTCGCTGACCGGTGGTTACCTGACGATGGCCGCCACCTTGTGCACGTCACGGGTGGCGGACGGGATCAGCAAGGGCGAGGTGCCGGTGCTCGCGCACGGGCCGACGTTCATGGGCAACCCGCTCGCGTCGGCGGTGTCGCTGGCGTCGATCGATCTGCTGCTGTCCCAGGACTGGAAGCGTGAGGTCGCCCGGATCGAGAACGGCTTGAGGGAAGGCCTTGCGCCCGCACGCGCGCTGCCCGGTGTTCGGGACGTGCGCGTGCTGGGCGCTATCGGCGTCGTGCAGCTGCATGAGCCCGTGGACATGGCACGGGCCACCAAGGCGGCTGTGGACGCGGGTGTGTGGCTGCGACCGTTCCGCGACCTGATCTACACGATGCCGCCGTTCATCAGCACGGACGACGACGTCGCGACGATCTGTCAGGGCGTGATCGCGGCGGCGAGCTGAGTGTCGGTCGGCTCGACCAGGAACTCGCCGCTCGGCAGCACCACGACGGGGATCTGCTTGCGGCCGGAGATCTCGATCGCCCTGTCCCGCGCCTCGTCGTCGTGCTCGACGTCGACGTAGGTGAACGGCACGTTGTTGCGGGTCAGCCACGACTTGGCCCGGCGGCAGTCACCACACCATTCGGCGCCGTACATCACGATCGGTTGCTCAGTCATGCCCTCACGTTAGGTGACGTCCTAGGGTAGGTGCCTGTGAGCGTGCTGGTGATCACCGGAACCGGGACCGAGGTCGGCAAGACCGCCGTGACCGCGGGCATCGCGGCGTTGGCCAGGGCAGAAGGCAGACGGGTCGCGGTGCTCAAACCCGCCCAGACCGGCCTGCTGCCCGGCGAGCCCGGCGACGTGGCGGAGGTGGCGCGGCTGGCGGGCGACGTGACCACCCGTGAGCTGGCCAGATACCCCGACCCGCTGGCCCCGGACACCGCGGCGAGACGGGCGGGGATGGCCACCGTGCACCCCGCGGACGTCGCTGCCGCCGTGACGGAGCTCGACGCGGCCCACGATCTGGTGCTGGTCGAGGGCGCGGGCGGGCTGCTGGTCAGGTTCGACGAGGGCGGCTCCACCTTGGCCGACATCGCCTGGGCGGTGAACGCGCCCGTGCTGATCGTGGCGCAGGCCGGGCTGGGCACGTTGAACACGACCGCTCTGACGGCCGAGGCGCTGCAACGGAGGGGCATCGAGTCGCTCGGCGTGGTGGTCGGCAGCTGGCCGTTGCACCCCGACCTCGCCTCCCTGACGAACCTGGCCGATCTGCCGGAGGCGGCGGCTGGTCCGTTGCTCGGCGCGCTGCCGCAGGGTGTGACAAAGCTCGGTTCTGTGGATTTCCTGGCCGTTGCCAAGAGATCGTTTTCACCGTGGTTCGGCGGCGAGTTCGACCCGGAGACGTTCGCGGCTCAGTTCGCGGTCCAGTGACCTACGTCGCTCCACGATGAAGGATTCAGTGAGGCATAGTGCTCGCCAGGCCACAGGAGGAGGAGAGACCGTGACCGCAGCTCCGGAACAGATCGACGTGCTCGACGAGGCTCGTGAGCAGGTGCTCGAACGAGGAGTCGGACTGTCCGAAGCCCAGGTGCTCAAGGTGCTCGAACTGCCTGAGGACCGGATCCCCGAGCTCCTGGCCCTGGCACACGAGGTGCGTGAGCGCTGGTGCGGGCCAGAGGTCGAGGTCGAGGGCATCGTCTCGCTCAAGACCGGCGGCTGCCCGGAGGACTGCCACTTCTGCTCGCAGTCGGGCCAGTTCCCCTCGCCCGTGCGTTCGGCGTGGCTGGACATCCCGGGCCTGGTCCGCGCGGCGCGGCAGACCCGCGACACCGGCGCGACCGAGTTCTGCATCGTCGCGGCCGTGCGCGGCCCGGACAAGCGGCTGCTCTCGCAGGTGCGCGACGGCGTCAAGGCCATCCGTGAGGACGGCAACGACATCCAGATCGCCTGCTCGCTCGGCATGCTCACGCAGGAGCAGGTCGACGAGCTCGTGGCGATGGGCGTGCACCGCTACAACCACAACCTCGAGACGGCTCGCTCGCACTTCCCGAACGTCGTCACCACGCACTCCTGGGAGGAGCGCTGGGACACGCTGAGGATGATCCGCGCGGCCGGCATGGAGGTCTGCTGCGGCGGCATCATCGGCATGGGGGAGACGCTGGCGCAGCGCGCGGAGTTCGCCGTGCAGCTGGCCGAGCTGGAGCCGGACGAGGTGCCGCTCAACTTCCTCATCCCGAACCCCGGCACGCCGTACGAGAACTACCCGGTCGTCGAGGGCGCCGAGGCGCTGCGCACGGTCGGCGCGTTCCGGCTGGCCCTGCCGCGCACGATCCTGCGGTTCGCCGGCGGTCGTGAGCTGACGTTCGGCGACCTGGGCGCGAAGCAGGGCATGCTCGGCGGCATCAACGCGATCATCGTCGGCAACTACCTGACGAACCTCGGCCGCCCGGCGCAGCAGGACCTCGACATGCTCGAGGAACTGTCGATGCCCATCAAGGCGCTGAGCCAGACCCTGTGATGATTACGACCGTGTACTGCTCTTTCTGCGGCAAAGAGGAATCCGGCGGCGACCACGCGTTCTGCCGTCAGCGGCTGTCGATGATCGACCCGCCGCGGTACTGCGCGGAGTGCGCCCGCCGGATGGTCGTCCAGGTGACCCCGGACGGCTGGACGGCGCGCTGCAGCCGCCACGGAGAGACCGCGTCGGCTCGGTAGTAACCTCTCGCGAATGGACGAGAAAGCAGCGCCGGTGCGCATCGAACCCGTACCGGAGCCGCCGTACGTCTACCACTACATCCGGCCCCGGCCGAAGGTCGTGGTCAAGCGGGATCTGCTGCCGGGCCTGGTGGTCCTGCTGACGACGTTCGCGGCCGGGCTGCCCGCCGCGTACGTGTGGTCGTGGCTCGCCCCGGCGCAGCTCAAGATCGTCTCGCCGCAGGACAACAAGTTCTACCCGATCGGGGTGGAGAGCTACCACCGGCTCGACGCGCTGATGGTGTTCGTGCTGATCGGTCTGGGCGCGGGCACCATCACCGGCATCTCGGTGTGGCTGCTGCGGCAACGGCGTGGGCCCGTCGTGATGCTCGGCATGACGGCGGGTTCGTTCGCGGCGGCGTGGTTCGCGCAGTGGCTGGGCGGATCGCTGGCTGCGGGCGCGTACCCGATGCCGTCGTCGATCAAGCCGAACGACACCCTGCTCGTCGCGCCTTCGCTGGAGACGTGGTGGGGAATTCTGGCGTGGCCGCTCGCGGCCGCCCTGGCCTACGGCTGCTGCACGGCGTGGAACGGTTTGGACGACCTGGGGCGGCGCCTCGGCTGAGGCGAGGCACCGCCCTCGAGCGACCTACCCCACTCGGTAGGCGAAGTCCGGCATGTCGGTCACGAACATCTGCCCCGGCGCGTGCGTGATCGCGAACGGTGGCTTGGACTTCATCAGCACCGCCTGCGGAGTCACCCCGCACGCCCAGAACACCGGCACGTCACCGGGTTCCGGCGTGATGGCGTCGCCGAAGTCGGGTTCGTGGATGTTCTCGATGCCGAGCATTCGCGGATCTCCCGCGCCGACCGGAGCCCCGTGCACCGAGGGCATCAGCGCGGTGACCTTGTGCGCGATGTCCACAAGGGACTCCGGAATCCACCGCATCGACACGACCATCGGCCCGTGCAGCCTGCCTGCCGGTCGGCACTGGATGTCCGTGACGAACATGGAGACGTTCTTCTTCTGGTCGACGTGCCGCAGCGGTACCCCGGCGCTTTCGAGTGCCGTCTCGAACGTGAAGCTGCAGCCGATCAGGAACGTCACCAGGTCGTCGCGCCAGTACTCGGTGGCGTTCTCCGGTTCCGCGACGAGTTCGCCGTTCTCCCAGATCCGGTACCGCGGCGCGTGGGTGCGCACGTCCGCGTCCTGCTTGAGCGCGCTGACCGTCTCACCGGCGTCCAGCACGTCGAGCACCGGGCACGGCTTGGGGTTGCGGTGCGTGAAGAGCAGGAAGTCGTACGCCCAGTCCTTGGGGATGGCGATGAGGTTGGCCTGTGCCTGTCCCGGTGCCTTGCCCGCCGTCGTCATTCGAGCTCCTTGTTGACCGTCTCCGGCAGCCAGATCAACGCGATGACCGCGATCCCGTACGCCGCCGCCCCGAACAGCATGGCACCGCCGATGCCGAGCCGGTCGGCCATGAACCCGACCAGTCCCGGGAACACCGCGCCGAACGCGCGCCCGAAGTTGTACGTGAAGCCCTGCCCGGTACCCCGCAGCTGCGTCGGGTAGAGCTCGCTGAGGTAGCTGCCGAACCCGCTGAAGATCGCGGACATGCAGAACCCGAGCGGGAAGCCGAGGAACATGACCAACGTGTTGGCGCCGTTGGGAATCTGCGTGTACGCGACGATCAGCAGCGCGCTGGCGATCGCGAACACCGTGAAGGTCTTCTTGCGCCCCAGGTAGTCCGTGAGATAGCCGCCGCACACGTACCCGATCCACGCGCCGGTGATGAGGAACGCGAGGTACCCGCCGGTGCCGATGATGGTGAGGCCGCGTCCGGTCTGCAGGAACGCCGGCAGCCACGTCGCGAGCGTGTAGTAGCCACCCTGGACGCCGGTGGCCAGGAGCGCCGCGAACAGCGTGGTCTTGAGGATCGGGCCCTTGAAGATCTTGGGGAACGTGCCGCGTTCCTTGGGCTGTGCCTTGGTTTCCGGTGCGTCGTCGACGTTGCGGCGCACGTAGAAGATGAGGATCGCCGGGAGCGCGCCGGTCCAGAACATGATGCGCCACGACCACGCCGGGTCGGCGAGCGAGGCGACGAGGGTGTTGATGATGACCGCCAGGCCCCAGCCCACGGCCCACGCGCTCTGGATGAACGCGACCGTGCGGCCGCGGTACTTCGGCTTGCAGTACTCGGCCACGAGGATCGCCCCGGCCGCCCACTCACCGCCGAAGCCCAGACCCTGCAGGGCGCGGAAGACCAGCAGGGTCTCGTAGTTGGTCGCGAAGCCGCACAGCACGGTGAAGAACGCGTATGCCGCGACCGTGATGATCAGCGTTTTCGACCGCCCGAACCGGTCGGCCATGATGCCCGCCACCGCGCCGCCGATGGCGCTCATCAGCAGCGTGCTCGTGCCCAGCAGACCGGCTTCGGCCTTGGTGAGGCCGAAGTAGCCGCTGATCGCGACCAGGCTCAGGGGCAGTACCCAGTAGTCGTACGAGTCCAGCCCGTAGCCGCCGAACGCGCCGATGAACGCGCGCCTGCCCTTCTGGCCGAGACTGCGGAACCAGGCGAAACGACCTGTGTCCTCGGTCGTGGTCGTGCTCATGGGACACCTCGCAGCGTGGTGGAGGAGTGGTCGACTGTGATGTGGCCCTCAGGGTAAGGATTGTTCAACAATCCCACAAGGCCACAATTCAACGATCCGACGATCGGCGTGCAGGCTTGGGCTGGGTGGCGCTGGATCGTGCGACTCAACAACCCGCGCTGTACGGGCGTTCGGGTGGTGAGGAGCAGAGGAGGAACCACGATTGATCACCTCAGCCGATGGCACCGCCATCGACTACCGCACCACCGGCAGCGGCCCGGGTCTTCTCGTCGTCCCCGGCCCGATGGAGTCCGCCGCCGACGTCCAGGGCCTCTCCGACGCGCTGGCGGCCGACTTCACCGTCCACGTCGTCGACCGCCGGGGCCGCGGCGAGGGCGGCCCGCTCCGAGCCGGGGACGGTCTCAGCGCCGAGGTCGAGGACATCAGTGCCGTGGCAGGAGCCACCGGCGCCCAACGGCTGTTCGGCATCAGCTCTGGTGCGGTGATCGCGCTGCAGGCAGCCCTGCGGGTACCCGCCATCACCCACGTGGCCGCCTACGAGCCGCCCATCGACCTGTCGAAGCGCAAGGGCAAGGTCATCGCACGGTTCAACGAGGAGCTGGCGGCCGGGCAGCACCACGAGGCGATGACCACGCTCCTCAAGGGACTCGAGGTAGGGCCGAGCTGGCTGCGACTGTTGCCGCGAAGGCTCTTCCTGACGGTGCTGCGCAAAGCGGAGGATGACCAGGACGAGTTGGTCGAGCGCTTGTCGACCGTCCGCCACGACTTCCAGATCGCCGAAGAGGGCAGTGCGAATCTCCAGCGCTTCTCGGCTCTGCGCGGCGAACAAGCTGCTGATCGGCGGCACCAGGTCTCCGCGCTATCTCACCGACGGCCTGTACCGGCTGGCAGACCTCCTGCCGCGCGCCGAAAAAATCCTCGTCGAGGAGTCGCACCACTTCAGCCCGAGCGCGAGTCCCCACCTGGTCGTGCCCGCCCTCAAGGCGTTCTTCCCGGCGGGCTAGTTCGGGTTCGGCACGTGCCCGAACTCTGTCAACGGCACCGGCACGGCCTTCAGGGCGCTCAGAATCCCGGTCTCCCGGTGCAGCATCCGCCGGACCAGGCGCAACCGCCGCGCCGGCGAGCGTTCCTCCAACAGGCGTTGCCGATCCTCGACCGGCAGCAGGCAGTCGGCCGCCAGCAGGTACGACAGCGCGCCCAGCGAGACGTCGTCGGCGGGGGAGGACCAGTCCTCGCGGTGCCAGGCCGCGCCGCAGTAACGCTCGTGGGCCGCGCGTGCGCCGCGTTCCAGGATCGGCACGACTTCGAGGGCGGCCTCCGGCACCGGGGCGTCCTCGATGTACTCGATGTGCCCCAACAGGTAGGGCGCCGTCGTGGTGTCGACGTCTAGCAGGCGGAAGCGGCGCACTCCGCGCGTCACGATGTCGAAGCGGCCCTCCGGCAGCGGGCGGGCGTCGAGGAGGTCGGCGGAGCAGCCGATGTCCTTCAGGGAGCCGACGTTGTCGACGCCCACCTCCCAGCCCTCCTTGATGCACACGACGCCGAACGTGCGGCCGAACAGCGAGCCGGTCATCAGGTCGACGACGAGCTGGCGGTAGCGGGGCTCGAAGATGTGCAACGGCAAAGACGCCCCGGGCAGCAGCACGGTGCCCAAAGGGAAAAGCGGAAGCGTCTCTGCCACGCGCCCAACGTTACGGGCTGCCACTCCCGCCCGCCGGACGGCCGGATCCTGGCGGCCTCAGCACGGCGAACGGATCGGTCACCTTGATTCCCTTGGCGCTGAAGCGGAACAACGCGGCGGGGCGGCCGCCGGACGGGCCGGTGGGTGCGGTGCCACCCGTCGGTTCCAGCAACAACCGCCGGGACAGCACGCGCTGGAGGTTCGTCGCGGCCACCCGGTAGCCCAGTGCCGCGGAGTAGTGGTCGCGCAGCAGGGAGATGGTGAACTCCGGCGGCGCCAGGGCGAAGCCGAGGTTCGTGTACGACAGCTTCGAGCCGAGCCGGTGCCGCGCTCGCTGCACGATCGAGGAGTGGTCGAAAGCCATCGGAGGGAGCGTGTCCACGCAGTGCCACTCGGTGTCCGCCGGCCGTTCCGGGTCGACGTCCGAGGGGACCAGTCCGAGGAACGCCGTCGCCACGACGCGGGGGCCCGGCACGCGGTCGGGCGCGCTGAAGACGGCCAGCTGCTCGACGTGTGACAGTTGTCGCACATCGACTTTTTCCGCGAGCTGACGGCGGATGGAGGTCTCCACGTCCTCGTCCACCCGCAGGCCGCCACCCGGCAGCGACCAGCGGTGAGCATGTGGTTCCCTGGCGCGTTCCCACAGCATGACCTGGAGTGACGCACCTCTCACCCGCAGCACAGCTGCCAGAACTTCGTGTCCCACGCTCGCCACTCGGCTGATACTATCGGCCACGTTTTCGACCAACAGGCGAAAACCTGGAACCGAGGAGGCAGCGATGGTCGCTACCGCAACTGTGGAGCGAACCGCGTCAGGTGTGTTCGGCGGAGTCGAGCCGAACGCCGAGTGGCGGGACGAGGTGCTGCGCCTCGCGAAGGAGCGGAACGCCGTCATCCTGGCGCACAACTACCAGCTCCCCGAGATCCAGGACATCGCCCACCACACCGGCGACTCCCTCGCCCTGAGCAGGATCGCCGCGCAGTCCGACGCGGAGACCATCATCTTCTGCGGCGTGCACTTCATGGCCGAGACCGCGAAGATCCTCGCGCCGCGGAAGACCGTGCTCATCCCGGACGAGCGCGCTGGCTGCTCGCTCGCCGACTCGATCACCGGCGCGCAGCTGCGCGAGTGGAAGGCCGAGCACCCCGGCGCGGTCGTCGTGTCCTACGTGAACACCACGGCCGAGGTGAAGGCCGAGACGGACATCTGCTGCACGTCGTCGAACGCCGTCGACGTGGTGCGCTCGATCCCGGCCGACCGCGAGGTGCTGTTCTGCCCGGACCAGTTCCTGGGCGCGCACGTCAAGCGCGAGACCGGCCGCGAGAACCTGCACATCTGGGCGGGCGAGTGCCACGTCCACGCCGGCATCAACGGCCCTGAGCTGGCCGAACGCGCCGCCGCGAACCCGGACGCCGACCTGTTCATCCACCCGGAGTGCGGCTGCGCGACGAGCGCGCTGTACCTGAGCGGCGAGGGCATCGTCCCGGCGGAGAAGGTCAAGATCCTCTCGACCGGCGACATGATCACCGCCGCCCGCTCGACGAAGGCGACCAAGGTGCTCGTCGCGACCGAGGTCGGCATGCTGCACCAGCTGCGCAAGGCCGCTCCGGAGATCGACTTCCGCGCCGTGAACGACCGCGCGTCCTGCACCTACATGAAGATGATCACGCCGGCCGCGCTGCTGCGGTGCGTGCGCGACGGCCTGGACGAGGTGCACGTGGACCTGGAGACCGCCAAGCGCGCCCAGGGCGCCGTGCAGCGCATGATCGAGATCGGTCAGCCCGGCGGCGGTGAGTGATGGCCGCGCGCTGGGAGGCGCGGGCCGACCTGATCGTGGTCGGTACGGGCGTGGCGGGCCTGACCGCCGCGCTCCGGGCCCGTGAGCTGGGACTTCGTGTCCTGGTCGTCACGAAGGCGGCGGGCGATGACGGCAACACGCGCTGGGCTCAGGGCGGCGTCGCCGTTGTCATGGAGGACCAGCACGACCCCGGCGACTCGGTCCACCGGCACATCGAGGACACGCTGACGGCGGGCGCGGGCCTCTGTGACGACGTGGCGGTCACGGCGATCATCACCGACGGCCCCCAGGCCGTGGCGAAGCTGCGCGAGCGCGGCGCGACGTTCGACGCCCGGCCGGACGGCCTGCTGGAACGGACCCGCGAAGGCGGCCACAGCGCGTTCCGCGTCGTGCACGCCGGCGGTGACGCGACCGGCGCCGAGGTCGAGCGCGCGCTGCTCAAGGCCACTGTGGACGGACGGGTTCCCCTGCTGGAGAACCACGTCGCGGTCGACGCGGTGAAGACACCGCTCGGTGCCGTCGCCGGGTTGCTGGTGCTCGACAGCAACGGCGTGCCCGGCGTGCTGACCGCTCCGGCCGTGCTGCTCGCGACCGGCGGCATCGGTCAGATGTACCAGGCGACGTCGAACCCGTCCGTCGCGACGGGGGACGGGCTGGCGCTGGCGTTGCGCGCCGGTGCGCTGGCCGCGGACGTCGAGTTCATCCAGTTCCACCCGACCGTGCTGTACACGGGCCGGGGTGCGCGAGGCCGCTGCCCGCTCGTCACGGAAGCCGTGCGCGGCGAGGGTGCCGTGCTGGTCGACGTGACCGGCGCCCGCGTGATGAAGGGCGTGCACCCGCTCGAGGACCTCGCCCCGCGCGACGTCGTGGCCGCCGCGATCACCCGGCACATGGCGCTGGAGCCCGGCGGTGTGGACGACCACGTCTTCCTGGACGCGACCGCGTTGCACGACATGGCCACCCGGTTCCCGACCGTCTACGCGGCGTGCGTCTCGGTCGGCGTCGACCCGGCCGTGGACCCGATTCCCGTGGCCCCGGCGGCACACTTCGCCTGTGGTGGCGTGGTTTCCTCTGTCGACGGCCGCACGGGCGTCACCGGCCTGTACGCCGTCGGTGAGGTCGCTCGCACGGGCCTGCACGGCGCGAACCGCCTGGCCTCCAACAGCTTGCTCGAAGGCCTGGTCTGCGGCACCCGTGCCGCCGAGGCCGTGGCGTCCGATCTGGCGCTCGGCCTGGTCACCCCGGCTCGCGCGGTCGATCCGGTGCTGCCCACGGCACCTGTCGCCGACCGCGACCTGCTCCAGCGCGTGATGTCCCGCTACGCCGCGATCGGCCGTGACGCCGAGGGTCTCGCCGTCGTCGGCTCTGTGCTGGACGTGTCCACCGTGGACAAGCAGCTGGAGTCGCGCGAACTGGTCGAGGACGCGGCGCTGACCATGGCCGCCCGCGCCCTGATCGCCGCTGCTCAGGAACGCACCGAGTCGCGCGGCTGCCACGTCCGCACTGACTTCACCGAGCGTTCCCAGGCGTGGCAACGCAGTCAGCTCGTCCGGCTCACCCCGACCGGTCAGCCCGTGCTGGCCGATCCCGTTCTCGCGGAAGGTGTGGCGTGACCATCGATTGGGACGACGCGAACCGGGTGATCCAGCTCGCGCTCGAGGAGGACCTCCGCTACGGCCTGGACGCCACGACTTTGGCGACCGTGCCGGAGAAGTCGACCGCGACCGCCGAGATCACCCCTCGTGCGTCCGGCGTGCTGTGCGGTGTTTCCGTTGCGCGCACTGCCTTCCAGCGCTATCTGCCCGAGATCGAGGTGCTCTCGGAGGCCCAGGACGGCGACAAGGCGGTGCCCGGTGAGCCGGCGCTGGTGCTGGTCGGCCCGACCCGCGGCCTGCTCACGGTCGAGCGCACGGCGTTGAACCTGATCTGCCACCTGTCCGGCATCGCCACCCGGACGGCACGCTGGGTCGACGCGATCGAGGGCACCGGTGCGTTCGTCCGCGACTCGCGCAAGACGTTGCCGGGCCTGCGTTTGCTGCAGAAGTACGCGGTCAGGTGCGGTGGCGGCGTGAACCACCGGATGGGCCTCGGCGACGCGATCCTGATCAAGGACAACCACGTCGCCGCGGCGGGTTCCGTCGGTGCCGCGATCCGGGCGGCCCGTGCGCACGCACCGGACCTGCTGATGGAGGTCGAGGTCGACAGCCTGGAGCAGTTCGACGAGGCGATCGACGAGGGTGCGGAACTGGTGCTGCTGGACAACTTCACGCCCGAGCAGTGCGCTCAGGCCGTGGCCAGGAAGCCCGCGAACGTGAAGCTGGAGGCGTCCGGCGGACTCACCCTGGACGTGGCCCGCGCTTACGCGGAGACGGGTGTGGACTACCTGGCGGTCGGCGGCCTCACGCACTCGTCGCCGTCACTCGATCTCGGCCTGGACCTGAAGTAGCGGCTTGGGGCCCGCACCCCCAGAGCGGGCCCCAGCCCGTCACTCGGCCTCGGCCTGCGCCGGCGGCTGGTAGCGGGTGAAGCCTCCGTGGCGGACGCCGGGGAAGCTCCGCACCCGCTCCCAGTCCGTCGTGTCGGAGCCGACACCGCGCAACGGCGTGCGGGTCACCGCGTCCTCGTGGTCCTCGGCGCTGACCCACTCCGCGTAGTTGACGACCTGTTTGCCGTCCTCCCGGATGTGGAAGGCGGCGGAGACCCCGCCGGGGTGTGGGTTCGGCTCGCTCGCCAGCGCGACGAACACCGAGTCGACCCACCCTCGTGCGGTGGCTTCGTCGTCGGTGTCGACCGTGACCAGCACGACGCAGCCGACCTTCTTGTCACTGTTCGGGCCGCCGGAGCGGTACAGCTTGAAGCCGTCGAGTTCCTTGCGGTCGCGGACGAACGAGGGCAGCTCAGGAAGAGTCATGCCCCTGATCCTGTGAGCTCGACCTAGCTGGAGGTCAAGCTCATTCGAAGGAACAGCCCGGATTCGGTTCGTCGCGGGACAACGGCGCGCCGGGAGGGTTCACGTACAACACCTCCAGCACCATCGGCGAAGTGCCGAGGTTGCGCCCGATGTGCACGTGGTTCGGCTCCTCGACCAGCGCGTCCCCGCGGTGGTGCACGAAAGTCGTGGTGCAGTCGCCGAGAGTCCGCGTCAGCACGCCCTTCTTCACGAACGCGTAGAGCGTGCCGTCGTGGTTGTGCCACCCGGTCGAGCCGCCGGGGTCGATCACGATCTCCCGCAGCGTGTAGTCGCGCCCGCCCGCCGACCACTGGGCGAGGATCGTGCCGGTCACCCCGCGCGAGGGCGTCGCTGATGCCACGCCGGAGAACAACAGCAAAGCGGCCACCACAGCCGAAACGATGCGCATGGACGTCAACGTAGCCGTCGGTTCGCCAGCACGGGCAGGACCTGGCGGGCTTGTTCCACCGCCGTGAGATCGAGGTCGACGACAGAGACCTCCGGCTGGTCGGAAAGCTGCAGAACCACGTTCCCGAGCGGATCCGCGACGGTCGAGTACCCGATCCCGGTCGGCGCGGTGGAGCCCAGGTCACCGGGATACGCCTGGCCGCACGCCACGACGAACGACGTGCAGTCCAACGCCCGCGCCCGCACCAGCAGCTCCCACTGCTCCTTCTTGCCAGGCCCGGCACCCCACGACGCCCCGACGAGCACCGCTGACGCGCCCTTGTCCGCCAACGCGCGGAACAGCTCGGGGAAGCGGATGTCGTAGCAGGTGGCCACGCCCAGCGTGACGCCGTCGACCTCGAAGGTCACCACGTCCGATCCGGGCGCGACGGTGCGCGACTCCTGGAACCCGAACGCGTCGAACAGGTGGATCTTGTCGTAGCCGACGTGGACGTCCGGCCCGGTGACCAGCAGGGTGTTCGTCACGCGGTCACCGGAAGGCGTGAACATGCCGGCGACGACCACGACGTCGTGGGAGGCGGCGATCTCGTGCACGGCAGAGGCCCACGGCCCGTCCAGAGGTTCCGCGACCGGTCCGAGCGGCACGCCGAAGCGGCACATCGTCGCTTCAGGCAGCAGGACGACCCGCGCGCCGTCGGCCCTGCGCACCGCGTCGCGGACGAGCTCCAGGTTGGACCGGGGGTCGGTCGTGGAGCTGATCTGACTCACGGCGATGCGCATGGGGATCACTGTAGGGTCCGACTCGTGCGTTCCCCACTGCTCCTGCTGCCGGTCGCGGCACTGGTCGTGTTGCTGGCCGTCGCGGGCTGCACCGAGACCGCCACACCCCGCCCGGACGGTGGCACGAACGGCACGTCGATCGTGCTGGCCGACCGCGACGAGCCGACGACGCTGAACCCGCTGCTCGGCTACGGCGCGCAGGGCGTGTCGAAGATCTACGACGGGCTCGTCGAGCACCGCCAGGACGGGTCGCTCAAGCCGCAGCTCGCCGCCGACCTGCCGGAACCGGCCGCGGACGGACTGAGCTGGACGGTGAAGCTGCGCGGCGACGTGAAGTTCACCGACGGCAGCACGTTCGGCGCGGAGGACGTGGTCGCCACCTACACGGCGGCGTTGCAGAACTCGATCAAGGACAGGTTCAGCACGCTCAAGGGCGTCGAGCAGGTAGACCCGTCCACGGTCCGTTTCACCCTCACGCAGACGCAGGCCGCGTTCCCGCACCTGCTCGTCCTCGGCGTTCTGCCCAGCGAGCAGGCGAACGCGAACGGCCAGCCCGTCGGCACCGGCCCGTACAAGGTCACCGAGTGGAAGAAGGGCGACCGGCTGCTGCTGGACGCCAACGACAGCTACTTCGACGGCGCGCCCAAGGTCAAGAAGCTGACCGTCGTCTTCGTCACCGACGACAACCAGCGCGCCAGCCGCATGCAGGCCGGCGAGTTCGACGGCACGGTGCTGCCGCCCAAGATCGCGACCCAGTTCGCCGGCAGGTCCGGCCTGCTCGTGCAGTACCACCGCAGCGCCGACTACCGGGCCGTGCGGCTGCCCGCGGCGAACCCGGTCACCGGCAACGCCGCCATCCGCCTCGGGCTGAACTTCGCCGCGAACCGCCAGGGCATGATCGACACCCTGCTGGAGGGCAAGGGCACCATCGCGTACACGCCGGTGCCGGACGCGCTGGCCGAGGAGTTCGACCCGACCGCGAAGTACCGCTTCGACAAGAACGAGGCTGCCCGCCGGCTCGACGCCGGTGGCTGGGTGCCCGGTGCGGACGGCATCAGGGTCCGCGAGGGCGTGCCTGCCCGGTTCACGCTGATGTACCCGCTCGGTGACGACCTGCGGGCCGACCTGGCCACGGCGTTCGCGGCCGACGCCAAGGCCGTGGGCGTCGACGTGCAGCTCGCCGGCCTCTCGTGGGAGGCGATCCGCCCGCGGATGGCCCAGGACGCGCTGCTCTACGGCGAGGGCTCGCCGTTCGATCCCGACCTGATGCTCTACGACCTGCGCGGCCAGGGCAGCCCGGCGGCCGACGCGGCGCTGGAGAACGGCCGCAAGCTCATCGACCCGGCGCAACGGGCCGTGGCGTACAAGCTCTTCCAGCAGGCGTTCATCGCGGCGCCGTCGATGGTCCCGCTGGTCTTCCCCGAACACGCGTACGTGCTGCGCGACTCGTGGAACGGCTATCAGGCCGTGGTCGACCCGAACTCCTACGGCGCGCTCGCCTGGGGGCCGTGGTGGAACCTCGACAAGTGGGAGCCCAAGTAGTCGTCAGGCCGTCCTGGCGTTGATGTCGCGGACGGCCTGCGCGGGGTCGTCCGCCCAGAAGTCGACCCGCGCCACCCGCTGCACCCCGGTCTTGCCCAGATCGACCAGCTGCGGCTCGCGGAACGGCACGGACACGTTCGTCTTGGTCAGCGACTGGATCACGAGCGCGTCGCCGATCACCTCGACGCTGCGCTGCCCCTTGTGACCGCGCTCGGCGACCTGGGCGGCACCGAGGTCGGTGGTCGGGATGCGCCAGTCGAAGAACCCCAGCTGCCGCAACCGCAGCTCGTCGTCGGACACCGTGTGCGGCTGCTTGTGCAGGATGTAGATCGCGCCGACGCACACGACCGTGTTCAGCACACCGAGCACTATCAGCGTGATGAGCAGCCACGGGATGTCCAGGGCGAACGCCACCAGCGCGACACCGATCACCGTGATGATCAGGAATCGCCAGTACCGCGGCCGCATGCGCTTGCCGTAGGGGATCTCCACCATGCGGACGAGCCTATTTCCGCAGTGCGCGCACCATCTCGTCGGGGCTGTCGGTCCAGAACTCGATCTTCGTCACCTCGTGCGCGCCGCGCCTGCCCAGGTCGATCTCCTGCGGCTCGTTGAGGTTGACGAGAACGTTGGTGGAGTTGGATATCTCCAGCACGAGCGTGTCGTCCACAACGGACCGCGTCCTGTTCGTCGACCGGCTGGTCATGCCGTGCGTCGCGGTTTCGATGGCCGCCAACGGAATCCGGTACTCGAACTCACGGGCGTACCTCAGCCACAGGTACTCGTCGTCGATCTCGTGTTTGAACTTGTAGAGCATCCACAGTTGCCATGCGAGCAGTGCGGCACTAAGTGCGCCGAACGCCAACAACACCGCGCGCAGCCAAAACCACGGCACGAGCAATTCGACCAGCACGATCTCCGCAGGTGTGAGGACGAGGAAAACCCACAAGAACGGACGGACTTGAGCGCTGTACCCGAACGAGCGATCCCCCATGTACTCGATGGTGGCACAGTTGGGCTGGTGAGCGATCTGATCTTCTTGGACAGCGCCGGTTCGTCGATCCCGGCTCCTGGTGTCGTGGACGAGGTGATCGGCCATCTCAGGCGGGAGACCGAGATCGGTGGCTATCGCGCCGCCGCTGAACGCCGCGATGACCTGGAGGCGGGCTACGGCGTCCTCGCTGACCTGTTCGGGTGTCGCCCGACCGAGGTCGCTTTCACGGACAGTGCGACTCGATCATGGTTGGCCGCCTTCGACGCGGTGCCGCTCTCGGCCGGGGACCGAATTCTTGTCACAGAGGTCGAATACGGTGGCAATGCGATCCCGGTTCTGCGTCGTGCGGCGGAGACCGGGGCGAGCGTCGAGGTCATCCCTTCCGACGTCCACGGACAGGTCGACGTCGACGCTCTGAACCTTGACAACAGAGTCAAGCTGATCTCGCTCGTGCACGTGCCGACGAACGGCGGCCTGATCAACCCGGTGAACGACATCACGGCGGCGGCTCGTGAGGTCGGTGCGCTGGTGTTGCTCGACGCCTGCCAGTCGACCGGACAGCTCGATCTGCGTGGCATCGACTACGACATGTTGGCGTGTACAGGTCGTAAGTGGCTGCGCGGACCGCGCGGTACCGGTGCGCTGGTGGTGCGTGACGAAGTGAGGGACCGGCTGCGCCCACGGCTGGTGGACCTGCACAGCGGCGTGTGGACCGGGCCGATGGAGTACCGGCTGCGCGACGACGCTCGGGTGTTCGAGCTGTGGGAGTGCGGCGTCGCCGACCGGCTCGGCCTGATCGCGGCGGCTCGCTACGCGCTGGACAAGGGCCTGGACGTGATCGAGGCCGAGGTCGCGGACCGTGCCAAGCGTTTGCGGGAGGGGCTGAGGGCCACTCCCGGCATCACGGTGCGGGACCTCGGCGAACGTCAGTCGGGCATCGTCACGTTCACGTCCGGCCGGGTGCCTGCGATGGAGCTCAAGGACCGGCTGTGGGCCGAGAAGGTCGCGGTCACGGTGTCGCAGGCCGGGTCGACGCTGATCGACATGACGAGGCGGGGCCTGGACGAAGTAGTGCGGGCATCCCCGCACTACTTCGTCACTCCTGAGGAGATCGATCAGGCGTTGGAGCGGATCGTCAGCAGCTCACGTTGATGACTCGCTTGACGCAGTCCGAGTAGCTGACGAACAGGTCGACGGCGCGGTCGTTGCGCGACGTCTGCGCCGCGATGACCGTGTCGCGCGGGTAGAAGCCGTTGAGGCCGCCGCTGCTCGGGTACATCTCGAAGGTGTACGACCAGATCTTGTGCTGGCCCCACATCCAGTCGTCGATGCTGCCGTCGGTGATGTACAGGTCGCTCGCCTGCTCCGGCGTGTAGCCGTTGGTGGCGGCCATCTGCTGGCCGAGCGTGCGGAACGCGCGTTCCTCGGTCGCGTCCAGGCCCGGTGCGGTGTTCGCGGTGGTGTAGCCGAACGGCCACAGCACGAGCTCCGAGAACGAGTGGAAGTCGATGTTCGTCTTGATCTGCTGGACGCCACCGACGACACGGGAGTTCACGAAGTTCTTGATGACGTTGGTCTCCGGAGCGGAGAACGCCGCCGTGCCGCGGTAGGTGTCCGACGTGGTGCTGCCGCTGGAACCGCCGCAGCAGCCCCACTTGTAGCCCCAGTTGCGGTTCAGGTCGGTGCCGTTGCCCTGGCGGTTCTTGCGCCAGCCGCGGAACGAACCGGTGGCGATGTCGTACTCCACGCCGTCCGGGTTGACCATCGGGATGAACCAGACCTCGCGGCTGTCCACCAGGTTCTTGATCGCCGGGGTGGCGTAGTTGTCGGTGTAGCGCTTGATGATCTGCAGGCACTGCTCGACCGTCAGGTGCTCACGGGCGTGCTGGTTGCAGGTGAAGATCACCTCGGGTTCGCTCTCGTCGGTCGCGACGTTGTCGCTGACCTTGAGCGCCCAGATGTCCCGGTTCTGGAAGCTCTTGCCGATGCTGCGCAGGCTCGCCAGGGTCGGGTGGTCGCGGACCGTCTGCTGCAGCTCCGCGGTCATCTCCGCGAAGTTGTGGTAGCCGGTGTACCCGGACGGGAAGTCCTGCGTGCCGATCTGGCCAGGCTGCGGGTCCTTGAACTCGACCTTGCCGAGGCTCTTGAGCTGCTGCTCGAAGTCGCCGACGTACTTGATCGGCAGACCGGTCGCCTGCAGGGCCTGGTACTGGGACTTGTCGGCGACGACCGAGATCGTGGTGAGCTTGGTCGCGCCGAGCACGTCGACGCCGAGCTGCGCGATCTGGGTGCGTTCGGCGGACGTGTTCGCGGTGACTTCCAGCAGATAGCGGCCGGAGTCGGCGTTGCTGGGTGCCGCCATGCCCGCGACCAGCACGGGCAGACAGATGGCGAGCACTGCGGCGATCTTGCCGCGGCTCTTGCTGAACATCGTTCCTCCATCATCAGCAGGGGTTTGCGACGGAGTGGTGCTCGACCGAGCGTGGCCGTGGTGTCACGGGCTGAGATAGCGCCGTTAGCGGGCTGACCGTTGACAGATTTCCGCAGGAACTACCCTGTAAGACATGCTCAGCCGCATCGACCTGCGAGGTCGCACCACGACTCCCGCTCAGTTGCGCGCCATCGTGCCGCGCGCCGAGATGGACGTGGACGCTGTGCTGCATCATGTGCGCCCGATCGTGGACGCGGTCGCCGAGCGCGGTGTCGATGCCGTTCTGGAGTACACGGAGAAGTTCGACGGCGTTCGTCCTGCTTCTGTCCGTGTGCCCGCTTCGGAGATCTCGTCTGCTTTGTCCTCGTTGGACCCGGCCGTGCGCGAGGCGTTGGAAGAGGTGATCGCGCGCACCCGGCGCGTGCACGCCGACCAACGCCGCACTGATACGACGACGCAGGTCGTGCCCGGCGGCACCGTGACCGAGAAGTGGGTGCCGGTCGGTCGCGTCGGTCTCTACGCGCCTGGCGGCCTCGCCGTGTACCCGTCGACGGTCGTGATGAACGTCGTGCCCGCGCAGATCGCCGGCGTCGAGTCGCTGGTGGTGTGCTCGCCGCCGCAGGCCGAGTTCGGCGGCCTGCCGCACCCGACGATCCTCGCCGCCGCCGCACTGCTCGGGGTCGAGGAGGTGTGGGCCGCCGGTGGCGCCCAGGCCCTGGCCCTGATGGCGCACGGCGGGGTGGACACGGACGGTGCCGCACTGGCGCCGGTCGACATCATCACCGGTCCGGGCAACATCTACGTGACTGCGGCCAAGCGGTTGCTGCGCGGGCTGATCGGCATCGACTCCGAGGCGGGGCCGACCGAGATCGCGATCCTGGCCGACTCGACGGCCGACCCGGTGCACGTGGCCGCCGACCTGATCTCCCAGGCGGAGCACGACCCGCTCGCCGCCTCGGTGCTGGTGACGACCTCCGTGGAGCTGGCGGACGCGGTGGACGCCGAGCTGGAGCGCCAGATCTCCGCGACCAAGCACATCGAGCGGATCCGCACGGCGCTGGCAGGCAAGCAGTCGGGCATCGTGCTGGTGTCCTCTGTGGACGAAGGGGTCCGGGTCGTCGACGCCTACGCGGCCGAGCACCTGGAGATCCAGACCGCCGACGCGCGTGCGGTGGCCGCACGGATCCGGTCCGCCGGTGCGATCTTCGTCGGTGCGCACTCGCCGGTCTCCCTGGGCGACTACTGCGCCGGCTCGAACCACGTGCTGCCCACCGGTGGCTGCGCGCGGCACTCGTCGGGGCTGTCCGTGCAGACGTTCCTGCGCGGTATCCACGTGATCGACTACTCCGAGGAAGCCCTGCGCGAGGTCGCGGACAAGGTCGTCGCGCTGGCCAACGCGGAGGACCTGCCCGCGCACGGGCAGGCCGTCACAGCGAGGTTCCCCCGATGAAGCCTGTCGTCGGCGCACGGGTGGAACTTTCCGACCTGCCCCTGCGTGAGGACCTGCGCGGCCGCACACCCTATGGCGCGCCGCAGCTCGACGTCCCATATCGCCTGAACACCAACGAGAACCCGTACGCGCCGACGGATGCGCTGGCCGCGGACGTCGTGGCCGCCGTCGCGGAGATCGCGGGCGAGCTGCACCGGTATCCGGACCGTGACGCGGTGGCGTTGCGCGAGGACCTGGCGGCTTACCTGGCATTGGTGACTTCGGTGCCGCTGACGTCGGAGAACGTCTGGGCCGCCAACGGGTCCAACGAGATCCTCCAGCAGATCCTGCAGGCGTTCGGTGGTCCTGGGCGGGTGGCGCTGGGCTTCGAACCGTCGTACTCGATGCACCCGATCATCGCCGCCGGCACGCGGACCGAGTGGTCGCCGACTCCTCGGCGGCCGGACTTCTCGCTGGACGTGGAGAAGGCCGCGGAGATCATTTCGGAGACACGCCCGGACGTGGTGTTCGTGACGTCGCCGAACAACCCGACCGGGCAGTCGATCCCGCTGGACGACCTGCGGCTGCTGATCGCGTCCTCGACGGGCATGATCGTGGTCGACGAGGCGTACGCGGAGTTCTCCCCGCAGGAGAGCGCGATCAAGCTGCTCGACGAGTACGGGTCGCGGCTGATCGTCTCGCGCACGATGTCGAAGGCGTTCGCTTTCGCGGGCGGGCGGCTGGGCTATCTCGCCGCCGCCCCGGCCGTGGTCGACGCACTGCAGCTGGTGCGCCTGCCGTACCACCTGTCGGCGCTGACGCAGGCGGCCGCGCGGGCCTCGTTGCGGCACGCCGAGGAGACGCTGGGTTCCGTGGCGCTGCTCGCCGCGGAACGTGATCGAGTGGTTGCCGAGCTGACGGCCATGGGTTTTCAGGTCGTGCCCTCGGACGCGAACTTCGTGCTGTTCGGCTGGTTCGAGAACGCACGCGAGACATGGAAGTCCTATTTGGACCACGGCGTGCTCATCCGGGACGTCGGAATCGCGGGTCACCTGCGGGTGACCATCGGAACGCCCGAGGAGAACGACGCATTCCTCGCGGCCAGCAAGGAGGTCAGCCGGTGAGTCGTGTGGGCAAGGTGGAGCGCACCACCAAGGAGTCGTCGGTCTACGTGGAGATCGACCTGGACGGCACCGGCCAGGTCGAGATCAGCACCGGCGTGCCGTTCTACGACCACATGCTCACCGCGTTCGGCGTGCACGGCTGCTTCGACCTGATCGTCCGCGCTACCGGTGACACGCACATCGACGCCCACCACTCGGTCGAGGACATCGCGATCGTGCTGGGCCAGGCGCTGCGGGAAGCGTTGGGGGACAAGAAGGGCATCCGCCGTTTCGGCGACTGCTGGATCCCGATGGACGAGACCCTCGCGCACGCCTCCGTCGACGTCTCGGGCCGCCCGTACACCGTGCACCGCGGCGAGCCGGAGCAGTTCAACTCGTTCGTGATCGGCGGCAACTACCCGTTCGTGCTGAACCGCCACGTGTTCGAGTCGCTGGCCTTCCACGCCCAGATCGCACTGCACGTGCGCGTCGAGTACGGCCGCGACCCGCACCACATCGCGGAGGCCGAGTACAAGGCGATCGCCCGCGCCCTGCGCGCGGCCGTGGAGCCCGACCCGCGCGTCGGCGGCATCCCGTCGACCAAGGGCGTCCTCTGATGCCGAAGGAAGTCGTCGTCATCGGCCTGCTGGCGCTCGCGGGCTTTCTGGGCGGCGGCGTCTACGCCACCTGGAAGACCGCCAAGTTCCTGGCGGTCGTCCTGCTGGTGCTGACCGTCGTGGCGGTCGGCGGCGCGGTGCTCTGGCTCATCTAGTTTCTGCGGGCGAGGACCCAGTGGAACGTCGCTGGGTCCGGCTCGTGCATGGTCACCAGGTCGTCGACGACGATCTCCAGGTGCCGCGCGAGGAGTTCGCGGTTCTCGGCGGGTGTGTTGCTGCCGAAGAACATCTCCACGCCGAGCCAGTTCTCGGTGACGTCCGGCGTGCCGGTGCCGAGCGAGGCCAGGAACAGGCCGCCGGGCTTGAGCCACCGTGCGATCTGGGCGACGAGCGCGGGCTGTTCGTCGCGGGGGACGTGCAGGATCGAGTAGAACGCCGCGATGCCGTCGAACTCGGCGTCCGGGAGGTCCAGCGCGGTCATGTCGGCCTTCTCGAACCGCGCGCCGGGCACGTTGACGCGGGCCAGGTCGATCTGCTGCTGTGACAGGTCGATGCCGAGCACGTCGTGGCGTTCGGCGAGCTTCCGCGTGCTCGGGACGCCGGCGCCGCAGCCGAGTTCGAGGACCTTGGCCCCGTCGTCGAGCCTTCGGTCGAACTCCGTCAGGTAGTGGGCGCGCGGGTCGTCGGCGATCTGAGCGGACCAGGCCAGGTAGCGCTCCGCCATGGCGTCGTAACCCGCCTCGACCGTGCGCTTCACGTCGTGGCCAGATATCGGGCCGGGACGTGCTGTGCGAGCCACACGCCGTTGGCGCTGAGCCGGAACTCGTGCCCGTCCGCGTGCATCGCCCTGGCGTCCACGGTGAGGATCAACGGCCGTCCGCGCCGGGCCCCGACGCGGCGTGCGGTCTCGCGGTCGGGCGAGAGATGCACGTCGTGGCGTGACATGGGGCGCAGGCCGTCGCGCATGATGTCGTCGAGGTACTGCGCGACGGTGCCGTGGAACAGCTGGTCCGGCGGGATCGCGGTCGGCAGGCCCAGATCCACCTCGACGCTGTGGCCCTGGTTCGCGCGGATGCGGTCGCCGTCGATCGTGAAGCGCTTCTTGTCGTTCTGTTCCACGACTTCGCGCATGTCGGCCGCGGAGATGCCGAGCGCGTTCAGGAGGTCGGCCACCGGCACCCAGCCCGAAGGGTCGAGGGTGAGGCCGACGCGCTCGGGCTGGTGCCGGAGCGCCTTGGACATCCGCTTCGAGAGGCGGATCATTCGTTGTTCTTCCATTTCGCACCCAGGAAACCACAGCGCGTCCACCGGTTTTGCGGTTTCATGGGCCGGATGTGGCGTGAGCGGCGGGTTCCTGGCGAGACCGAGATCTTCGTGGCCTGGCAGGAAGGCGCTGGGGACGGGACGCTGCTCGCGATCCACGGCGGCCCCGACTGGGACCACAGCTATCTCCGCGACCCGCTCGACCGGTTGGACTGCCGGCTGCTGCTGCCGGACCTGCGCGGATGTGGCCGGTCGGGGCGAGTGCCGGAGTACCACCCGGACGGCGTGGTGGAAGACCTGGTGCGGGTGCTGGACGCGTTCGAGGTCGAACGTGCGGACGTCCTCGGTCACTCCTACGGCGGCATGGTCGCGCAGCGGTTCGCGATCACTCATCCGTCGCGCGTGCGCAGCCTGATCGTGTCGGGCAGCAGCGTGTTGCCGGTGCCGCCGGAGGCCTTCGAGGGATGGGCGGAGCGGGACGAGGTCCTGGCGGGCCAGGAGGATCCGTGGCAGCGCGAGGACCTGACGCCGGAGCAGTGCGTGCGGGCCGACGCGTTCGCGGCCGTGGAGGCCAACGTCCGGCGTGCCGCGCGGATGCCGGCCTACCTGAAGCGGCTGGGACAGGTGAGGTTCGGCGCGGAGTGGGTGCGTCAGCTCCAGGCAGGCGGCCTGGTCTCACCGCGGCTTCCCGATGCCGCGCAACGGATCGCCGACCTCGACGTTCCTGTGCTCCTGCTGCACGGCCGGCAGGACATGACGTTCCCGGTCGGCCTGGTCGAGTCCACACTCGAACTGATCCCGCGGGCAAGCGCCGTCGTGTTCGAGAACGCGGGCCACATGCTGCACGTCGACGAGCCCGACGGGTACCTGGGCGCGGTGCGGGAGTTCCTAGATCGTGCCGCCTTCGAGGACGGGCTTGAGCCGGGGAGCGCCCGGCCCGTGTGACGCCTGCTCGTCGTCGATGTTCTGCAGCGCGCAGCTGCGCAGCGACAGGCACCCGCACCCGATGCACCCGGTCAGACGGTCGCGCAGCCGGTACAGCGCGTCGATGCGGGCGTCGAGTTCGGTCTTCCACGAGCGGGAGAGGCGTTCCCAGTCGGATTTCGTGGGTGTGCGGTTGTCCGGCAGCTGGGCCAGGGCGTCGCGGACGTCCTCCAGGGTGAGGCCCACGCGTTGGGCGGTGCGGATGAAGGCCAGCCGGCGCAGCACCGTGCGGTGGTAGCGCCGCTGGTTTCCCGCGGTGCGGACGGAGGCGATCAGGCCGCGGTCCTCGTAGAAGCGCAGCGCGGTGTGGGGGACGCCGCTGCGTTCGGCGACCTGGCCGATGGTCAGCATTTCCGGCAACTTGCTCACCAGATCATGATAACCGCTTGACCTCCAGCATGGTCGAGGTTGAACAGTTGGTGCCATGCAACGGATACCAGAGCTCTTCGCGAGGATGGCCGGGGACGAGAAGCACGAGTGGGCGGCGGCTTCCACGATCGACGTGCTCTGGGTTCTCTACGACCAGATCCTCAACGTCACCCCGGCCACCGTCGACGACCCCGATCGCGACCGGTTCCTGCTGTCCAAGGGGCACGGGCCGATGGCCTACTACGCGGTGCTGGCGGAGAAGGGGTTCATCGACGAGTCCATTTTGGACGAGTGGACCTCGTGGGACAGCCCGCTCGGCCAGCACCCCGACCGGGTGCTCGTTCCCGGCGTCGAGATCAGCAGCGGCTCGCTCGGCCACGGCCTGCCGATCGCGGTGGGGACCGCGATCGGGCAGCGGGTGCACAAGAGCCGCGGGCGGACGTTCGTGCTGGTCGGCGACGGTGAGCTGGACGAGGGCAGCAACCACGAGGCGATCGCGGTGGCGGCGCGGCTGAACGTCGCGAACCTCACCGCGATCGTGATCGACAACCGGTCCGCGATGTACGGCTGGCCCGGTGGCATCGCGCGCCGCTTCGCCGTCGAGGGCTGGCAGGCCACCGAGATCGACGGCCGTGACCACGAGGCTGTCTTCGCCGCGCTGACCGCGCCGCACGACCGCCCGTACGCGGTGGTCGCCAAGATCGAGAGGAGCTACTGATGACCACGATGCGCCAGGCCTTCGTCAAGACGGTCAACGACGAGATCTCACACGACCCGCGGATCGCCGTGGTGACCGCGGTGATCTCCAGCAACGAGTTCCCGCAGGAGAACGAACGCGTCGTGGACGTCGGAATCCGCGAGCAGACCATGGTCGGCGTGGCGGGCGGTCTGGCGTTGGCGGGGTTGCGGCCGGTCGTGCACAGCTACGCGCCGTTCCTCGTCGAACGGCCGTACGAGCAGATCAAGCTCGACATCGGTCATCAGGACGTGGGCGCGGTGTTCGTGAGCATCGGCGCTTCCTATGACGACCCGGCGTGGGGGCGCACGCACCAGTCACCGGGCGACGTCGCGTTGTTCGACACGCTGCCCGGCTGGACCGTTCACGTGCCTGGACACGCGGATGAGGTCACGCCTCTGCTGCGGCAGGCGTTGAAGGACGACAACCGGGTCTACGTCAGGCTTTCGCTGCACGAGAACACGCAGGCGTATCCGGTGGGTGAAGGCTTCACCGCGCTGCGTCACGGAAAACGCGGTGTGGTGCTCGCCGTCGGGCCGATGCTCGACCGCGTGCTCAAGGCGGTCGACTCGGAGAACGCCGACGTCACCGTGCTGTACACGGCCACCGTTCGACCGTTCGACTCGGACGGACTGCGCAAGGCGGTGCAGGAGACGGACCACGCCGACGTCATGGTGGTGGAGCCGTATCTCGAAGGAACTTCATCTCATCTAGTTTCCGATTCACTGCAACTGATTCCGCACCGCGTGCGTTGTATAGGCGTCAAACGACACGCAGAACTCCGCAACTACGGCACGGCCGAGGATCACGACGCCGCGCACGATCTCGACGTGGTGGGGCTGGGGAGTGCTGTGCGAAGTTTCTTCAGGGGGTGAAGAGACATGTTCGCAGTCATGGGGGATGACTGGACCGGCGCGCCTTCTCGCGCCGTCTGATCCGGAGCCGGCACGGACGGTGCTGAGCGGACGCGCGCCCGCCCGAGGTCGCTGGCGCCCGTTCCGCACGGCACGTCCGTGCCCGGCCCGGATCCGCACACGTCCGAGTCCTGGTCTGGTGTGGACGGAGACGACCGCTCGGGGGCGGTCGGCGCACCGGCCCGGCCCCGGAACAAGACCTTCTTGGCATGTCGGTCCAGGCCCGTGCGACCGAAGAGGAATGATGTTGCACGTGAGAATGCTGATCTGGACCCCGTTGAACGCCGCCGAGCTGCAGAAGGCCATGCACAGCGGCAACATCGGTCCCGCGGCGCTCGTCCCGGTGCAGTCCGGCACGGTGCTGCTGCCTCCGCCGGCCACCAGGCTCAACGAGGCCGCCTACATGACGAACCGGGTGCGCAAGCTGGCGGGCGGCGCCGCGCTGGCCGCGTGGAACGACGACGCGGCCCTGCTCTACCTCTTCACCACCGCCCTCGGCCGCGCCAGCATGTGGGGCTCGCGCGAGGCGGTGCTGAGGTTGTCGGCTGCGGCGAAGCAGTCCCGCGGGGCTGGGAAGCTCTTCGACCGGTCGACCGCGGGCCTGATCAACATGCGCGAGAAGGAGAAGTGGCAGCTCGACGCCATCGACAAGCTCACCGCGATGTACCCGCCGGCCAGCCGCAAGGGTGCGCTCGAACGCATCCGCGACTTCGAGAACGGCGCCGGCGCGATCCCCGAGTTCTTCCGCGCCGCGGGACTGGAGGAGGTCGCGCGGGTCGCCGAGCTCACCGAGCAGGGCCGGGCGGACTTCGTGCTCCAGACGCTGGAACCACCGCGTGCGCAGCTGTGGCCGCTCGCGGCGGTCTTCCCGTTGATCGTGCTGACGGCGTTGGTGACGGTTCTGCTGCACATCCCGATGGTCGTGTACTACCTCATCGCCGGTGTGCTGGTGGCGCTGATGGCCGGAGTGATAGTCATGCTGCGGCGCCGGCTCGTGCGCAGGAAGCCGATCAACGCCGTGCTGCCGGTCATCCCGGTGACGCAGGGTGCCGCCCCGACCGACTAGCCTGGTCGGCGTGGCACGTGTCGTCGTACTTGACTATGGCTCCGGCAACCTGCGCTCCGCCGAGCGCGCGCTTCAGCGGGTCGGCGCCCATGTCGAGGTGACGTCGGACGCCAGGGCCGCGCGCGACGCGGACGGTCTGGTCGTGCCCGGCGTCGGTGCGTACGCGGCGTGCATGGAGGGCCTGAACTCGGTGCGCGGCGCCCGGATCATCGGTGAGCGCCTCGCCGGTGGCCGTCCGGTGCTGGGCATCTGCGTGGGCATGCAGATCCTGTTCGAGCGCGGCATCGAGCACGGCGTGCTGACCGAGGGCTGCGGCGAGTGGCCCGGCACCGTCGAACGGCTCGAGGCACCGATCGTGCCGCACATGGGCTGGAACACCGTGCGCGCGCCCGAGGACTCGAAGCTGTTCGCGGGCTTGGACAAGGACACCCGGTTCTACTTCGTGCACTCGTACGGCGTGCGCCGGTGGGAGCTGGAGCCGGCCGAGCACATCAAGCCGCCGCTGGTGACGTGGGCGGACCACGCGGGCGACGAGTTCGTCGCGGCCGTCGAGAACGGGCCGCTGTGGGCGACCCAGTTCCACCCGGAGAAGTCCGGTGATGCCGGCGCGCAGCTGCTGCGGAACTGGTTGACTAGCTTGTCGTGATCACACGACTGCTGACGGTAGCCGCGCTCGCGGCTGCCTGCGTTGCCGTGCCCAGGGGCGCGCACGCCGCACCGGCACCGTTCCACGACAACTTCGACGGCGCTGTGCACACGCCGCAGACGCTGGGACTCAACGACAACCTCAAGCACCGCCAGGGCACCGGAGCTGTCACGTACAGCCAGGTGGCGGGCGGGTCCGTGCACGTCAACGACCCGCGGCGGCCCGGCGCGCTGTCGATGCGCGGCGGTACGACGGCGGTGCGCCTCGACGCGCCCTCCACCGGTTCGGCGATCTCGGCGAAGCTCACGCCGGCGGCGGACGGGTGGTCGTCGATCGTGCTCGGCCGTTCGGCGAACAGCACCGGCCACCCGTCCAATGAGGACGTGGATCTCGGTTTCCTGTTGCGCGCCAACGGGGGAATCGAGGTGTCGCAGCCGGGCCGGCCGGTGGTCACCTCGTCCGTCCAGCCACGCGGTTCGTACGAGGTGACGCTGAAGCTCTCCGGCGCCGCGCTCGACCTCACCGTCAACGGCGAGCACCGGAACATCACGCTCGGCACCGCGGTCCCGACCGGCAGGTTGTGGGTCTACCTCGGCTCCGGCAGCCCTGCGACCGCGAGCCTCGTCGACGACCTGCGAATCGAGGCGCTCAACTCCGACGACCTGCGCAAGCGGCCGGGTTCGACCCTGCGCCACTACGGCTACCTCGGTGCCCGCCAGTCCGACGTGCGCGGTCACAGCAACCTCAACCTGATCGACGTCGGCGACCGCCCGGAGGCGACCGCAGGGCAGCAGTTCGGTGGCGTCGACGGTTTCGTGGTCCGGACCGCCGCCGGCGCGAGCCTGGTCAAGAAGTTCTTCCCCGGCAAGAAGGTGCTGCTCGTCGTGGCGGGCGCCGCGATCGACGACACGTTCCAGGCGCCGCCTGAGGCCGACTGGGTCGGTTTTCAGGAGCCCTGCGCCGGCTACGAGCAGCTCGAAACCAGGATGGCCAAGCTGGCGGAACGCGTTCCCGACAAGGAGCTCTTCCTCATGCCGGAGGGTTCCCCTCAGGCGCCGTGCGCTGACCTGACGGACGCTGACCTCGCGGGCACTCAGTACATGTACCTCGCGTTGGTGCAGCAGTACCCGCGGTACGTCGGTTTCCTGGTCACGCCTGTTCCCGCGCAGTTCGTGCGCACCGCGGACGCCCAGGAGCGCGTGGCCGCCCTCGTGCTGGGGGACGCTAGGCTGGCCGGGTGACGTTCACACTCCTCCCCGCTGTTGACGTGGCCGACGGTCGTGCCGTCCGGCTCGTGCAGGGCGAAGCCGGTACCGAGACGAACTACGGCGAACCGCTGGACGCGGCTTTGCAGTGGCAGCGCGACGGAGCGGAGTGGATCCATCTCGTCGACCTCGACGCGGCGTTCGGGCGCGGCTCCAACCGCGAGCTGCTGGCCGCCGTCATCGGCGAGCTGGACGTGAAGGTGGAGCTGTCCGGCGGCATCCGCGACGACGCGTCGCTGGAGGCCGCGCTGGCCACCGGCTGCGCGCGCGTCAACCTCGGCACGGCCGCGCTCGAAGACCCGGAGTGGTGCGCGAAGGCCATCGCCGCGTACGGCGAGAAGATCGCCGTGGGCCTGGACGTCCGCATCACCGAGCAGGGTCACCGGGTCAAGGGCCGCGGCTGGACGTCGGACGGCGGCGACCTCTGGGAGGTCCTCGACCGGCTCGACCGCGACGGCTGCGCCCGCTACGTCGTGACGGACGTGTCCAAGGACGGCACGCTGACGGGCCCGAACCTGGACCTGCTCGCCGAGGTCTGCGCCCGCACCGACGCCCCGGTCGTCGCGTCCGGTGGCGTGTCCACTGTGGATGATCTGGTGGCGCTGTCGAAGCTGGCGCGCGACGGGGTGGAAGGCACGATCATCGGCAAGGCCCTGTACGCCGGTGCCTTCACGCTCCCGGAAGCGCTTGCTGCGGTCCGTTGACGACGACCTCGATGTGAGCGGCCGCGGCCGCGTGCGTGACACCGGTGGTGTGCAGCACGTCGGCCGCGGTCCCTTCTTCGGCGAGCAGCACGCCGAGCAGGATGTGCTCGGTGCCGATGAACATGTGGCCCATCCGGAGCGCCTCGCGGACGGCCAGTTCGAGCGCCTTCTTGCAGTGCGTCGTGTACGGCTGCTTCTCCGGCCGCTGCACGGGCACCTTCTCCAGCCGGTTCAGCACGGCGATGCGGGTGCTGCCGTCGCCGGACTCGAGCTTCGCGATGGTCTTGGCCGCGAGCCCGCCCGAGTCGTCCAGCAGGCCCAGCAACAGGTGCTCGGTGCCGATCCGCTCGCTGAACCGCGCGTGGTGCCTCGCCAGCGCGATGACCCGGCGGGAGCGCTGGGTGTAGCGGTCCATCGAGGGCTTGCCGAGGTCCGGTGACTCCTTGGGGACGAACCGCTTCTGCGCGGCCTGCTTGGTGACGCCGAGGCTCTCGCCGATCTCGGCCCAGCTCGCGCCGCCGCGGCGTGCCTCGTCGACGAAGTGGCCGATCAGGTGGTCGCCGAGCTCGTTCAGCTGACTGCTCATCTCGACGGCTTTCGCGAGGCGCACGAGGGCGTCGTCGGCTTCCTGGGCGACCGTGACGATGAGGTCGGTCAACTGGATCACGCGTCAACTCTAGGTTGACGCCGAACGTACCGTCAACCTCGGGTTGACGCTCTCGCGTCGAGAGCTCAGCTCGGCAGCGTGATCTCGATGCCGACCGTGCCCGTGCGGCCCCGCCGCAGCTTGCTGCCGGTCATCGTCAGCCATCCCATGAAGCCGTACTTCTTCACGATGCGCGTGCGGACGTCGTCGCTGGCGTCGTCGTCCAGCAGCCGGGCGCGCGCCTTGATCGACTCACCCTGGGGGTTGCCGCGGAGGTCGCACGGCCCGATTTCGACGTCTCCACTGCGCCTGATCCGCTTGACCTTGCCGGTCTCCTTGGCGCTCCAGGCGTAGATCACGCCGTCGGACGGCCCCGGAGCGACCCAGACCGGCGTGGGCACCGGGGTGCCGTCCTTGCGGAAGGTCGTCAGCAGCAGGTACTGGCCTTGGCCCAACTCGGTGATCATGGCGCCGCAGCGTAGTCCTCAGGCCGCCCTTGTAGGCTTTCGCGCATGTCAGTCGCGGTCCGTGTCATCCCCTGTCTCGACGTCGACCGGGGCCGGGTGGTGAAGGGCGTCAACTTCACCAACCTCGTCGACGCGGGCGACCCGGTCGAGCTGGCCAGGGTGTACGACGCCGAGGGCGCCGACGAGCTGACGTTCCTCGACGTGACGGCCAGCAGCGGCGACCGCGAGACGACGTTCGACGTGGTGCGCCGCACCGCCGAGCAGGTGTTCATCCCCCTCACGGTCGGCGGCGGCGTGCGCAGTCCCGAGGACGTGAACAAGCTGCTCCGCGCGGGTGCGGACAAGGTCAGCCTCAACACCGCGGCGATCGCGCGGCCGGAGCTGCTCAAGGAGTGCTCGGAGCGGTACGGGGCGCAGTGCATCGTGCTGTCGGTCGACGCGCGGCGCGTGCCCGGCGGCACCGGGTTCGAGGTCACCACGCACGGCGGGCGCAACGGCACCGGCATCGACGCCGTCGAGTGGGCCGCCCGCGGCCAGGAGCTGGGTGTCGGCGAGATCCTGCTGAACTCCATGGACGCCGACGGCACCAAGGCCGGGTTCGACCTCGAACTGATCGAGCTGGTCCGGCGCGAGGTCGACGTTCCGCTGATCGCCAGCGGTGGCGCGGGCGCGATCGACCACTTCCCGCCGGCGGTCGCCGCGGGCGCCGACGCCGTGCTGGCCGCCAGCGTCTTCCACTTCGGACAGCTCCGCATCGGCGAGGTCAAGGACGGCCTCCGCCAGGCCGGCGTCGTAGTGCGATGAATCCGGGTGCACTGAAGCCGGTCGAGGTGCGGGTGGCCTCGGCGGTCGCGTTCGGCGGCGCGCTGGTGTTCTTCGTCGTCGGCCTGATCCTGTGGCGCTCGACCGGCGACGCGGACGTGCTGAAGCTGCCGTCGTTCGTCGCGCTCTTCGAACTGCTCGTCGCGGCGTCGCTGTTGTTGCGGCTGCGGTTCATGCACTACCCGGCGATGGTGGTGTTCATCCTCGTCGCCCTGCTGCATCTCGTGATCGTGCTGGCCGACGGACCGGCGTGGGCCCGCGTCGCGTCCGGCGTGCTGTCCGCAGTGCACATCTACGGCGTGGTCCTGCTCAACACCGGACCCGCTCGTGAACACCTGGGAGGACCCCGTTGAGCACCCCGCTCGATCCCGCCGTCTCCGCGCGGCTCAAGCGCACCCCGGACGGCCTGGTCTGCGCGGTCGCCCAGCAGCGCGACACCCGTGAAGTGCTGATGGTGGCGTGGATGGACGACGAGGCGCTGCACCGCACCCTCACCACCCGCCGCGCGACCTACTACTCGCGCAGCCGCCAGCAGCTGTGGGTGAAGGGCGAGACCTCCGGGCACACCCAGTACGTGCACGAGGTGCGGCTCGACTGCGACGGCGACACGTTGCTGCTGATCGTCGACCAGGTCGGCGCCGCCTGCCACACGGGCGACCGCACGTGCTTCGACGCGACCGTGCTGCTCGCCGGGGAGTGACGGTCAGTCCAGGTCGCCCGTCAGGTAGCGCTGCAGGTTCGGCGCCACCGTCCTGACCAGCGTGTCGACGTCGATCGACGCCAGCGGTTCGAAGTGGACGACGTACCGGACGATGCCGAGTCCGACCATCTGGGTCGCGCACAGCGTGGCCCGCAGCTCGCGTTGCTCCGCGCCGATCTCCGTGAGCACCTTGCTGAAGATCGCGTTGATGAGGAACGACCTCAGCGCGTTCGCCACCGCCTCCTGACTGGTGACGCTGCGGATCAGGGCGGCGAAGGTGCCGCCGCCGGTCGCGTCCCAGACGGTGATGAAGGTGCGGATGATGCGTTCGCCCGCCTGCTCGACCGGGCCGTCCATCAGGCGTTTGAGGATCTCGGCCGGGTCGAACGGGAGCTGCAGCACGGACTGGGCGAACAGGCCTTCCTTGCCGCCGAACCAGTGGTTGACCATGGCCGCGTCGACGCCGGCCCTGGCGGCGATCGCGCGGACCGTGGCGCCGTCGTAGCCCTTTTCCACGAACACCTCGCGGGCGGCGGCGACGAGGGCGGCCCTGGTGTCCTCTCCCGCGGCGCGGCGGCCTCGGCGTTTCTGGTTCACTTGCTCCACACGGGTCATAGTTCAACAGATGTTGAATTTATGCAACAATTACCGGCATGGTGAGCGTCATCGGGGCTGTGGCTTCCGTTGGTCTGGGGTCCGTGAGTCCTACGCGTGAGGAGTTCCGCGAGCTGGCGGTGAACCGCCGGGTCATCCCGGTGGTGCGCAGGCTGCTGGCGGACGCCGAGACCCCGGTCGGGCTGTACCGCAAGCTCGGGGCGGATCGTCCCGGCACGTTCCTCTTCGAATCGGCGGAGAACGGGCGCTCGTGGTCGCGATGGTCGTTCATCGGCGTGCAGTCCTCGGCGGCGCTGACGGCGACCGGCGGTGAGGCGTACTGGACGGGCACGCGGCCCGTCGGCCTCCCGGACGGCGGCGACCCGCTGGAGGCCCTGCGCGAGACCGTCGAGGTGCTGCGCACGGACCCGTTGCCCGGCATGCCCCCGCTGACCGGCGGCATGGTCGGCTACATCGGCTACGACGCGGTGCGGCGGCTGGAGCGGCTGCCGGTCATCGCCGAGGACGACCTGAAGATCCCCGAGCTGGTCATGCTGCTCGCGACCGACCTCGCGGCGCTGGACCACCACGAGGGCACCGTCACGCTCATCGCGAACGCGATCAACTGGGACGACTCGCCCGAGCGCGTCGACGCCGCGTACGACGACGCGGTGCGGCGCCTCGACGAGATGACGACGCAGCTGCACACGCCCGCGCCGCCGACCGCCGCCGTGTTCGCGCGGCCGAAGCCCGAGTTCCGGCGCCGGCGCTCGCAGGCGGAGCACTTCGCGGCCGTCGAGAAGGCCAAGGAGGCCATCCGGGCGGGCGAGGCGTTCCAGGTCGTGGTGTCGCAGCGGTTCGAGATCGACACGGACGCCGACGCGCTCGACATCTACCGGGTGCTGCGCGCGACGAACCCCAGCCCGTACATGTACCTGTTGCGCCTCGAGGGGTTCGACATCGTGGGCTCCAGCCCCGAGTCGCTCGTGACCGTGCGGGACGGCAAGGCGACCACCCACCCCATCGCGGGCACCCGCTGGCGCGCGGAGGACCCCGAGGAGGACGCCCTGCTGGAGAAGGACCTCCTCGCCGACCACAAGGAACGCGCCGAGCACCTCATGCTCGTCGACCTCGGCCGCAACGACCTCGGCCGCGTCTGCAAGCCGGGTTCCGTGCACGTCGTCGACTTCTTCAAGGTCGAGCGGTACAGCCACGTCATGCACATCGTGTCGACCGTGACCGGTGAGCTCGCCGAGGGCAAGACGGCCTACGACGCGGTCGCGGCCTGCTTCCCGGCCGGCACGCTGTCCGGCGCGCCCAAGCCGCGCGCGATGGAGCTCATCGAGGAGCTGGAACCCACCCGTCGTGGCCTCTACGGCGGCGTTGTGGGCTATTTCGACTTCGCCGGGGACGCGGACACCGCCATCGCCATCCGGACCGCCCTCGTGCGCGAGGGGACGGCGTACGTGCAGGCGGGCGGCGGCATCGTCGCGGACTCGGACCCGCTGGCCGAGGACAACGAGTGCCTGAACAAGGCGGGCGCGGTGCTGGCCGCGATCGCCACCGCGCAGACGATGGCGCCGGCTGTTGAAAGCTAGCCGTCCACTGTGGATCGCCGCGCTCCTGCTCGTGGGCGCGGCGGGTGCCTTCTGGGGCGCGGGCTCGGTGCCGATCGCGCTGCTGAGCCTCGCGTCCGTCGCGGCGGTCGTCGCGCTGAGTGGGACGGCGCGCCGGATCCTCGGCGCGTTGCTCGTCGTCGTTGGCATCGCCGGCGCGTTCTCCGGGCACTGGCTGGCGATCGCCGGAGGCGTTCTCGTGGTGGCCTCCGGCGTGCTTCAAGCGGTGTTCGGGGCCCGCATGCCGAAGATCGGGGTGGGCGGGCAGAAGGCCCGTCCGCGCGACCCCGAGACGGACATGTGGCGCGCGCTGGAGCGTGGAGATGATCCGACCGACGATACGTTGGCCGGCGGGCCGGTCTCGAACGAGTGAAGATCATTCGTCCTCATTCACGCATGTGACACGTGTACAGCCACGGCTAGCTGCGTGGACACCGAACCCCCGGTGGCTGGGGCATTACTCCGCCGGGGTTAGCATCCCCGTAGCGGGAAGGGGAGCAACACTGTGACGGTTCTCGAGTCGATCCTCGAAGGTGTGCGTGAGGATCTCGCCGCTCGCGAGGCTCAGTTGTCCTTCGACGTCGTCAAGGAGCGCGCGACCAAGGCAACTCCGCCGCTCGACGTGATGTCAGTGCTGCGCGGGCCGAACGTGGGTGTCATCGCCGAGGTCAAGCGCCGCAGCCCCTCCAAGGGCGCGCTGGCGGAGATCCCGGAGCCTGCCGAGCTCGCGTCCGCGTACGAGGCGGGCGGCGCGTCGGTGATCAGTGTGCTGACCGAGCAACGCCGCTTCGGCGGGTCGCTCGCGGACTTCGACGCCGTGCGCCGGGCGGTGAAGATCCCCCTGCTGCGCAAGGACTTCATCGTCTCGCCGTACCAGGTGCACGAGGCGCGGATGCACGGCGCGGACCTGGTGCTGCTGATCGTGGCGGCGCTGGAGCAGAACGCGCTGGTGTCGCTGCTCGACCGGGTCGAGTCGCTCGGCATGACGGCGCTCGTCGAGGTGCACACGGCCGAGGAGGCCGACCGTGCGCTCGAAGCGGGTTCGTCGGTCATCGGGGTCAACGCGCGCAACCTCCACACGCTGGAGGTGGACAAAGACGTTTTCGGCAGGATCGCTCCCGGACTACCCTTCGAGACGATCAAGATCGCCGAGTCGGGCGTGACCGGGCCCGGCGACCTGATGTCGTACGCCGGTGCCGGCGCCGACGCGGTGCTCGTCGGCGAAAGCCTGGTGACCAGCGGCGACCCCAAGGCCGCCGTCAACAAGCTCGTGACCGCCGGTTCGCACCCCGCGTGCCCGCGGCCCAGCCGATAACAGCGCTAGAGGAGCTATCCGATGGGCCAGTTCACGCCCACGCCGCATGATCCCGACGCACGGGGCCATTTCGGCCC
Organism: Lentzea miocenica; assembly: GCF_033949945.1. NCBI lineage: Bacteria > Bacillati > Actinomycetota > Actinomycetes > Pseudonocardiales > Pseudonocardiaceae > Lentzea > Lentzea miocenica. The sequence continues at coordinate 63,297 of NZ_JAXAVW010000027.1, forward strand.
GTGGGGAGGCCGGTTCGTTCCGGAGGCCCTGATCGCGGCGGTGGACGAGCTGGCCGCCGAGTACGACAAGGCGCGCCTGGACCCGGAGTTCGTGAACGAGTTCCAGCGCCTGCTGAGGGACTTCGCGGGCCGTCCGTCGCTGCTGACGGAGGCGCCGAAGTTCGCGGAGCACGCCGGCACGCGCGTGTTCCTCAAGCGCGAGGACCTGAACCACACGGGTTCGCACAAGATCAACAACGTGCTGGGTCAGGCGCTGCTGACCAAGCGCATGGGCAAGAAGCGCGTGATCGCCGAGACGGGTGCGGGCCAGCACGGCGTCGCGACCGCGACGGCGTGCGCGCTGCTCGGCCTCGACTGCGTCGTCTACATGGGCGAGGTCGACACCGAGCGCCAGTCGTTGAACGTCGCCCGCATGCGTTTGCTGGGCGCCGAGGTCATCCCGGTGAAGTCCGGCTCGCGGACGCTGAAGGACGCGATCAACGAGGCGCTGCGCGACTGGGTCGCCAACGTCGACGAGACGCACTACCTGCTCGGCACCGCCGCGGGCCCGCACCCGTTCCCGCTGCTGGTGCGCGACTTCCACCGGGTCATCGGCATCGAGGCGCGCGAGCAGATCCTCGAGAAGGCCGGCCGCCTGCCCGACGCCGTCGTCGCCTGCGTCGGTGGCGGGTCGAACGCGATCGGCATCTTCCACGGCTTCATCGACGACCTCGACGTCCGCCTGGTCGGTGTCGAGCCCGGCGGTTCCGGTCTGGACAGCGGCAGCCACGGCGCGACGCTCACCGCCGGCACGCCCGGCTCCCTGCACGGCGCGATGTCGTACGTGATGCAGGACGAGGACGGCCAGATCACCGAGGCGCACTCGATCTCCGCTGGTCTCGACTACCCCGGCGTGGGACCTGAGCACTCGCACCTCAAGGACATCGGCCGGGCCGAGTACTTCCCGGTGACCGACGCCGAGGCGATGGAGGCGTTCGCCCTGTTGTCGCGGACCGAGGGCATCATCCCGGCGATCGAGTCCTCGCACGCCCTCGCGGGCGCGCTGAAGCTCGGGCCGTCGCTCGGACCGGACGGCCTGCTGGTCGTGAACCTGTCCGGGCGTGGGGACAAGGACATGGACACGGCCGTTGCGTACTTCGGCCTCGGTGACGGGGGACAGGCCTGATGTCGTTGTCTGACGTGTTTTCGGCGGCGAAGGCCGAGTCGCGGGCCGCGCTCGTCGGCTACCTCCCGGCGGGCTTCCCGACGGTCGAGGGCTCCAAGGACTACCTCCGTTCGATGATCGACGCTGGTTGTGACCTGGTCGAGGTCGGTCTGCCGTTCTCCGACCCGGTGATCGACGGTCCGACCATCCAGGCCGCCGCCGAGCAGGCCCTGAGCGCCGGTTTCCGCGTGCGCGACCTGTTCGACGTGGTGTCCGCCGTGGCTGACGCCGGCGGGCGTGCGGTCGTGATGTCGTACTGGAACCCCGTCCTGAAGTACGGCGTGGACGCGTTCGCACGCGACCTCGCCGCCGCGGGTGGCCTCGGGATGATCACGCCCGACCTCGTGCCGGACGAGGCCGACGACTGGATGGCGGCCTCCGCGGCGCACGGGCTGGACCGGATCTTCCTGGTGGCGCCGTCGTCGACCGAGGAGCGCATCGCGATGACCGCGCGTGCCTCCTCCGGCTTCCTCTACGCCACCGCGGTCATGGGCGTCACCGGTGCCCGTGACGTGGTGTCGTCAGCTGCTCCTGAACTCGTTGCGCGGGTGCGTGAACACACCTCCATTCCGGTCGGTGTCGGGCTGGGCGTGCGGTCCGGTGCGCAGGCTGCGGAGATCGCCGGGTTCGCGGACGGCGTGATCGTCGGTTCTGCTTTCGTCTCGGCGGTGGCTGAGGGCGATGGTGCGGTGCGTGCGCTGGCCGCCGACCTGGCCAAGGGCGTGCGATCGGCCGCTGCGACGGTCTGAGTTTCTCCTCCTGTGCGGCTTGGAGTGCTTCCACGCAAGCGTGACGCGGACTCGAACACTTGATCGAGTGAATCTGGGTCGGTTGGAGTCAAAACGACCTGGAATCGTCGGTCTGGCCTGCGATCGTGGACTCATGCACAAGCCAGCTATTCGCCCGGCGTGCCACACTGGTGGTCGCCGGGCGGTTTTCGGAGGTGATGCCCTGTGGCAGCTCCAGCAGAGACGGCACCAGCCGCCTACCTGTTGCCGAAGCACGCGGGCCCCTGGTCGCTCGACGACGTCCTGTCGCTGCCGGAGGACAACAGCCAGCGTGTCGAGCTCGTCGACGGGATGCTTCTCGTGAGCCCGATGGGGTCCTATCGGCACCAGAACCTGGTGTTCGATGCCGCGGCCGCCCTGCGCGCTTCCTGCCCGGACTACCTTCAGACCACGATCGAGTTGAACGTCCTGCTTTCGAGCGGGCGCCTGGTGATCCCGGACTTCACGGTTGTGAGGCCTCGAGAAGCGGGCGTCATGTTCCCGGTGTCCGACGTGGTGCTCGTCGGCGAGGTGTTCTCGCCGAGCACGCGGCTCAACGACGAGGGTCTGAAGCGCAGCCTGTACGCCCAGGCGGGTATTCGGTACTACCTGATGGTCGACCCGGAGCCGCGCGTCGTCGAGGCCACGTTGCTCGAACTCCAGGGCACTGAATACGTCGAGATCGCGCAGAGCGTGAACGGCGTGCTGGAGACCGAACGGCCGTTCCCGGTCAGCATCAAGTTCTAGCCGTAGAGCCACTCCAGCCGTTCGTACAGGTCAGCGACGGTCCACGACGCGAACATCGCGTCACGGGCCGCGGCGGCGTCACCGGCTGGGTGGTAGACCTCCCGGCCCATCACCCGTGAAGCGTGGTGGACGCGCGCGGTGCGCTCCAAGCGGAGCGACACGTACCGCGCAAAAGAGCCGACCACGTCACGGGGTTCGAACACGGAGGAGAGGCACACGGCGTCCTCCAACGCCTGACAGGCGCCCTGCGCGGCGTACTGCAGCACGGGATGGGCGGCGTCCCCGAGCAACACGACCCGCGAGTCCTGCCACGTCGTGATCGGTGCACGGTCGCACAACACCCACGCGCGCCACTCATGCGCCAGCTCCATGACCCGCGTCGCGTCATCGCACAACGGCACGAAGTGCTGCATGACCTCCGCGTGCTCCACGGGCTTGCCAGTCATGGGCTCCGTGGCACCGTTGTCCGCCGTGGCCACCAGGTTGACGTACCGCCCACCGGCGATCACGTACCAAACCACGTGGTAGCGCGGCCCGGCCCAGAGCGTGACGACGTTCTCCTTCAACGAGCGCGGCACGTCCTGAGCGGGAATGACCGCGCGAAACGTCGTGTGCCCGGACACCGGCGGTTCCCCGTCACCGACGAGCTGCCGCCGCACCGCCGACCGCAACCCGTCCGCACCCACGAGCGCCTCGCCGTGCACCAGATCGCCGGCCCGCGTCACCACCGTGACCCCGTCGGCGTCCTGCGTGTACGCCTCCACACCGCTGTTGACCCTCAGGTCGACCAACTCGTGGTTCTGGCAGGCGTCGAGCAACGGCGTCAGCACGTCGTTGCGATGCACCACCGCATACGTGCCGAACCGCTCCTGAAACCCGGCGTCGACCGGCAACCCGGCGATCAACCGCCCGGAAACCCCGCACCGCAACCGCAACTCGTCCACGTGCACGGCCCGCGACCGCACCACGGCCCCCACACCCAGCAGATCGAGCATGCGAAACCCGTTGGGCCCCACCTGAATGCCGGCCCCGATCTCCTCGAACACCGCGGCAGCCTCGAGAACCGTCACGCGATGCCCGGCCCGCGCGAGCCCGAGCGCCGCAGCCAGGCCACCGATACCGCCGCCGACCACCAGGACCGTCATGTCCGACCTTTCGCGAGTCCGCCTCAGACCGCGTCCGAGTATCTCGGCTCAGCGATCACGAACCCCCTAAGAAGACGGCGGGGCCCGGATCGACGCGCCCAGCAGAGAAGGTCTGGGGGTTTCCCGCGCGGTTGGGCCGCAGGCCTGTTGGTCACGTCGGGTTCCATTGCCGGCCGATCTTCAACCCCGCTCAAACCCCAGCCCACGGCACCGGCAGGGTTCGGGCGGGTAACGATCGAGCGTCCGAACGAGACGCACACAGGGCCACCGGTACGGTGGGCGACGTGTTGAACGGGTTGAACGCCGTCCTGGCCACGATCCCGAGCCCAGACCGTGGTGTTTGGTACCTCGGTCCGCTCCCCATCAGGGCCTACGCGTTGTGCATCATCGCCGGCATCATCGTCGCCATTTGGTGGGGTGAGCGCCGCTGGGTCGAACGTGGCGGCATCAAGGGCGAGGTGACGGACATCGCCGTGTGGGCGGTGCCGTTCGGCCTCGTCGGCGGGCGGCTCTACCACGTCATCACGGACAACCAGAAGTACTTCGGGCCGGGCAAGAACCCGCTCGCGGCGCTGGAGATCTGGAACGGCGGCCTCGGCATCTGGGGTGCGATCGCGCTCGGTGCGGTCGGCGCCTGGATCGGGTGCCGGCGCAAGGGCATTCCGCTGCCCGCGATGGCGGACGCGCTGGCGCCCGGCATCGTGGTGGCGCAGGCCATCGGGCGGCTCGGCAACTACTTCAACCAGGAGCTCTACGGCGGCGACACGACGTTGCCGTGGGGTCTGGAGATCTACCGTCGCGTCACGCCTGAGGGGCGTGAGGACGCGCTGGCGGGGGTGGCGATCGATCACACGCCGATCCAGGTCGTGCACCCGACGTTCCTCTACGAGCTGTTGTGGAACCTCGGTGTCGCGCTGCTGATCGTGTGGGCCGACCGCAAGTTCCGGCTGGGTCACGGGCGGACGTTCGCGCTGTACGTCGCCGGCTACACGGCCGGGCGGTTCTGGATCGAGCTGATGCGCACCGACGAGGCGACGCTGATCCTCGGCACGCGTGTGAACGTGTTCGTGTCGGCGCTGGTGTTCCTGGGTGCGGTCGCCTACTTCATCATCGCGAAGTCGCGCGGTGAACGCGAGGACGTCGCGGCGTTGCGGGGCACGGACCAGCCCGTGGAGCAGCCCGCCGACGGCGAACCCGTCGTCGACGCCGAACCTGAGCCTGAGGCCGACGTCGTCGTCGACGAAGCAGACGACGCGAAGGACAAGAAGAGCTCCCCGGAGTCCGTCAAACCGGAGTGATCTGTGCGCGTGCTCGTCGTCGAGGATGACGACCGGGTGGCACGAGGCCTGCTGACCGCGCTGCGGCACGCCGGCTACGAGGTGCATCGGGTGGCCACGGCCGCCGACGCGCTGCGTGCCGCTCCCGCCGACGTGGTGCTGCTCGACCTCGGCCTGCCCGATGGCGACGGCCTCGACGTGCTGCGCGAGTTGCGGCACCGTCCGGGCACCGCCGTCATCACGGTGACGGCGCGCGGTGAGGAACGTGAGCGCGTGCTCGGCCTGCGGGCGGGCGCCGACGACTACGTGGTCAAGCCGTTCGGGACGTCGGAGCTCCTCGCCCGGATCGAGGCGGTGCTGCGCAGGACGCGCATGCACCGCGCAGGGCCGGAGAGCGAAGTCCTGGTCCAGGTCGGCGCGTTGCAGCTCTCCACGTCGACGCGCGAGGTCACGCTCGACGGGGAGCCGCTGTCGCTGACCCGCAAGGAGTTCGACCTGCTGGCCCTCCTCGCGACCCGCAAGGGCGAGGTGGTCAGCCGCGACTTCATCGTGGACCAGGTGTGGCAGGCGCACTGGGAGGCGCCGTCGCGGACGCTGGACACCCACATCGCGGCGCTGCGCGGGAAGCTCGGCGGGCACGTCAAGATCGAGACGGTGCGCGGCGTGGGGTACCGGCTCGCCACGTGACGAGTCTCCGAGAGACATCCACCGGCACGTGCGGAACAATCTGAACCGATGCTCCGCCGACTGCTCGTCATCACCGTTCCGCTGCTCGTCGCCCTGGTCGCGGCGCTCGGCATCCCACTGGCGTCCGCGGTGGTGCAGCGCGAGACGCAGACCACCTATCTCGACCGCCTCGGTGACGCGAGCAGGTTCGCCTCGCTCGGCGAGAGCGCGCTGCAGTCGGACCGGCTGGAGGCGCTGAGCCAGGAGATCCAGCGCTACGACGCCCTCTACGACGTGCCGGTCGCTCTGGTCAGCGCGGACAAGCGGATCCTGCTGGCCTCCCGGCTGGGGTTCAACCCCACCAACGACCCCGAGGTCACGAAGGCCCTCAACACGGCGTTGAACGGCGGGATAAGGCCAGAACCCGACTACACGGGCTGGCCGTGGCGCACCGGGCCGATGGTCGTCGTCGAACCGGTCGGGCGGGACAGCGAGGTCGTGGCCGCGGTCGTGACCATCTCGCAGACGGGTGGCCTGCGGACCGAGGTGCTGCGTCAGTGGGGACTCATGGCGCTGGCCGGCCTCGCGCCGATGCTCGCCGTGGTCGCCGCCGCGTGGCCGATGTCGCGGTGGGTGCTCAGGCCGGTCAGCAGGCTCGACGAGGCCACCGCGGCCGTAGCGGCGGGCAACCTCGACGTGCGTGCGGACGAGGTCGGCGGGCCGCCCGAACTCCGCCGGCTGGCGAAGAGCTTCAACACCATGGTCGACGTCGTCGGCAGGGCTCTGAACAGGCAACGGGCGTTCGTCGCCGACGCGTCGCACCAGCTGCGCAACCCGTTGGCCAGCCTGCGGCTCGCCGTCGACAACCTCGAGCCGCACGTGCAGGGGGAGCACGGCCGGGAGGCGCACGAGATCGCCGTCGAGGAGGCCGAGGAGATGGGCCGCGTGCTCGACACGCTGCTCGCCGCTACCCGCCTCGACAGCGCCCGCAAGACCGAACCCGTCGAGATCGACCAGCTGCTCGCGACCCACCGGCCGGCCTGGCAGGCACTCGCGACGAAGTCCGGCATCGCGCTGAAGATCGAGGTACCGGCCGGCCTCACCATGCAGGAGCCGCCCGGCGGGCTCGGCAGCGTGCTGGACGAGCTGGTCAGCAACGCCATGAGGCTCGCCAACGCCACCGAGGTCCGGCTCACCGGCAGGCCCGGCGAGCTGCACGTCATCGACAACGGCGACGGCCTGAGCGACGAGGAGCGGGAGAAGGCGCCGCAGCGGTTCTGGCGTGCCACCAAGCACCAGAACATAGCGGGCACCGGGATGGGTCTCGCGATCTGCGCCGAGCTGATCGAGTCGGCGGGCGGCACGCTCACCCTGCACGACGCCGGCCCCGGCCTGGACGCCCGGATCTCCCTCAGCGCTTCACTGAACGGAACCAGCGCATAGCGCCGTCGTGCAGCGGCACGAGCCCGGTGGCGATGCCGGTGCGGACGTTGATCCGCGACGCCTCCGGGTGCCCCTCCACGATCCGCGCCGTTTCGGTGAACACCGTGCGCGTCACGACCTCCACCACGTCGGCGCTCAGCGTGTCGCGCGCCAGCAGCAGGTTCGGCACCGCGAACGTGCGGTTCGCCGCCACGCCCTCGTAGGTGGTGCTGGGAATCGTCGCCGGGATGTACGGGCCCTTGTACATGTCGGCGAGCTTGACGGCCTCCTCCGCGATGTCGATCATCCGCACCCCGCCCTTCAGGTCGGTGATCGCGGGCGTCGGGATGCCGGTCAGCGCGAGCATCGCGTCGAGCGAGCCGTTCGCGACCCGCCGCGACGCCTCCGAGTGGGCCATGCGTTCGTCCATTGCGGACACGTTGAACGCCTTCAACATCCGCATCGCGGTGAACTCCGTGCCGGAACCCGTCGGGCCCAAGGAGATGCGCTTGCCCGCGAGGTCGCGGAACGTCTGGATCGGCGATCCCGCCGGCACCGCGATCTGCATGAAGCTGTCGTAGAGCCGCCCGACCGCGCGGACGCTCTGCGGGTCGTCGATGGGGTCCAAAGAGGACAGCGCGAGCTGCGCGTCACCGGAGCGCAGCAGCTGCAGGTTCTCCACCGAGGCCGCGGTCGGGATCGCGATCACCTTCGTGTCCGGCAGCTGTTCGGCCAGCGCGGCGGCCAGAGCGCCTCCGACCTCGCGGAAAACGGCCCCCTCTGGCCCGGTCGCGAGCACCAGTTCGGCGGGTGCCTCGACCCTGCGCTGGGTGCACCCTGCCAGAGCCAGGCCGGCCCCTAGCAGAAGTGTGCGACGGCTGAGCGACACGAGCGAAGCCTAGCTGTTACGTCAGGGCTGTCTGAAGTTTCCGTGCGTCGGCTTGTTGCGCTCGGTGGCGCGGCTCACTCTCCTACCCAACGCGAAGTTCAAGGAGGAACCGTGGCGACCACCACAACAGGCCGCAAACCGATCTACAAGCACCTTTACTTCTGGGTGCTGGTGTCCATCGTGCTCGGCGCGGCCGTCGGCTTCCTGTTCCCCAAGCAGGCGTCCGAGATGAAGTGGCTCGCGGACCTGTTCGTCAACCTCGTCAAGGTCGTCATCGCGCCGACCATCTTCGCGACGATCATCGTCGGCATCGCGGGCCTCGGCAACCTCGCCAAGGCGGGCGGGCTCGCGCTCAGGACGATTCTCTACTTCACCGCGATGACGACGGTGGCACTCGCCATCGGTCTCCTCGTCGTGAACATCGTGGCGCCGGGTCACCAGGGCGGTGCGATCGCGCTGAACGAGTCCGCCGCCGAAGCCACGCTGAAGTCGGCGTCGACCGCGGAGACCGGTGTCACCGGCTTCATCCTGAGTCTGGTGCCGAAGTCGTTCGTGAGCGCGTTCACGGACGGACAGCTGATCCAGGTCCTCGTCGTCGCGATCCTCGTGGCCGTCGCCGTGGCGGGCATGGGCGAGCGCGGTGCCAAGGTCGTCTCCGCGATGGAGACCCTGTCCAAGGTCATGTTCGGCATCATCAAGATCGTCATGTACGCGGCGCCGATCGGTGCCTTCGGCGGTATCGCCTACACGGTCGGCAAGTTCGGTGGCGGCATCCTCGGCAAGCTGCTGTGGCTGATGGGTTCCTTCTACGCCACCTGTCTGCTGTTCATCGTCGTCGTGCTCGGCATCGTGGCGCGGATCGCGGGCTTCAGCCTCCTGAAGTTCCTGCGCTACATCAAGGACGAGATCCTGATCGTGCTCGGCACGTCGTCGAGCGAGTCGGTGCTGCCGCGCATGATGGTCAAGCTGGAGGCGGCGGGAGCGCAGAAGTCGGTCGTGGGTCTCACCATCCCGACCGGGTACTCGTTCAACCTCGACGGCACCTGCATCTACCTGACCATGGGCGCGATCTTCATCGCCCAGGCCACCGGTCACGACGTCTCGATCGGTGTGCAGATCGGCCTGCTGCTGTTCATGCTGATCGCGTCGAAGGGCGCGGCGGGCGTCACCGGCGCCGGCCTGGTCACCCTGGCGGCCTCGCTGCAGGCCTTCGAGGCCCACTCGGCCATCCCCGCGGTCGGCATCGCGCTGATCGTCGGCATCGACCGCTTCATGTCGGAGGCCCGCGCCATCACCAACGTGATCGGCAACGGTGTCGGCTCGCTGGTCGTCGCCGCCTGGCAGAAGGGGCTCGACAAGGAGCGCCTGAACGAGGTGCTGGACAACCCGGACCTGGTCGACGTCGACGACCTGCTGGAGAAGCAGCACGCCGAGTCGGACAAGGCCGCGGCCGCCCACTAGAGGAACGTCCGTGGCCGGAGGCGTCTCTTCCCGCCTCCGGCCACGAGACCCTCGAGCTCCATGAATGCCGAGGTCCCCTTCTCCCCGCATGCGGCGCGGCGAGAAGGGGACCTCGGTCTTTTCGCTGCCCTGATGGTCTTTTGACCGTGAACAACCGGAGTGGACAGTGGTCAGGCGGTTGCGGTCGGTGGCGAGTGAGCGTCCGCTAACTGGGACGGCAGCCGTGTGAACAGCCAAAACGGCGGGATACCCAGCGGATGCGCTGTCAACACGTGAATGTCACGCAACTCTCATCAGCCTGGCTGATGTTGAACGTTCGGTTACGCTAACTCAGCCGTAACGAAGCCTGACGTCCGCTGCAATGTCGCTCAGCGCTGGGAAATCGTTACGCTTCCATGACCTAGATCACCCATTGGCGGGTGTCCCTGGGTTTCGCGGCTGTTAAAGTCGCGTCAACACGCGGGCCATCGTCGTCCCGTGCTCCCACCTGTTGGTTCGAGGTCTGAGCACGAGGACTTTGTTCTTTAGCGAGGACGACGAAGGAGGTCTGCGCAGTGATCTTCTCCGCCATCCCCGGCCCCCAGGGTCTCTACGACCCCAAGGATGAGCGCGACGCGTGCGGCGTCGCCATGGTGGCCGACATCCAGGGCAGGCGTTCCCACGGCATCGTTGTCGATGCACTTACCGCGCTTGCCAACCTGGAGCATCGCGGCGCCGCCGGCGCCGAGCCCACCTCGGGCGACGGTGCTGGCATCCTGCTTCAGCTGCCGGACGAGTTCCTGCGTGCTGTGGCCGAGTTCGATCTTCCGGAACGTGGTCATTACGCGGCCGGAATCGCATTCCTTCCGTTTGAGGCCGAAGAACGTGCTGAGGCAATGCAGCAGATCGAACGCATTGCCGAAGAGGAGAACCTCGTTGTTCTCGGCTGGCGTGATGTTCCGGTCGACCCGGAGAAGGCGAACGTCGGCCCGACGGCGCTTTCCGTGGCGCCGCACTTCGCGCAGCTGTTCGTGAAGGGCACCCGCGACGAGGCCGGTGTCGCACTGGACCGCCTGGCTTTCTGCCTGCGCAAGCGGGTCGAGCACGAGGGCAGCGTCTACTTCCCGTCGCTGTCCGCGCGCACGATCGTCTACAAGGGAATGCTGACGACCGAGCAGCTGCCGGCGTTCTTCCCCGACCTGCACGACGAGCGCCTGTACACGGCGATCGCGTTGGTGCACAGCCGTTTCTCCACGAACACCTTCCCCTCGTGGCCGCTGGCGCACCCGTTCCGGTTCGTCGCGCACAACGGTGAGATCAACACCGTGCGCGGCAACCGCAACCGCATGCGCGCCCGTGAGGCGTTGCTGGACAGCGATCTCATCCCCGGTGACCTCGCGCGGCTGTTCCCGATCTGCGACCCAGAGGGGTCGGACTCGGCGTCGTTCGACGAAGTGCTGGAGCTGCTGCACCTCGGTGGCCGCAGCCTGCCGCACGCCGTGCTGATGATGATCCCGGAGGCGTGGGAGAACCACGCCACGATGGATCCCAAGCGCCGGGCGTTCTACCAGTTCCACGCGAGCCTGATGGAGCCGTGGGACGGACCCGCCTGCGTCACGTTCACCGACGGCGAGCTCGTCGGCGCGGTGCTCGACCGCAACGGCCTGCGCCCCGCCCGCTGGTGGCAGACCGCCGACGGCCGCGTCGTGCTGGCGTCCGAGACCGGTGTGCTCGACGTGCCGTCCGACCAGGTGGTCGCGAAGGGCCGCCTGCAGCCGGGCCGCATGTTCCTGGTGGACACCACCCAGGGCCGCATCGTCGACGACGACGAGTTCAAGTCGGGGCTCGCCTCGGAGTCGCCCTACGACGAGTGGCTGCACGCCGGCCTGCTCGACCTGGCCGACCTGCAGGACCGCGAGCACGTGGTGCAGAGCCACGAGTCCGTCGTGCGCCGCCAGCTCACCTTCGGCTACACCGAGGAGGAGCTGCGGATCCTGCTCACGCCCATGTCGATCATGGGCATGGAGCCGCTGGCCTCGATGGGCACGGACACCCCGGTCGCGGCGCTCAGTCAGCGTTCCCGGTTGCTCTACGACTACTTCGTGCAGAACTTCGCGCAGGTCACGAACCCGCCGCTGGACGCGATCCGCGAAGAGATCGTCACGTCCGTCAAGCGCGTGATGGGTCCCGAGCAGAACCTGCTCGACCCCGGCCCCGTCTCGTGCCGCCACGTGACGCTGGACTACCCGGTCATCGACAACGACGAGCTCGCCAAGCTCATCCACATCAACGACGACGGCGACCTGCCGGGCTTCGCCTGCACCGTCCTGTCCGGACTGTACGAAGTGGACGGCGGTGGCGAGGCGCTCGCGGCGGCGATCGAGCGCGTGCGTCGCGAGGCGTCGGAGGCCATCGCGAACGGTGCTCGCACGCTGGTGCTGAGCGACCGCGATTCCGACCACCGGATGGCGCCGATCCCGTCGCTGCTGCTCGTCTCCTCGGTGCACCACCACCTGGTGCGCACCAAGGAACGTCTGCGTGTCGCCCTCGTCGTCGAGTCCGGTGACTGCCGCGAGGTCCACCACGTCGCCGCGCTGCTGAGCTACGGCGCCGCCGCGGTGAACCCGTACCTCGCGTTCGAGACGATCGAGGACCTGATCGGCCAGGGCGCCATCACCGGCGTGCGGGCCCACAAGGCGATCCGCAACTACGTCAAGGCGCTCGTCAAGGGCGTCCTGAAGATCATGTCGAAGATGGGCATCTCGACCGTCGGCGCCTACACCGCGGCGCAGATCTTCGAGGCGGTCGGCCTGTCGAACGACCTGCTGGACGAGTACTTCAGCGGCACCCAGTCCAAGCTCGGCGGCGTCGGCCTGGACGTGCTGGCCGAGGAAGTGGCGCTGCGCCACCGCCGTGCGTTCCCGGACAACCCGACCGACCGCGCGCACCGCAGGCTCGAGGTCGGCGGCGAGTACTCGTACCGCCGCGAGGGCGAACTGCACCTGTTCACGCCGGAGACGGTGTTCCTGCTGCAGCACGCCACGAAGACGCGCAAGGAGGACGTCTTCCGCCAGTACACGGCGGAGGTCGAGCGCATCTCGCGGCAGGGCGGCACGTTGCGCGGGCTCTTCAAGTTCCGCACCGAGGGCCGCACGCCGATCCCGATCGACGAGGTCGAGCCGGTCAGCTCGATCGTCAAGCGCTTCAACACCGGCGCCATGTCGTACGGCTCGATCTCGGCCGAGGCGCACGAGACCCTCGCCATCGCGATGAACCGCCTCGGCGGCCGGTCGAACAGCGGCGAGGGCGGCGAGGACCGCGAGCGTCTGTACGACCCGGAGCGGCGTTCCGCGGTCAAGCAGGTCGCGAGTGGACGGTTCGGCGTCACCAGCGAGTACCTCGTGAACTCCACGGACATCCAGATCAAGATGGCGCAGGGCGCGAAGCCCGGCGAGGGCGGTCAGCTGCCCGGCTTCAAGGTCTACCCGTGGATCGCGCGCACCCGGCACTCGACGCCGGGCGTGGGCCTGATCTCGCCGCCGCCGCACCACGACATCTACTCGATCGAGGATCTGGCGCAACTCATCCACGATCTCAAAAACGCGAACGAGCAAGCACGGGTTCACGTGAAGCTCGTCTCGTCGATCGGCGTCGGCACGGTCGCGGCGGGTGTCGCCAAGGCGCACGCGGACGTCGTGCTGATCTCCGGCTACGACGGCGGCACCGGCGCCTCGCCGATGAACTCGCTGAAGCACGCCGGAACGCCGTGGGAGATCGGTCTCGCCGAGACCCAGCAGACGTTGCTGCTCAACGGTTTGCGCGACCGCATCACCGTCCAGGTCGACGGCGCGTTGCGCACTGGCCGTGACGTCGTCGTGGCCGCTCTGCTCGGCGCGGAGGAGTTCGGCTTCGCCACGGCACCGTTGATCGTCGCGGGCTGCGTGATGATGCGCGTCTGCCACCTCGACACGTGCCCGGTCGGCGTCGCCACGCAGAACCCCGACCTGCGCGCCCGCTACACCGGCCAGGCCGACCACGTCGTGAACTTCTTCGAGTTCATCGCGCAGGAGGCCAGGGAACTGCTGGCGGAGCTCGGTTTCCGCACGATCGACGAGGCCGTCGGGCACGCGGAGCTGCTCGACAAGGACGACGCGATCGAGCACTGGAAGACCGAGGGCCTGAACCTGGACCCGGTGTTCGAGGTGCCGGAAACCCCGTACCCGACCGCGAAGCGCAAGATCCGCGACCAGGACCACGGCCTGGACAAGGCCCTGGACCGCACGCTGATCCAGCTCGCGGAGGCGGCGCTGGAGGACGCGCACCAGGTCAACCTGGAGCTGCCGGTCCGCAACGTCAACCGCACGGTCGGCACGCTGCTCGGCGCCGAGGTCACCCGCCGCTACGGCGGCGAGGGCCTGGAGGACGACACGATCCGGGTGAAGCTCACCGGGTCGGCCGGCCAGTCGCTCGGCGCGTTCCTGCCGCGCGGCATCACGCTGGAGATGGTCGGCGACGCGAACGACTACGTCGGCAAGGGCCTGTCCGGCGGGCGGATCATCGTCCGGCCGTTCGATGACGCGCCGTTCCGGGCGGAGGACCAGGTCATCGCGGGCAACGTGATCGGCTACGGCGCCACGTCCGGCGAGATCTTCCTGCGCGGCCGCGTCGGTGAGCGGTTCTGCGTCCGCAACTCCGGCGCCCTGCTGGTGGCGGAGGGCGTGGGCGACCACGCGTTCGAATACATGACCGGTGGCCGGGCCGTGGTGCTCGGGCCGACCGGTCGCAACGTCGCGGCCGGCATGTCCGGCGGCATCGCGTACGTGCTCGACCTGGACCCGTTGTCGGTGAACCAGGAGATGGTCAATCTGCAGCGCCTCAGCGCCGAGGACCTGCGTTGGCTCAAGGACGCCGTCACCAAGCACCACGAGCACACCGGCTCTGCCGTCGCTGCCTCGCTGCTCGGTGACTGGACTCGGCGAGCCGGTGCGTTCACGAAGGTCATGCCCGGCGACTACCAGCGCGTTCTCGAGGCCATGCGCCTCGCCCGCGCCGAGGGCCGGGATGTTGACGCGGCTGTCATGGAGGCGTCTCGTGGCTGATCCACAGGGTTTCATGAAGTACTCCCGCTCCGACGCGCCGAAGCGTCCGAAGCCGGAACGGTTGCAGGACTGGAACGAGGTCTACCTCCACGAGGAGCCGGCCGAGCGCAACAAGGCCGTCCGCACGCAGGCCACGCGGTGCATGGACTGCGGCATTCCCTTCTGCCACAGCGGCACCGCGGGCTGCCCGCTCGGGAACCTGATCCCCGAGTGGAACGACCTGGTGCGCCGCGGCGACTGGGAGCTCGCCTCGGACCGCCTGCACGCCACCAACAACTTCCCGGAGTTCACGGGTCGTCTGTGCCCGGCGCCGTGTGAGGCAGCCTGCGTGCTGTCGATCTCGCACGACGCCGGTGGTGCCGTCGCGATCAAGCGGGTCGAGGAGACCATCGCGGACATGTCGTGGGAGAACGGCTACGTGCAGCCGGCCCAGGCGACCGTGTCCTCCGGCAAGCGCGTCGCGGTCGTCGGTTCCGGTCCCGCCGGACTGGCCGCCGCCCAGCAGCTGACCCGGGCGGGCCACGAAGTCGTGGTGTACGAACGGGATGACCGTCTTGGCGGGCTGCTGCGGTACGGCATCCCCGAGTTCAAGATGGAGAAGAAGGTCCTCGACCGGCGCCTGTCCCAGCTGCGCCGTGAGGGCACCAAGTTCGTGACCGGCTGCGAGGTCGGCGTCGACATCACGGTCGAACAGCTGCGCGCCGAGTTCGACGCGGTCGTGCTGGCCGTAGGTGCCCTGCGCGGCCGCGACGACAAGACCACCCCGGGACGTGAACTCAAGGGCGTGCACCTCGCGATGGACCACCTGGTCCCCGCGAACCGCGCCGTCGAGGGCGACGGCCCGTCCGCGATCTCTGCCGAGGGCAAGCACGTCATCGTCATCGGCGGTGGCGACACGGGCGCCGACTGCTACGGCACCGCGACCCGCCAGGGCGCGCTGTCCGTGACGCAGCTGGACCAGTACCCGATGCCGCCGTCGGTGCGCGACGACGACCGCTCGCCGTGGCCGGTGTGGCCGCACATCCTGCGCACCTACCCGGCACACGAAGAGGCCGGTGAACGCCGCTTCACGGTGGCGGTCCGCCGCTTCGTGGGCGACGACGACGGCCACGTGCGCTTCATCGAACTGCAGCAGGTGCGCGTCGAGAAGGACTCGTCCGGCCGCCGTTCCGTGGTGCCGCTGTCCGACGAGGTCGAAATGCTGCCCGCGGACATGGTGCTGCTGGCGATCGGCTTCGAGGGTGTCCAGCACATGCGGCTTCTCGACGATCTGGGCATTTCCCTCTCGCAGCGCGGCACGATCTCGTGCGGCTCCGACTGGCAGACGAGCGCGCCCGGCGTGTTCGTCTGCGGCGACGCACACCGCGGTGCTTCGCTTGTGGTGTGGGCGATCGCGGAGGGCCGGTCCGTGGCCAACGCCGTGGACAGCTTCCTCACGGGTTCCTCGAACCTGCCGTCGCCGGTTATTCCGAACCAGCTTCCGCTCGCTGTGGTGTGACAACGGGGTCAGATCAGCGGAGAGCAGCATGACGCCCCGCGCGACAACGGAGTCGCGCGGGGCGTTCGCCTTTCTCTAGCGTGTTCCGCATGCGCGACGACGACGTGGGTTGGCCGTACGTGGGTGGCAGCGGTGTGTTCCACGACAAAGGATGGGGCTGGGTCGGCAGCACGTGGCGGGATAGGTACGTCACGGGGTCGGCCGGCTGGGTTGCCGAATACCGGCACATGGTGGAGATCGTCGACAGCGTCCTCTCGAGCGGAGTGTCGGACCGATTGCTCGTGAGCACGTCCATGCACGACCTCCTGATCCATCCGGCGGGTGACGAGGCCGGCGAGTACCAGACGATCCTGGTCGTCTCGCCCGCGAACTACCCACTCCTGCGCGGCCACATGGGGCTTGCCTTCTTCAACGGCCGCCGTCGCGAGTACCGGCAGTACCTGGTCGAGGACGCGGTCGAAGCGTTCTGGGACGTGGTCGGGGAGAAGTACGGCATTCGGCGATGAAGGGGTTCGTGTCCGCGTTCGCGTTGATCCAGGGCGAGTTCCGAGGCCGGACCTGGGAGGACGTGGCCGAGTGGTTCGACGAGCTGCGCCGGGGGAACGAAGGATTCGCGTCGCACCAGTACATGCGGGACGTCGTCGCGAGCGTTCTTGAGAGCGGCGTGGCGGATCGCCTGGGCGTGACGACGTCGATGCACGACCTCGTCGTGGTGTCGATGGACGTGACGAACGGGTTCTACGAGACGATCAAGGTGATCTCGCCGTCGTCGCAGGCACCGGTCGACGAGGGTTGCTTCGCGTTGACGTTTCTCGGACGTAAGAGGCGCAAAGACGGGCGCCAGGAGATCCAGCAGCACCCGGTCGGGGAGGCCGTGCCCGCGTTCTGGCGGATGGTCGAGGAGAAGTTCGGCATCAAGCGCTAGGCATGCACGACTCCCAGCCGACGCGCCGGCACGCCGCCCGCACCGGCTCGTACAACGAGTCGTCCACCTTCGCGTATCCCCACGCCGTGGCGTCCCCGACCGGGCACTCACCCTGGCAGAACCCGTTGGCCCGCAGGTAATCCGCCGTCGCCTTCGTCTGCAGAGCCGAGACGATCCGCTGCCGCAGCGGTTCCGGCAGGTCGTCCGCCACCGCGAGCGGCGCGCCGGGGATCGGGCCCGACGTCCAGATCTTCGTCAGCTGACCGGGCTGGATCTGGCCGCGTTCGACGAGGTGCCGGTCGACCATCTCGTCGAACGCGAAGCCCGCGTCGCACTGCTTGTTGGCGACGGCGAGCACGGTGGCCTCGTGGCCGGTGGTGAACACCGGCACGGTGTCGTGCAAGGGATCCAGGCCGATCTCCCGCAGCGCCGCGTTCGGGTAGAGGTAGCCGGACGTGGACATGCGGTCGGCGTAGCAGACCTTGCGGCCGCGCAGGTCCTGGAGTGCGGCGATGCCTGACTCGGCGTGGGTGAAGCCGAAGCCGCGGTACGACGGCGCGGCGCCCTTTTCCTTCACCTGCGCGGAGATCGGGGTGATGCGGGCGCCTCGTTCGCGGGCCACCACGTAGGACTGCGGGCCGAACGCGCCGATGTCGATCGAGCCGTCGCGCATGCCGTTGATGAGTGCTTCGTAGGTGGTTGGTTCCTGCACGCGGATTTCCACGCCGGTCTCGCGGCGCAGCATGTTCACGATCGGCAGGAACGTCTGCTGGGTCGTGATCGAGCTGGCGGTGGGAATGCCGCTGAACACCAGGGTTTCCGGTGCGGAGGCGGCCTCGAGAGGCGGCGGTGAGCACGCGGCGAGCAGCAGTAGCAACGGAATCAGGCGTTTCATCGCTGGTCTCCTAACGGGCGCAGGTGTCGCGGTAGGCCAGGGCCGGGAGGTACTGCCGCCATTCGAGGGGGCTGAGGCCACCACCGGCGACGGCGCAGGCGCGGGCCACCGCGTTGTCGAGCAACGCCATGTCCCACAGGACGGTGGTGCCGTCCGAGCCCGCGGTGGCCAGCACGGTGCCGTTGGGGGCGAAGGCGGCGGAGTTCACGGTCATGCGGTGGCCGTCCAGCTGGCGGCCTACCTGGCGGGGCTGGTTCGGGTCGGTGACGTCCCAGACGAGCGTGCTGCCGGTCGACGTGCCGGCCGCCAGTTTGGTGCCGTCCGGGCTGAACGCCAGCGCGGTGACCTGTTTGTTCTGGCCCAGCGGCTGGCCGATCGGCAGCGGGTGACCGGGGTCGGCGATGTTCCAGAGGATCGTGGTGCCGTCGGTGCTGCCCGCGGCGAGGACCTTGCCGTCGAACGAGAACGCGGCCGCGCTGATGCTGTTGTTGTGGCCGGTCAACGGTTTGCCGATCGGCTTGCGGGTCGAGATGTCCCACAGCACGACCGTGTTGCCGGAGCCGGCGGTGGCGTCCATGGTGCCGTGCAGGGCCAGCGAGTACAGCCGTGAGGCCGCGGTTCCCTCGCTGATCCTGCGCGGCTGCTGCGGATAGCCGACGTCCCAGCGGATCTGCCGGTTGTCCGAGCCGGTGGTGACGAGCGTGTTGCCGTCCTCGAACGCCACGGACTTCACCAGCATGCCGTGCCCGGTCAGCGGCAGGCCGATCCGCCGCGGCCGGTCGGCCATCTCCCACACGATCGCCGGGCTGTGCGGGCTGCCGGTCACGAGCCGCAGCCCGTCCGGGGAGAACGCGAGCGACGACACCGCACTTCGTTGTCCCACCAACGGATCGCCGAGCTGCCGTGGCTGCGACGGCGAGCTGATGTCCCACAGCACCGTGGTCGCGTCGTGACTTCCGGCGGCCAGCACCGAGGAAGCGGGGGAGAAGGCGACCGACGAGACGACTCCGCTGTGGCCGGGTATCCGGGTGTGGGTCCGGTCGGCGAGCCGGAACAACGTCGTCACGCCGTCCGAACCACCGGTGGCCAGCAGCGTGCCGTCGCCGTTGAACGCCACCGCCGTCACCGCCTTGCGGACGTGGTCGGTCAGCGGCTCGCCCGCGACCGGGTGCGAAGGGTCGGTGATGTCCCACACCACCACGGTTCCGTCGTGGCTGCCGGTCGCGATCTTCGACCCGGAGAACGCCACGGACGACACCCCGACGCCCTGGCGTTTGAACGGCTCACCGAGCGGCGTCGGCCAGAGAACGACCGACCACAGCGCCGTGGTGCCGTCCGAGCGGCCGATCGCGAGCAGCGTTCCGGTGCGGTCGAACGCCACCGAGGTCACCGGCGGCCCTGGCGGCAGGCGGTGCTGCCGCGACGACTTTCCGGTGCCCTGCACCAGCACCGAGCCGTCCGAGCTGCCGATGGCCGCGATGTCGGCGGACAGCGCCACGGACGTGATCGCCGCACCGCTGCCGGTCCAGCGGGTCAGCCGTCGTGGTTTGTCGGTGAGGTCCCACAGGCTCGCCGTGCCGTCCGTGCTGCCGACGACGGCCGTGTGCCCGGTGGGACCGAACGCGACGGCGGACACGGTCTCGCCGAACGAACCGCCGTACCGCGTGGTGAGCAACGTGTTGACCAGCTCGGTGTTGGTGTCCGAGCTCGGTGCCAACTCATGCGCGGCCATCCCGAGGCGCAACGCGAGCTGTGGTGAGGAGTTGCGCGCGACCTGGGCCTGCGCGACGAGTGCGCGCGCTGTCGCCGTGTCGCGTTCGACGCTGGCCGTGCGCCACTGGATCGCCGCGAGTCCCGCCGCGCCGACAGCGGCCGCGAGGAACACCGCCAGCCAGCTGACCGTCCGCCTGCGGTCGCGACGGCGTTGTCCTTGCAGCGCACGGATCCGCACGCGGCTCGTGGCGAGATACCTGCGGGCGTCCGGGGTGAGGTCGTCGTCGGACACCAGCGGTTCGATCGCGGCGAACGTGTCCTCGTTGAGCAGCAGGTGATCCGCGCTCGCACCCTCGATCCACTGCGAGGCGTCCAGCTCGACCGACTGGGCCGCGCGCAGGCCGATCTGCCGCTCGTCGATCGCGCTCCGCAGCGGCCGCCACTCGGTGAACAACGCCTCGTGCGCCACCCCGATCCACCGGCCCTGCTTGTCGCCGCTCGCGGTGAGCAGGCGGTGCCGGACGAACACCTCCAGCGCCTTCTGCGCGGTCTCGTCGACCTGGGCCAGGTTGACGCGTTTGCGGGTCGGCCTGCCGGTGAGGTCGAGCGTGGCCAGCGCCGCGAGCCGGGAGAGCAGTTCCTCCCTGCACAGACCGGTTTCGGAGACGGCGCTGTCGAGCACGTCGTCGGCGTGCCGGGCGAGTGCGCCGTGCACGCCACCGAGATTCTCGTACCGTTCGCTGGACAACGTGCCGCCGCGTGGCACGTTCATCGCGAGGTGCTGCAAGGTGAACGCGAGCAACGGCAAAGCTTCGCCGCTCGCGGTGTCCTCGACGAGCTGCGCGACGAGCTCCGGGTGGACCTTGAGCCCCGCCACCTTCGCAGGTCCGGTGATCACGACGTTCAGCACCTCGCGCGCGAGCGGTGCCAGCACGTAGCTGCCGATGTGCACGCCGCCCAGCTCGGGCAACGCCCGCAGGTCGTCGAGGAACTCCGACCGCAGCGTGGCGATCACCCGCACGCTGTCGCCGAGCCCTTCGCGGAGCAGGTTCGCCAGCACCTGGCGGTCCTTCTCGCCGGCCCTGGTGAAGAGTTCCTCGGCCTGGTCGATGGTGATCAGCAGCCTGCGGTCCTCGTCGACCAGCTCCTGTGCGACGCCGTGCAGCCCGTCGAGGACGAGCCGGTCCCGCGCCTCCTGCAGCGACCAGTCGTGCCCGGCGCGTTCGGCGGTCTTGCGCACCGCGCGGGAGAGCGCGTCGAGCGGGTCGTTGCCCGGCAGCCACGGCGGCATCACGAGCCAGCGCGGGTCGTCCGCCAGCTGGGCCAGAAGACCGGCCCTGACCAGCGACGACTTGCCGCAGCCGGACGGTCCGACGACGGTCAGCAGGCCGGGGCCGCGGCGCACCTTGCGGGCCAGCGCGCGGGTTTCCTGGTCGCGGCCGAAGAACACGGCGCTCAGGGACGTGGTGAACGCGTCCAGGCCGGGGAACGGTTCCTGGTCCTTCGCGAGCTTGCGGCCACCGGCGTCGAACTGCCGCAACGCCTTCTCCAGATGCTCCCGCGCGGTGGAATGCGGGATGTGGTTCAGGTGCCCGATCAACGGGTGGATGACGCCTTCCGTCTGCACGGGCAGCAGCAGGCAGCCCAGGGCGTCCGCGATGGCCACCTCGGCCGTGCACCAGCTCGACGCGATCGACGCCGAGCTGACGACGCAGACCACGGCGTCCGCCTTGCGCAGCTCGTCGTGCAGGCGTTCCCGCCAGGCCTCGCCGACCTGGATTCCGTCCTCGGGATGAACTTCCAGAAAAGTTTCGTGGTCGTGGTCGAGCCAGTCACGGACCTGTGTCGCGATCGCCACATCCGGCGTCGCGTGGCTGATGAAAACCCTCGCCACGACGGCCTCCTTCGACAGTCGGTCACCGATTGTGCAGAGCACGCAGGGGACGGGTACCGGTTGTCCACTTGTTGGCACATCTCCAACGCACGAAGGTCACTCGCTGCATACATACGTTTCCGTGAAACCGGAATCTCTTTCGGGTGAACCTGGCGCTGGATACGGGCGAACTACGTCTCGTATATCGCGAAGGTTGTCCAGTTCGGGCGAAACTGATAGTCGTAGATCAACTCGGTTGGGGGAGGTGAGCATGCGCAGCGTTCTGCTGGCTGTCGTCATCGCCCTGTGCGCAGTGCTCGCCCCGGCCGTCACGCCGGTGTCGATCGGCGCACCGCCACCGAAGTCGAAGACCTCCGCGCCCAAGGAGGAAGCGCCCCGCGAGGAGCGCGAGACGAGCCGGCTGCGCCTCAAGGTCGCCGCCGTCGAGCGGGTGTCCAAGCTGACCAGGCCGTCCGCGGTGATGGCGCTCGTTCCCCGTCTGTTGGGCGGAGTTGTGCTCGTGTCCGCCGCCGAACCGATAGTGGTTTGGCGCACACCCCCTGCGCTGCAGGTGTTCCGGAACTGATCGGTCCCCACCTCCCGATCTGAACCGAACACTTTTTCCTTAGCAGTGAGGGATTCCCATGGACTTCCATCGCTTTGTTCAGCATGCCCGCGCACACGCCAAGTCGCGTTCCCGTGCGGCAGGCCAACGTCTTGCGGCCGGTCAGCAGCCCACGACGATGTTCATCACGTGCGCCGATTCGCGCATCGTGACGGCCGAGATCACCGGTGCCGAACCGGGTTCGCTCTTCGAACTGCGCACCGCCGGCAACGTCATCCCGCCGTACTCGCTGACCGCGCCGTCCAGCGAGATGGCCACGATCGAGTTCGCGGTACTGCAGCTCGGGGTCAGCGAGATCGTCGTCTGCGGCCACTCGCACTGCGGCGCGGTCGCGGGGTTGAACGGCGCCGCGATCGACCACCTGCCCGCGATGCGCGGCTGGTTGCGGCCACGGCAGAGGCCGAGGAAGTCGGACGACCCCGGGATGCGCGCGGAGGGGCAGGACCACGTCCGGACGCAGCTGCGGATCTTGCTGGAGTACCCGTTCGTCGCTCAGCGCGTGGCGGAAGGTTCGTTGCGCGTGCACGGCTGGTTCTACGACATCGAGACCGGTGAGGTCTCCGCCTGCGCCGAGCACGCCTTCCTTCCGCTGTAAGGGTTTTTCGTGATGAAGAAGTATTGGGCCGATCTCGGCGCATCGGTCGTCGTGTTCCTCGTGGCGCTGCCGCTGTGCGTTGGCGTGGCGGTGGCGTCCGGGGTGCCGGCCGAGCTGGGCATCGTGACCGGCGTGGTCGGCGGCATCGTCGTCGGCCTCCTGCCGGGCAGCACGATGCAGGTGAGCGGACCGGCCGCCGGGTTGACGGTGCTGGTGGCGGACGCCGTGGGCAAGCACGGGATCCAGGCCCTGGGCGTGATCGTCCTGGGCGCCGGACTGTTGCAGATCCTGCTGGGCTTAGCCAGGGGCGGACGGTGGTTCCGCGCGATCTCGCCGTCCGTGGTGCAGGGCATGCTGGCCGGCATCGGGCTGGTGCTGGTGTTCGGGCAGCTGAAGCATCTGGTGGTCTCCCCGGTGGCGTTGGCTCTCGGGTTGCTGACCGTCGTGATCATGCTGCTGTGGCAACGAACTCCGCTGCGCGTCGTGCCGGGCGTGCTCGTGGGCGTGGTCGTCTGCACCGCGCTGGCCTCGGTTTTTGCCTCACCGGTGGACCGGATCTCCGTCGGCACGCTGTCCGCGGACGTCCATCTGCCGAACTTCTCGTTGCTGGACACCGGAGTCATCGGCACCGCGGTGGTGTTCGCGCTGGTCGCCTCGGCGGAGAGCATGTTCAGCGCCGCCGCCGTCGACCGCATGCACGACGGGCCGCGCACGCGCTACAACCGTGAACTGGTCGCGCAGGGCGTGGGCAACACGATCTGCGGCCTGCTCGGCGCGTTGCCCATGACCGCGGTGATCGTGCGCAGCGCGGCCAACGTGTCGGCTGGGGCGCGGACTCGGGTTTCCCGGGTGCTGCACGGTGTTTGGCTGCTGCTGTTCGTGGTGCTGCTGCCGGGCTTGCTGACGTTGATCCCGGTGGCCGTGCTGGCCGCGGTGCTGGTGCACGCCGGGTGGAAGCTGCTCGGACTGCGCGACTTGGTCGCGTTGTGGCGCACGGACAAGGCCGAAGGGTTCGTCCTCGTCCTGACCGCCGGGCTCATCGTGGCCACGGATCTGCTGACCGGCACGCTGGTCGGGTTGCTGACCGCGGTGGTCAAGACGGCCTGGGACGTGTCGCGGCTGTCGGTGGTGATGACGCCGGACGGGGTCGCGCTGCGCGGCAACGCGACCTTCCTGCGGCTGCCCCGGTTGCTGGACGCGCTGGACCGGGTCGACCGGGAGCACGTCCGGATGGATCTGAGCGGGGTCCGGCACCTCGATCAGGCCTGCGGGCAGGCCATCGACCAGTGGGTGGACGAGTCGCGCCGGGCGGGCAGGACCGTCGAGCTGGTCGGCAGGTAGCCGCGCACGCGAGGCTGAAGACAACCCCCGCGGGGGGTGACGTGAGTCGTGAAGTCCATCATCGCGAAGCGGCGATGACAGGACCACACGCGGTACGGGCCGACTAGAACGGTGCCGCGGCCGTGGGGGTCGCGGCCGCGGCACCTCCATTCAGTTGGCTGTAGTGCTGTGACCGCCGGCCTTCACCGCGTCTTCCGGCGCTCAGCAGGGCGCCTCGCGGCACCGGCCCCGCGCCCCCACATGTCCAATATGAGGACGCGGGGCCGGCACCACGATGCACCCGTCTGACCGTCGAAATACGGGGCAAAGGCCGACGGACACAGCACTTAGTGGCTCGTGAACTGCCCGCGAACGGCTCCACCGGGGAACGCCGCCGTGTGGACGTTCGAGTAGAAGTCCTTCGGAGCCTTCTTCAGGGCGTCGAGCGCGGCCTGGTCGACCCCGCCGACGGTGCCGGACACCGCGAACACACCGTTCGGGACGGCCGTGCCGAAGAACGTGATCTTCACCGGGCCGTTGACGCCCTTGGCGCCCTGGTGGACGTGGCCCAGCGTCGGGGCGTCGATGTTCACCCACGCCAGCGAGAAGTCGACGCCGGTGCCGTTGGGCCGCACGAACGTCACGGCCTGGCCGTCCGGGTCGCCGACCTCCGGGCCGCCCGCGACGGGCACTTCCTGCGCGCCGTTGGAGAACGCGCGGAGCTTGCCGCCCTTGATGATGTCGAGCGGGTTGACCTGCTTGCCGAGCGGCTTGAGCTGGGCGCGGACGGCGCCGCCCGGCCGGTCGGTGCTGTGCAGGTTGACGTAGAAACCGGCCGGGTTCTTGCGGATGTCGTCGGCGAGCTTCGGGTCGATCACGGTCTGGCCGGCGGCCGCGGACAGCGTCTCCGGCATCGGGGTGGTGAAGAGGTTGACCTTCACCGGGCCGTTCTGGCCGGCCGCGCCCTGGTGGATGTGGCCGAGGGTGAGCTGGGCGGTCTTCTTCCACTCGACCGCGAACGTCACGCGGTCGCCGCGGACCTCGACCAGTGCTTTGGCCGAACCGTCCGCGTCGCCCACGGCGGGACCGCCGGGGGTCGGGACCTCCTGCTTGCCGTCCAGGTCGGCCGAGAAGAACATCGGCTTGCCCTTGACCGGCGCGGGAGCGGGCTTGCCCTGGTCGGGTTGCGTTGGCGCCGGGGTGGTGGGCGCGGGGTTGTGGCCGCCGTGCTCACCGCCGTGACCCGCGGCCTTCGTGGCGGTCGGCTTGTCGGCGGAACCGCCTGCGTCGATGTTCAGCGTGGCGCCGTCAGGGGTGAAGTTCTGGAACGCCGAGCCGCCGTTCTTGACGACCACGCGGACCTCGATCGGTCCCTTGCCGGGCTTCACGGTGAACGTGCGCGACTCGCCCTTCTTCGCGCCGTCCAGGCAACGACCTTCCAGCACGTCGGCGGCGCAGAACGTGGCCTCGTAACCGGCCTGGTTGGTGATCTTCACGGTCACGGCGTCCTGGGCAGCGGACGCCGGCGTCACGACACCCAGTGCGGCCGCGGCGCCCAGAAGGCATGCGGCAGCGACAGTTTTGTTGGCAGACATGGGATGTACTCCAAGGCTCCTCAGTGGGAGTCGGGGGGTCTGGCGGACCCGACGCCACCAACACGGATGTGGATCGGATTCGGTTCAACAAGTTCGTTGGTGAACCGAACGACGTCTCGGTACGTGTAGACGCCGGAACAGGGACGACCACATTGGAGACGAAGATGCGTGCACGTATGGGGATTCTGCTGCTTCCGGTTCTGCTTGCGGGCCTCGCTGCCTGCGGAAACGAGGCGCCGCAACAGAACTCGCAGCAGGAGGTGCCGGTCAAGGCCGAGGTGAAGATCGCGCAGACCGAACTCGGGCCGGTCCTGGTCGACCAAACGGGACGGACGCTCTACGCGTTCACCAAGGATGAGAACAAGTCCAGCGCGTGCGACGCCGACTGCATCGCCGTGTGGCCCGCGCTCACCGCACAGTCCAAAGTGGATGCCAAGGAAGGTGCCGACACGAGCCTGGTCTCGCAGGTCGAGGAGAGCTCACAGGCCGTTTACGGAAAGTGGCCGCTCTACTACTACGTGGGAGACCAGGTGCCCGGTGACCTGAACGGCCAGGGCGTCGACGACGAGTGGTTCGCGATCGCCCCGGACGGCAAACTGGTCAAGAAGAGCGGATGAACACTGGGCCGTTCGGGTGTATCCGGCTAACGGTCCGATGAGATGTGTCGACCCAGAAGATGAGCCAGTAGGGGGCGACACATGACCAGCGCAGGTTTTGACGCGAAGTTCCTCGGCACCGCCGCCGGGATCCCGGTGCTGACCGAGTCAGGGGCCGACGACGCGGTCGAGCTCGCCGGCTCGACCACGATCGACTACACGCACTTCTCGCTCGCGCAGAGCAAGTCGCGCAAGTTCGCGATCTGGGTCGCGTGGAACATCGACGGCGGCGAGATGAAAGCCCTGAGCCGCAGCAACATCCCTTTCATCAAGGACCCCAGGATCCCGGCCGAGTTCCAGACCGGCGACGAGCTCTACCGGGACAACAGGCTCGACCGCGGCCACCTCGCCCGGCGCGCCGACCTGTGCTGGGGCCCGAAGGCGGAGGCGCAGAAGGCGAACAAGGACTCGTTCTTCTTCACGAACATCACGCCGCAGATGGACGACTTCAACCAGAGCACGAAGGAAGGGCTCTGGGGCCGGCTCGAGGACGCCGTGCTCTCGGACGTCGACGTCGACAACCTGAAGGTCAGCGTCTACGGCGGCCCCGTCTTCAACGCCGACGACAGGGTGTTCCGCAGCGTCCCGATCCCGCGTGAGTTCTACAAGGCGATCGCGTTCGTGGTGGACGGCGAGCTGCGTTGCAGCGCGTTCCTGCTCACGCAGAACCTCGTCCTGGCCGAGGCGCTGGACCTGGACGAGTTCCGCGTGTTCCAGGTGTCGGTGGCCGAGCTGGAGAAGCGCGTGAGCTTCACCTTCCCGGCCGAGCTGCACGCGGCCGACACCGCGTCGGTGCAGCTGCTCGACGAGTCCGAACGCAAGCCGCTGGACAGCCTCTCCGACATCAGGTGGTGATGCGGACCCCTGGTAGTTCCTGACGGAGCTCCTCCAGCCGGGCCAGGGATTCCGGCTGGTGCACGACGACGTGTTCGAGCCTCGGCAGCACGCGCAGGTCGTCCGCGGCCGGCACGCCGAACACCTCCAGCACCAGAACGGTCGGCCACCGTTCCAGCCCCGCCAGTGAGTAGGGCGGGCGGTGGTCGATCGCCAGCTCGCGCAACGCGGGCAGCCGCGGCAACGCGCCCAGCCCGTCGTCGAGTGCCGAGTCGCGGATCTGCAGCCGCCGCACCAGGCCGCCGGCCAGTGACGCGAGATCGACGCGGCTGAAGTGCAGGTGCAGTTCGTCGAGGTCCTTCACCGGGGTCAGGTCGATCCGCCCGAGCGGACGGCACCGGCTCAGGTGCAGCTCCTTCAGCGACCGGGACTCCGCGAGCGGCGAGAGGTCACGCATGACCTCGTTCTGCCACAGCTCCAGCCGGTGCAGCGACGGCATGGCGCCCAGCGGGTCGAGCGGGTTGATGTTGCCGATGCACCGCACGTGCCGCAGCCTCTCCAGGTGCATGATGAACTGGATCCGGTGCCAGCCCCGCACGTCGACCCGCCGGTCACCGAAGTCCACTTTGGACAGCACGGCCCTGGCGTACTTCTCCGCGTCCGGCGTGTTCCGCCACGCCCGCAGCAGCTCGTCGATGACCATCACGTGATCCACCGCGACGAACTCCGCGATCCGCTCCCACGCGCCCTCGCCGCCGATGTTGGCCAGCGTCCGCACGATGTACGCGGCCTCGGCCGTGTTTCCCGCGGCCTCGGGCCCTGGCAGCAGGTCGACCACGAACGAACCGGCCTCGGCCAGCGCGTCGGCGTGCGCGAAGCTCTTCGGCGGGATCAGCGAGGCCGCGGCCTGGGTGACCTGCGCCCGTGCCGTCTCCGGTTCGATCACGTCGGCCTGTTCGAGGCACGCCAGCGCGAGCAGCCGCAGTTTGTCCCGGCCGCGCTCGTCCTTGCGCGTGTCGTCGTTGCCCGCCAACAGGTCCATCAGCACGCGGGCTCGTTCGCGCGGCCGGGCGTGTGCGACGGCCATCACCACGACGTCGTGCCACTCGTCGAGATGTGCCCTGTCCACCAACAGGTTCAGGTCGCCGGCGTCGACGACCTCCTTGGCCGCCAGGTAGTCGCGGAACGTCCGGTGCACGAACTGCACGCGGTCCTGGCTGACTTCGCGCAGCAACCCGGCCCGTTCGAGCAACCGCTGCATCGCGTCGTCCGCGTCGATGTCGTGCGACCGCAACCCGCGCATCGCGTTCCCGAGCCGGTGCACGGCTTCCTCTCGCGGCACCATCAGCTCCCGGTTGCGCACCAACGAGTACGCGAACCGTTGCAGCAGAACGAGCTGCTCCTCCTTGGAGAACGACGGCAGCGCCAGCCCGCGGTCCTCGTCCCACCGCACCAGCAACAGGTCCAGCGCCGCCTCGTACAGCGACCGCCGATCGCGCGGAAGGTGCATGTTCCGGTCCTGGTGCAACGCGCACAGCAACCCGGCGAGCAACGGGCTCGACGCCAGCCGCCGCAGGTCCGGCCGCTTCGCGAGCGTCGCCACCAGCCGAGCTTCGCACTCGGTCAGCCACACCCGCGCGTCCCGGGTCAGCCCCGGCTCGTCGCGGGCCGCGGTGTGCCAGGCCTCCACGAAGTCGCGCACACCCTTGTCGCTCAACGGCAACAGGTCGAACGCGGTGAAGCCGACGTCCTCCAGCCAGTCCTCGGGCACCGCCGCCGGGCGGGTGGTGATCGCGTACCGCGCCTCCGGATAGGCGTTCACGAGCTGTTCGAGCCACAATCGTGCCTCGGCACGCCGTTCCCACACCAGCTCGTCCACGCCGTCCACGAGGACGAGCGCGCGCCCTTCCTTGAGCCGCGCGGTGACCCATCCCGCGGGCTTCTCCTCCTCGATCATCGAGGCGGTCGACGAGATGAACTCCTCCGGCTTCGGCAGCGCCGTGTACTGCCGCAGCGGCACGAAGAACGGCACCAGCCCGAGCCACTCGTTGCCCGAGGTCCGCGTCTCGCCCAGCGCGTTCATCGCGAGCCAGCGCAGGAACGTCGTCTTGCCCGCGCCCGCACCACCCCTGATCAGCACCCGAGTCGCGTCCGCAAGCGCCGCCGCCACCGGCAGTCCCGCGCCGGTCAGCTCGTCGGTGTCCCCGACCCGTGCGACCGCCAGCGACACGTACGAGCTGTCGAACGACTGCCGCCGTGGCGCCCGCCCGCGCGACACCCCGAACAGCTCCAGCCCGCCCAGCGAGTGCGCGACCTGGTCGGCATAACGGTCCTCGAAGTCACGATGTGACGAGGTCAGGGCCAGTTGCTGCTGGTCGGCGAGGCGCGCCACGGCGTCCGCGGTCGAGCGACTGATCCGGAACATCTCCACCGCGAGCCGCCGCGCGTACTCCGGTTGCGACCACACCAGCTCCACGACGGCACCGCAGACCCGCATCAGCACCGCGTCGTAGACCGCCGACGCGTGGTCGGACAGGCCCGCCGCCCGACGGATCTTCTCCGACCTGGACAGCACGTAAGTCCGCAGCGACTCCGGCGTCAGCATCACCCGCAGCGCCTCGTCCTCGCGCAACGGCAGCGACGCCTCGATGGACTCGCGCACCGCGTCCACGGCGGCCTGCCACTCGTGCTGCTCGACCGCGCTCAGCTCGCCGCGGGCAAGCTCGGCGCTCACTCGCTCGACCAGCGGTCCCGGCCTGGTCAGCTCACGCTGGCGCTTCTTGTTCCTGGCGCCCTTGTGCATCACGTCGAAGAGACCGAGCAGCACGCGCTCCAGCACGGTCTCCAGCACCATCAGCAGTCCGGCGGAAAACGGATCGGCCACCCGTCCAGTATCAGCTCGTGATCACCGCGGCCGGCCGGACTTCACCAGCTGTTCATACCGGCAGGGAGACCTTCCGGACGTGCCCGATGTCGAACTCCCTGGTCGAGCCGTCCTCGCAGTCCGCGGTCAGCACGCCTTCGAGGTGCTTGGTCGGAAGGATCACGTAGGTGTCGATCTTGCGCGGGCCGCTCGCGTACCCGATCTCGACGCGATCACCGCTGACCAGTGCCGACGCCAGGATCATCACCTCCTCGTCGCGCAGGAAGACGTTCTGGTCGCGCAGCATCCGCGCCGCGCTGGCCCGCGGCGTGCCCCGGCCGGCGCTCGGCCTTTCCTGCTCGACCAGCCGGATCGCGAGCTGGGTCAGCTCCAGGTCGTCCAGCTCGGCCCGCCACCACCTGTCCTGACGGCGTTCGCCCCGTGCCGGCGCCCGCAGCCGTTCCACACGCTCCACAATGGACTGCTCGCTGGCGTCCAGTCCGGTCGGCGCGTACCCGGCCCGGCGCAACGCCGCCAGCGTCTCCGCCATCGGCTGGGCCGACGCCAGCACGGTCGGCGCCAGGAACCGCAGCTTGAGCGACGCCAGCCGCTTCGACTTGGCGATCTCCTGCAGCAGCGCCGGATCCTCCGCCCGCACGCAACTCGTCACGTCACTGACCGTCAGCTGCCCGTGCCGCCGCGCCACGTCCTGCACCTGGTACTCGATGACCTGCGGTAACGGCGCCTCCGACACGACACCGAGCCGCCAGAGCACCTCGTCGGCGGACAGTCCCGTGTCCAGCGCGCGCCGGATCGACCCGGCGGACAGTCGCCACACCCGTGCCGCGTCGTTGTCCTCCAGGTCCGCCACCAGGTTCAGCGTCGCGCTCAGCGAGGGTGACGGCAGCCCGTTCACCACCGCGGTCATGTCCGTCTGGAACGCGGCCTTCTCGGTGGCCTGAGGCATCAGCTCGGAGGCGGCCGCCTCGACGTCCCCGTCGTTCCGCACCGCCACGCCCAACGGCGTGAGCGCACCGCCGGCCACCAGCCCCAGCGACTCCATCTCGCTGATCACCGCCGCCGTCGCCCGCGCGTCGTGCACCGCCGGGCGCGACCACACCAGGTCCGTGATCACCTCGTCCACGTTCACGAAGGCTTCCTGGGCGGAGAACCGCGCCAGCGCCGACTGCCGGAGCGCGAGGCCCGCCGAGCCGGTGTAGTCGCGCAACGCCGCCCGTGCCTGATCCGGCTCTGGCCGCCAGTCCATCCGCCGCCACGCCTTGACCAGCGCCGCGAGCCTGATGCCCGGCTGCGAGTCGAGCCAGTCGTCGGCCTGCCTGGTCGGCAGCAGCCGGGCACGTTCGACCCCGACCAGCTGTGCCTCGGCCGCGAGCTCCAGCCACAGCCGCAGCACGCCGTCGGCGACCCTGAGGGCCCGTGCGACCCTGCGGATCTCCACCGTCGCCACGCCACCGGTGTAGCGGGCGTCGAAACTGTCCTGTTCACAGTGCGCCAGCAGCCGCGCTACACCGTCCACAGTGGACATCGCGGCCACGATCGGCGAGGTCGCGGAGGCCTTGCGCCTCAACGGCGTCTTCGGCCGCAACGTCAACTGCCCGCGCACGGCGCCGTTCGTCCGCACCGAGTTCACCGCGATGAGCTTCGGTCCGGCCGGCCACGCCAGCGCACGTTCCTTGAGCTGCCCGAAAGCCCGTTCGAAGTCGGCCGCCGAACACCGCAGCTCGGTGCAGATCGTGTCGATCGTCCCCGTGTTGTTCTGCGCCACGATCGCGCCGAGCACGTCGAGCGCGCCCTGGTCCAGTGTGTCCTCGACGGCGTGCACGGAGTCGGAGTCGGTGAGCTGCGTCGCGAGGTCCTTCAGCGTCCGCAGATGACGGTCCGCCACGTCGCGGCGGTGCAGGAGTATCGCGGCCACCTCGTCCGGCTCGAGTTGGTGAAGCCAGGTCGCGAGCGCGTTGATACGGCGGGCCATTCGTCGCATTATGGCCCTGATTGTGTGTCCTCAAACGAATTTTCACGCGCATGGGCGATCGGCCTAGGCTGACTCGGTGACATTCAGCGGTTTCGGCGAGTACGCCATCGACTTCTACGACGGGTTGGTCCTCGACAACTCGAAGGCGTACTGGGACGACAACAAGGAGACGTACCTGCGCGACGTGCGGGCGCCGATGGAGGCCCTGCTCACCGCGCTGGAGAAGGAGTTCGGCGAGGGCAAGGTGTTCCGGCCGTACCGGGACGTGCGGTTCGCCAAGGACAAGACGCCGTACAAGGACCACTGCGGCGCTGTCATCGAGAAGGGCCGTGGCGGAGGCGCGTACTACGTGCAGCTCAGCCCCGAGGGACTGATGACCGGCGGCGGCTCGTTCCACATGGCCTCCGACCAGCTCGCCCGCTACCGGGCCTCGGTCGGCGCGCACGGTGTCCTGTTGCGCAAGATCGTGGACAAGCTGGTCAAGCAGGGCTGGCAGCTGGCGGGCGACGTGATGAAGTCGAAGCCGCGCGGGTTCGACGACGACCACCCGCACCTCGACCTGCTCAAGCACCGGTCGATCTACGTGCGCAAGGTCTGGGGGCCGGACGACGTGCTGCACGAGGTGGAGTGCCTGGACCGGGTGCGCAAGGCGTGGCGGCAGCTCAAGGACTTCAACTCGTGGTGCGAGGACCACGTCGGCGTGAGCGAATCGCCGCGGCGATAGCCCAGCCGAGGCCGATGCCGAGCACGTCCACCAGCGCGTCGAGCACGTCACCACTGCGGTGCAGAGGCGTGATGACCTGCTGGAGAACCTCCGAGACGCCCGCGTAGACCACCAGCAGCGGCAAAATGCGAGAAATCTTCGCGTACAGCCCGGTGAACGCCAGCAGCGCGAACAACAGCGTGTGGATGACCTTGTCCGTACCGGGCGGCGCGGTCGGCACACCTGACTCGGGGGTGAACAACACGACGACGCTGAGCAACGCCGCGATCACGAACGGGAGTACTCGACCCATGGTCAAAACATTACCGAGGAGTAGTTCGGGATCGGTCCAGGAACGAGGTCTACTCTCTCTAGACGTGAGTCGACGCGCAAAGATCGTCTGTACCCTCGGTCCCGCCACTGGCACGCCGGACAAGGTCCGTGACCTGGTAGCGGCCGGTATGGACGTGGCCAGGATGAACTTCAGCCACGGCAGCCATGCCGACCACAAGCAGGTTTACGACATGGTCCGCGCGGCAGCCGACGAGTCCGGCCGCGCCGTGGGCATCCTCGCCGACCTCCAGGGCCCCAAGATCCGCCTCGGCCGTTTCGCCGCGGGTCCGGTCGACTGGAACACCGGCGACATCGTCCGCGTGACCGTCGAGGACGTCGAGGGCACGCATGACCGCGTGTCGACGACGTACAAGGAGCTCGCGAAGGACGCCAAGGTCGGCGACCGCCTGCTCGTGGACGACGGCAAGGTCGGCCTCGTGGTCGTCGAGGTCGAAGGATCCGACGTCGTGTGCGAGGTCACCGAGGGCGGGCCCGTCAGCAACAACAAGGGCCTTTCGCTGCCCGGCATGGACGTCTCCGTGCCCGCCATGTCCGAGAAGGACGTCGAGGACCTCGAGTTCGCGCTCTCGCTGGGCGTGGACTTCATCGCACTGTCGTTCGTGCGTTCGCCCGCGGACATCGACCTGGTCCACCAGGTCATGGACCGCGCGGGCAGCAAGCGCCTCCCGGTGATCGCGAAGATCGAGAAGCCGGAGGCCGTGGACAACCTCGAGGCCATCGTGCTGGCCTTCGACGGCGTCATGGTCGCCCGTGGTGACCTGGGTGTCGAGCTGCCGCTGGAGCACGTGCCGCTGGTGCAGAAGCGCGCGATCCAGATCGCCCGCGAGAACGCCAAGCCGGTCATCGTCGCGACCCAGATGCTGGACTCGATGATCACCAACTCCCGCCCGACCCGCGCCGAGACGTCCGACGTCGCGAACGCGGTGCTGGACGGCGCGGACGCATTGATGCTGTCCGGCGAGACCTCGGTCGGCCGCTACGCCATCGAGTCCGTGCAGACCATGGGCCGCATCATCGAGGCCGTCGAGACCGAGTCGGTCGTCGTGCCGCCGCTGACCCACGTCCCGCGCACCAAGCGCGGCGTGATCTCCTACGCGGCCCGCGACATCGGCGAGCGCCTCAACGCCAAGGCCCTGGTCGCGTTCACGCAGTCCGGTGACACGGTCCGCCGTCTCGCCCGCCTGCACACGCACCTGCCGCTGCTGGCCTTCACGCCGGAGCCCGCGGTCCGCTCGCAGCTGTCGCTGACGTGGGGCACCGAGACGTTCCTGGTGCCGCGGGTGGAGTCCACCGACGAGATGGTCCGCCAGGTCGACGTGGCCATGATCGAGATCGGCCGCTACCAGGCCGGTGACCTCATGGTCGTCGTCGCCGGATCGCCTCCCGGCACCATCGGTTCGACCAACCTCATCCGGGTGCACCGGCTGGGCGAGGACGACCACGCGTAAGTGCTCGGGCTCTCAGCCAGGTCTGTCGTGATGCCGGCCCTGCTCCCTCATACTGGACGTGTGAGGGAGCAGGGCCGATGCCTTGCTGAGACCCGACGGTGCTAGGAGAGTTCTGCCGTGACTGAGGCCGCCCGTGCCGCCGCTACGAGCCCGTCCGGCTTGAGTGGACAATCCGCAGTGGACGACCTGGTCGCGTTGCTCGACCTGGAACGCATCGAGGAGAACATCTTCCGAGGCGTGTCACCCGCGGAGTCGCCGGTGCGCGTCTTCGGCGGCCAGGTGGCCGGCCAGGCCCTGGTGGCCGCCGGGCGCACGGTTCCGGTCGAACGCCGCGTGCACTCGCTGCACTCGTACTTCATCCGTCCCGGCGACCCGCGCGTGCCGATCGTGTACGAGGTGGACCGCATCCGCGACGGCCGCTCGTTCACCACCCGCCGCGTCGTCGCCGTGCAGCACGGCAAGGCGATCTTCGCGTTGTCCGCGTCCTTCCAGTTGGAGGAGCAGGGCGTCGAGCACTCGTCGCCGATGCCGGAGGTGCCGGACCCGGAGTCGCTGCCGACGTGGAGCGAGTCCGTCGCGGGCTACTCGCTGGTGAACATGAAGTTCCCGCGGCCGATCGACGTCCGGTACGTGACGGAGCCGCCGTGGGAGTCGCGTGAGGACGGTCCCGGCGAGGCCGCGTCGCGGGTGTGGATGAAGGCGGACGGCAAGCTGTCGGACGATCCGATGCTGCAGCTCTGCGTCATGACCTATGCCTCGGACATGACGCTGCTGGACGGGGTCCTGGCCAAGCACGGCGTTTATTGGGGACTGGACAAGGTTCTCGGTGCCTCCTTGGACCACGCGATGTGGTTCCACCGGCCGTTCCGGGCCGATGAGTGGTTGCTGTACGACACCGCTTCGCCTTCGGCGTCCGGGAATCGCGGGTTGGCGACTGGGCGGTTCTTCACGCGGGACGGGCAGCTGGTGGCGACGGTGGTGCAGGAGGGGCTGATCCGGGTGATCAAGCCCTCGGTCGAGGATGAACAGGCCTGAGAGTCGCCGACGTGCAGCGTTTCCTACACCCAGGATGTAGGAAACGCTGTATTTGGATGTAGGATTTGCTGCATGGACACGGTCCGTGCTCTCGAACTGCTCAGCACGTACACCGCTGGGCAGTGGGGCATGGTCACGACGCGGCAGGCTCTGCGCGGCGGTGTCGACGACGTCACCCTGTACCGGCTGAAGTCGGCTGGTCTCCTGGAGGGCGTTCGTCGCGGTGTGTACGCGTCGACCTCCGCCGAGGAATCAGACGCACGCGCCGAACAAGCAGCCTGGCTGGCACTACGCCCTGAGGTCGTCGGCTGGGCACGACCCAAGCTCGATCCTGACGGTGGTGTCATCTCCCATCAGTCCGCCGCGCGCCTGCACAACTTCGGCGACCTGGTGAACGCCCAGGTGGAAATCACTGTCCCGCGCCGGCGCACTACTCGTGATCCGGACGTGAGACTGCGTCGAGGAGTTCTCACCGACGCCGACGTGATGATCCTCAACGGACTACCGGTCACCACACCGTCGCGCACGATCTACGACCTGCTCGGGCAGCACATCGATGCCGGGCACGTCGCGACGATCATCCGTCAGGCGGTCGAATCAGGGCAGGTCCGGCTCGACGAGCTGGCGGAGC
Organism: Lentzea miocenica; assembly: GCF_033949945.1. Taxonomy (NCBI): domain Bacteria; kingdom Bacillati; phylum Actinomycetota; class Actinomycetes; order Pseudonocardiales; family Pseudonocardiaceae; genus Lentzea; species Lentzea miocenica. Next base: position 99,509 of record NZ_JAXAVW010000027.1, read on the forward strand.
GGATCCAGCCTCACGCGCGGTCCTACGGCGCCAAGCCTCCGACCGGCGTGGCGCTGCTCGAGCTGCTGCTCGTCCAGATAGGACTGTCGATCCAGGACCTGGTCACCCGGCCATCTCCGATCCGCGTTCACCGCAAACCAACTGAAGCGTCATGACCTCGAAGCCACCCTCCAGCCCGCAGGCGTTCACGAGTTCGCTCAAGAGCCGTGCGGTCAACAGCTCCAAGCTCACCGGAGTTCCCACCGGCGAGCTCATCGAGCGCTACTACCACCGCCGCCTGCTGGCTCGCGTGTTCCACTCCGACCGGGACGGCTGGGTGCTCAAGGGAGGTCAGGCGCTGCTGGTCCGATGGCCGAGGGCCAGATACTCGACCGACGTCGACCTCCTGCGGGTGAGCGAGGACGCCACGGTGGACGGCGCCGTCGAAGCGCTGATCGCCGCGACATCGATCGAACTGGACGATCATCTTCGGTTCGACCATCACGACACTTCTCGTGAAACGGCGGCCAACCGGCCGTCCCGCAAGGTGCGGTTCAAGGTCATGTTCGGTCTCCGGCAGCTGTCCACGGTGAGCGTCGACGTGGTGACTGCTGAACTTCGCCCGGTTGGCCGTCTCGCTGTCGAGCAACTCGAGTCGCCGTTCGTCATCGACTCCAACCCATGGCCCGAGATCCGCATGTGGCCGCTCGAGGACCACGTTGCCGACAAGATCGCGGCGATGTACGAACGGCACCGCGAACAACTGGTGCCCTCGACGAGGTTCAAAGACCTCGTGGACCTGGTGCTGATCGCGTGCAACTCCGCACCGGACGGCGCTACCACTCACCAGGCGCTGCACGCTGAGGTGCGCCGTCGCACAGCGGCCGGCACGCATCTGGTTCTGCCCGGCGAGTTCGCCGTGCCGGACCCCTCGTGGACGGCCGGTTATCGAGCTGAGGCGGCCAAGACCAAGGAACTCTCCGCCGAACATCGGACCCTCGAAGGTGTCACGCCGCTGGCCGCCGCCTTCATCACACCCCTGCTTCAGGAGCAGTCCCCAATCGGAGCGTGGACGGTCGAACGTCTGCGCTGGGAGTGAGGCTCAAGCCTTCCGGCGCCGGTGAGTCGGTCGCAGGTTCGCCGGCGGCGTCAGCGCCCGTGTCTCCACCCGCTCCAGCACCACCGAACTGGTCAGGTTCCGCACCTCGGTCCGCGACGCGATCTTGTCCATCAGGAACGCCTGCAGGTGCGTGGAGTCCGCGACCGCGATGTGGATCAGGAAGTCCGCCTGCCCGGACACGTGGAACACCGACCGCGTCTCCGGCTGAGCCATCACGAACGCCCGAAAAGCCGCAACCACCGGCCGGGTGTGCGGCCGCACGTTCACGGCCACCACAGCCTCCAGCGGCAGCCCGGTGGTAGCCGGGTCGACGACGGCGTGGCATCCGGTGATCACGCCGAGTTCGCGAAGCCTGCGGACCCGTTGCAGACATGACGACGGCGCCAGGCCGACGATCTCCGCCAACGTCCGGTTCGGCACAGTGGCGTCGTTCTGCAACTCCTCCAGGATGTGCCAGTCGACCGAATCCAGTTCGGCTTGTTCGCGCATAAGCGAACATCGTACTGACCAGGTGGAACTCGGGCGAACGAGTGAACGACGATCTGCCTCATGCACATCGCGTGGACGTCGTTCCTGGTCGCCCTTCTGATCATCATGATCGTGCCGGGGCCGGACTTCGTGCTGATCATGACGAACGCGGTGCGCAGCCTCAGGAAAGGCACCGAGGCGGCGCTCGGTGTGATCACCGGACTGCTGGTGCACGCGACGCTCGCGACCATCGGGCTGAGCGCCCTGGTGGCCGCGGTGCCGACGGCGTTGCTCGTGGTAAAGGTGATCGGCGCGCTCTACCTGGCCTACCTCGGCTTCATGACGTTCAGGACCGCGCGCAAGCCGGCCGAGCAACAGCACGCCGGAGGAAACGTGTTCCTGCGCGGTGTGCTGTGCGACCTGTTGAACCCCAAGGTGATGCTCACGTTCCTGAGCCTCATCCCGCAGGCGATGGACCCGAACGCCGCGCCACTCCCGCAGGCGGCGCTGCTGAGCTCGGTCACGGTGGGCGTGTTCGCGGCGTTCTGGGTGATCGTCGTGCCGTCCGCGCGTCAGCTCGGCACGCTGCTGAGCAGGCCCAAGATCCGCGCGACGTTCGAGCGGGTTTGTGGGACCGCTCTCATCGGGATGGCGGCGTCAGTTCTCGCCGTTTGAGTCCCAGGCCACGGTCAGCTCGTCGCGCGTCCCGAACCGGACCAGGTGCCGTTCCACGACGTCGCGCAGCCGGGCCACGTCCTCTTCCGACGACGACACCACGCGCATGATCAGCGCGTCGTCCGCCGCGGTGAACTCGGCCAGGCCGGCGGAGAAGCGGACGAAACCGCGATCGTCCTCCCAGGACCCTTCGAGGTCCTTGTGCGTGAAGTGCTTGACCAGCTGCGAGCCGTACCTGGAGGCACGGTCGGTCGCCGAGCGTCCCACGCTCGTGAATTCCGTCATGAAGCCAACTTACGCCTAGCAATACGTACCGGCACGTGACGCGGTTCACCTGGCAAAACGGAGTCTGAGAACACCCTGTGACGTCTCGCGTAAACAAGAAGAACACGGCAGGCTGTCGCGTATGACGGAAGGCAAAGCACGTATCGCGGTCACCGGTCTCGCCACCATGGGCAGCAACCTCGCGCGCAACCTCGCGCGCCACGGCTTCAAAGTCGCCGTGCACAACCGGACGCCCGCGAAGATGAAGGCCCTGCTCGACGAGCACGGCCACGAGGGTGACTTCGTCGGCGCCGAGACGCTGCAGGATCTGGTCGACAGCCTGCAGACGCCGCGCCAGATCATCATCATGGTCAAGGCGGGTGGCCCGACCGACGCCGTCATCGACGAGCTGAGCGGGCTGCTGGAGCCCGGCGACATGGTCATCGACGGCGGCAACGCCCACTTCAACGACACGCGCCGCCGTGAGGCCGCGCTGAAGGAGAAGGGGCTGCTGTTCGTCGGCGCCGGCATCTCCGGCGGCGAGGAGGGCGCGCTCAACGGCCCGAGCATCATGCCGGGCGGTCCCGCGGAGTCCTACAAGCACGTCGGCCCGGTCTTCGAGGAGATCGCGGCCAAGGTGGACGGTCAGCCGTGCTGCGTGCACGTCGGGCCGGACGGCGCCGGGCACTTCGTGAAGATGGTCCACAACGGCATCGAGTACGCCGACATGCAGCTGATCGCCGAGGCGTACGACCTGCTGAGCCGCATCGGCGGGCAGACGCCGGCCGAGATCTCCGAGGTCTTCACGCAGTGGAACTCGGGCGACCTGGAGTCGTACCTGGTCGAGATCACCGCCGAGGTGCTCAAGCACGTCGACGCCGACGGCACGCCGCTGGTGCAGGTCATCGAGGACGCCGCCGAGCAGAAGGGCACCGGCCGCTGGACCGTGCAGGAGGCGCTGGAGCTGGGCGTCCCGGTCACCGGCATCGCCGAGGCCGTGTTCGCGCGCAGCCTGAGCGGCCACACCGACCAGCGCAAGGCCGTGCGCGCCGCGTTCGGTGCCAGCGAGGTCGTCGCGAAGCCGGACGCCGAACTGGTCGACGACGTGCGTCAGGCGCTCTACGCGTCGAAGGTCGTCGCGTACGCGCAGGGCTTCGACATGATGCGTGAGGCGTCGAAGAACTTCGACTGGAACATCGACCTCGGCGCGATGGCGACGATCTGGCGCGGTGGCTGCATCATCCGCGCGCAGTTCCTCAACCGCATCCGCGAGGCGTACGACGCGAACGCCGACATCGCGTCTCTGTTGGTGGACAACTACTTCCGCGACGCGGTGCAGAACGCTGAGGCCGCATGGCGCAGGGTTGTGGTGCGCGCGGTGGAATCCGGCGTGCCGACGCCCGGTTTCGTGTCCGCTTTGGCCTACTACGACGGACTTCGCTCCGAGCGTCTTCCTGCCGCGCTTGTCCAGGGACAGCGGGACTTTTTTGGCGCACACACGTACAGGCGCATCGACCGGCCCGGTAGCTTCCACACGTTGTGGTCGGGTGATCGATCAGAGGTGGAAGCGTGAAATTTCGAATTCTGGGGGTGGTCGTCGCTGCGGCGGCAGGGTTGACCCTGACGTCCAGCGGCGGCGCGGTGGCCGTCGACAACGAGGCCCTGACCCGCGATCTCGACACGATCCTGGCTGACCCGGCGCTCACCGGCGCCGACGTCGGCCTGGTCGTGCGGGACGCCAACACCGGCGACGTCGTCTACACCAGAACGAGCTCGCGTCGTCAGCAGGTCGCCTCGAACATGAAGGTGCTCACGACGACGGCGGCGCTCGACCTGCTCGGCCCGGACTTCAAGTGGAAGACCGAGCTGTTGTCCGCGGGCACGCGCAACGGTGCGACGTTGCAGGGCGACCTCGTCCTGCGCGGCACCGGCGACCCGACGATGAGCAGGACGCGGTACGCGGCGCTGGCGACGGCGCTGAAGAACAGCGGTGTCACGAAGGTCAGCGGTTCGCTGGTCATCGACGACACGGCGTTCGACGCACAGCCGTACGGTTCTGGCTGGGCGTGGGACGACGAGCCGTTCTCCTACAGCGCGGAGACCTCCGCGCTGACGCTGTCGCCGGACGCGAAGTTCAGCGCCGGCACGGTGATCGTGCGCGTCAAGCCGGGCGCCGCGGCGGGTGCCCCGGTCGTCGCCACGGTCGAGCCGGAGAACGACCGCGTGCTCGTGGTCAGCACGGCGACCACCGGAAACGGTGGCGTCAGCGTCGAACGCGACCACGGCTCGAACATCATCAGGGTCAGCGGCTCGACGAACGTCGAGACGACGGCCCTGGCGTCGGTGAAGGACCCGGCGGGGCTGGTCACGTCCGTGTTCCGCAACGCGTTGCGGGAGAACGGGATCGAGGTCGTCGGCGACGTCCGCAAGGCGGCGGCTCCCGCCGGTGCCGCGGTGCTCGCGTCCGACCAGTCGATGCCGCTGAGCCAGCTGATCAAGCCGTTGCTCAAGGACAGCAACAACATGCTGGCCGAGGTGCTGGTGAAGTCGGCCGGCAAGTCGTTCACCAACGGCGTCAACCAGCTGAGCACCAAGTGGTCGGGGCTCGGCGTCGACCCGAACGGGGTCGAGGTCTTCGACGGCTCCGGCATGTCCCGCCTCGACCAGTTCTCGCCGGACTTCCTGGCGTCGATCCTGATCAAGGCGAAGACGAAGCCGTGGTTCGCCACGTGGCGGGACGCGCTGCCGGTCGCCGGTGTCGACGGCACGCTGGTCAACCGCATGAAGAACACCCCGGCCGCGGGCAACCTGAGGGCCAAGACCGGATCGCTCAGCGGCGTTTCGGCCCTGTCCGGCTACGTGACCACGCAGGCGGGCCGGGAGCTGGTGTTCTCGTTGGTGCAGAACAACGTTCTGCTGTTCAACAGCCCGAAGTCCATCGAGGACAGGATCGCCGTGCGCCTGGCCTCCGATGGCGGTACCCAGGCGGCGGCACCGCAGACCCAGTCGGTGCCGCAGCAGCGCAAGGCTCCTGCGCAGGAACGCACCAAGGTTCCCGCGCAGGAACGCTTCGACGTGGAGTGCTCCTGGATCGGCACCTGCTGACGTTCTGAGATCGAGCGCTGGAGCCGCCTCGGGAAACCGGGGCGGCTCCAGCGTTTTCCAGGCCAGTGCTTTCTAGGCGGGTGACGGCACCGGTTCGAGCCCGTTGCGATCCGGATCCACCAGGTACACGCGGGCGTTCGAGATGTCGAAGTACATGCCCTTCAACGTCAACGTGCCCGCGGTGATCGCCTCCCGCACGCTCGGGTAACCGAGCAGGTTGTCGAGCTGCTGTGCGACGTTCGCGACGGACAGCCGGTCGGCCACCGGCAGCTCGGCGCACCCCTCAGACATGGGCGCGTGGAAGCGGATCAGTGACGGCTCCGCGTTGCGCAGCCAGGAGTGCAGGTGCGAGCCGCGCGTCGCGGATCCCTGCACGAGTGCCTTCATCGCGCCGCAGTCGGAGTGTCCACACACGACGATCCTGCGCACGTTGAGCACCTCGACGGCGAACTCGATCGCCGCGCCCACCGACCTGTCGTCCGCCGACGACATCGGCACCAGGTTGCCGATGTTGCGCACGCAGAACAGGTCGCCCGGCCCGGACGTGGTGATCAGGTTCGGCACCACGCGCGAGTCGGCGCAGGTGATGAACAGCTGCTGCGGCCGCTGCCCGCGCACCGCCAGCTCGTGCAGGAACGGCCGCACCAACGGCGCCGAACGTCGTTCGAACTCGTGCATGCCCAGGATCATGGGATCGCTCTCGGCGGACGAGCGCTGGGCGGGCAGCGACACCGCTTCCGGCGTGCCCTGCCAGTGCGACCACGGCGCGAACCAGCGGGGCAACGGGCCGGGCAACGTCTTGCGCCGTCCCGGTTTGCCCTGGTTCGCCCGGTCGTACCAGGTGTCGTGCACCTCGTCGACGCGCACCCGGCCGCCGAGCCGTTCGTAGCCCTCGCGCCAGTCGTTGATCGCCTCGTACGACGCGTGGTCCAGGTAGTCGACGTGCAGTTCCAGCACCACGGTCTGGCCCGGCGGCAGCCTGCGCAGCTCGCGCACGAGCCGCCCGATGCCGAGGAACACCAACGATCCGCGCACGCACACCCGGTTGCCCTCGACACGCACCGAACAGTGCGTCAGCCGGTACAACGCGCGCAGCAACGCGATCGCCAGGCCCGCGACCACGCCTTCGAGCAGTCCGAACAGGACGACACCGGTCGCCGTCGCCGCGTAGACGAGGAACTCCCGGTGCTGCAACAGGTTGCGCATCCGGCTGATGGACACGAGCCGGAGCCCGACGACCAGCAGCACGCCGGCCAGCGCCGACAACGGGATCAGCTCCAGGGTGGGGGTGAACGCCAGCACCGCCACCGCGATCCACACGCCCTGGAAGATGGCGGCATAGCGGGTCTTCGCGCCCGCCGCGACGTTCGTGGAACTCCGTGCCAGGCCACCGCTGATCGGGAACCCGCCGAGCGCGCCCGCGAGCACGTTGCCGGTGCCCTGCGCGATGAGCTCCTTGTCCAGCCGGGCGCGCGGCCCGTCGTGCAGCCGATCGGTCGCCACCGCCGACAGCAACGACTCCATGCTCGCCACCAGCGCCACGGTCACCACGGCCGCGATCACCGCACCGGCGCTGCCCTGCGGCATCTCGGGGAACACCAGCGCGTGGCTGTCCGGCAGGTCGACCCGCTGCACGTCGAGGCGCAGCACGAACGCCAGCGCCGTCGCGGCGGCCACGGCGACCAGGGGTGCGGGCACCAGCGAGGCGCGCGGAACCCGTGGCCACAGCAGCAGGACCGCGATCGCCACCGCACCGGTCACCACCGGCCCGAACGCGGGCGCGACGAGTTCTCCCGGCAGCTGTGCGAGGTTCGCGGGCACGGTCGACGCCGCCGTGCCGCCCAGCACCACCACGAGCTGTCCGACGGCGATGGAAATGCCGATGCCCGCCAGCATTCCGTGCACCACGGCCGGGGACAGCGACATCACCAGGCGGCTGATCCCGGTGAGTCCCAACGCCAGCTGCAGCACGCCGGCCGCCAGGGTGATCGCCGCGGTGGCGGCCCACCCGAACTGCGCCACCAGCCCGGCCACGATCACCACGAGCCCGGTCCCCGGACCGCTGATCTGCAACGGCGCCCCGCTGATCGCGCCGACGACCACACCGCCGACGACCGCGGAGATGATCCCCGCCATCAGCGGCGCGCCCGTGGCGTGCGCGATGCCCAGCGACAACGGGATCGAGATGAGGAACAGCACGAAGCTCGCGGGCAGGTCGTGCCGGAGGATCAGCGGTGGACCGTGCGGGGTGTGATCGCCTGCGTCGGACTTCTGGAGATGGCTCACGACAGAGAAGTTCCTTCCTGGAATGCGGCATAGCCCTGTGCGGGCAGCACAGGGCGAGGGGAGGGGAGTGAGCTGGGGACGAGCGCTCTAGCGGCGCTCTAAGGGCAGCATCCGGCGCGGCCGGACGGCATCGAGCGCGTCGGCGCGGTCATGCGGGGTCGGCACGGGAACACCTCCGTGTCGGCACAGGCAAGTGGGTCGAGATCAGGCCGCGTCGCCACCAATGATGGGGGCGGAATCGGTGCTGTGGCAGATCTTTCAGCCAACCGTGTTGATCTTGACCTGGCATGTCACGCGAGGTAGTGACGAAGATGGGCCGGCTCCGGTCGGGGGGTGCGGAGCCGGCCCACATCGCGACAGTTCCGAAGAACTATCGAGTTTCGAAATTCAGCCTACCGAGCGCAGGTGCTTGCCGTGTGAAGTCTCCTGGCCCACCACGGTCAGGATCAGCTGCGCGGAGAGGTAGGCACGGCACGGTGCGGGCATCCGCCGGGAGAACCAGCCGCGCTTGCAGGTGGCGCACCGGCCGTGCTCGTCGGGCTGGTGCTCGTCCAGCAACGCCTTGACCACCGCGACCACCCTCGGCAGCTCAACCCTGGCGAGCACGAGGGCGGTCTGGTCGTCGCCGCGCTGGGCGAGCTCGGTGAGTGTGGCCAGGTGGGAGTGCAGCGACTTGTCCAGTTGGCTGAACACCGTGACGGCCATCAGGCTCAGAGCTCCAGTCCCTACGTAAGCAGCCCATGCAGACTGGCGTGCCCTCCGTGCGATCTGCAAGTTGCAGTACACGAATGGATGACGTCTCTTTGCGACGCGCTCCTTTGCTCTCAAACTGAGACCGACCATGAGTGTGGATGCCACCCAGGAGGTGTCATGCGGGGTAGCAGCCCGACCCTGCGCAAGCGGCGGCTCGTCAGCGAGCTCCGGCGCCTGCGTGAAGTGGCCGAGCTGACGATCGAGGAGGTGGGCGAGCGCCTGGAGTGCTCGGCCTCCAAGATCAGCCGCATCGAGACCGGGCGGGTGGGGGTGAGCCCGCGTGACGTGCGGGACATGCTCACCGCCTACGGTGCGGACGCCTCCACCCTCGACGAACTGGTCCAGCTGGCCAGGGAAGCCCGTCGCAAGGCTTGGTGGGACGAGTTCGGCGACATCGTGCCCGGTCGTTACGTGGGGTACGAGGCCGATGCCGACTCGATCAGGACCTACCAGGGGCTGATGATCCCCGGCTTGCTGCAGTGCGAGGCGTACACGAGGGCGTTGATCTCCAAGGTGCTGCCGGACTCGCGCACCTCCGAGATCGACCGGCGAGTCCGGTTGCGCAAGGCCAGGCAGGCCCTGCTGAGCGAAGACGACCCGTTGCGCCTGCACGTCGTGATCGACGAGGCCGCCCTGCGCAGGCTCGTCGGCGGCATCGAGGTGATGCGCACGCAGATGGCGCGTCTGCTCGAGGTCGGAGCGCTCCGCAACGTCACGATGCAGGTCGTGCCGTTCAGCGCCGGTGGTCATGCTGCGATGGACGGCCCGTTCGTCATCCTGAGCTTTCCTGAGCAGCTCGACCCTGATGTTGTGTACATCGAAAGCACCAGAAGCGGCGTCTACCTGGAACAACAGTCGGACGTCCATTCCTACGCCGAGATGTTCGAGCGTCTGGTGAGTTCCGCCCTGACCCCGCGGGAATCGGCAACCCTGATCACTGAGATCGCTCGCACTCTCGCGTGACGCGACCGGGAGTGAACAGACAGTGGAAAGCTTGCGTTGGCGCAAGAGCAGCCGATCGTCGGCCGGTGGGCCCGAGTGCGTGGAGATCGCGCTCGTCTCAGCCGGTGCGGCAGTCCGTGACAGCAAGAACGCGGACGGGGCGCGGTTGAAGTTCGGCGGCTCCGGCTGGGAGACCTTCCTCGCCGCCGCGAAGACCGGCTCGTTGTCAGCTGATCGGTAGACACGCAGAAGGCCCGGCTGGGGATTCCCGGCCGGGCCTTCTCGCGTTAGGGGACGTGAGCCGGCCGGCGTTCCGCCGCCGCGGGCTGGATGCCCCTTGCACGCCGGCCGACCCACGTCGATCATGAGGAGCAGCGGGTGTTCCGCTGTCCGGTCCAACCTGTTCCGACTGCTCGATCTCCGGTTTCCGTTGATCTCGCCGTCTGTGGTTGGTTGGACACGCTAAGCGTAAGAATGCCTTCTACAGCACGACTGGAGCCCGACTGAAGTGATCTTCAAGCTCCAGGTGGCCACCAGGCGAAGGACAGGTCGGTGACGCACGGCGAGGAACCCCTGCGGTTCGAGGTTCTCGGCCTTCTCCGGGTCGTTCGCGCAGGTCACGAGGTTGATCTCGGTGCGGCGAAGCAGCGCGCCGTGCTCGCGGTGCTCCTGCTGGCGCGCAACACACCGGTCAGCCGCGGGCAGATCATCGAGGCCGTGTGGGGCGACAACGTGCCCTCGAGTGCGGTGAATCTGGTCCAGACCTACGTCGCCGGATTGAGACGCACCCTCGAACCGACCCGTGCGCGGCGCGCGCCGGCCGAGCTGCTGACGTCGGTCGGCGACGGATACCTGTTGCGCGTCGAGCCCGGTGCTTTGGACCTCGACGTGTTCGAACGTCAGGTGCTGCTCGCGAACCGCATGCGCGCCGCCGGTGATCTCGCCGGAGCGGCGGTCGAGCTGGACGACGCGCTGGCGTTGTTCCGCGCCGAACCGCTGGGCGGTGTCTCCGGGCTCTTCTGCGACGTCGAGCGCGGCCGTCTCGTCGAACGCCGGCTGGCGGTGCTGGAGGAACGGGCCGAACTGGGGCTCGCGATCGGGCAGGGCCCCGAGCTCGTCTCGCAGCTGACCTCGATGGTCGCCGAGCACCCGTTGCGCGAACGCGGCCACGGGCTGCTCATGCGGGCGTTGGTCCAGGCAGGTCGTCAGGCCGAGGCGCTGGCCGCGTACCGGGAAGCCCGCCGCGTGCTGATCGAGGAGCTCGGCGTCGAGCCGGGGCCCGAACTGCGCCGCGTGCACCAGGCGGTGCTGGCCGGGGACAGCCCCGAGCCCGAACGCGCGCCGGTCCGCGTGCCCGTGCAGGCGTCCGCTCCCGAACCCGCCCCGGTGACGATCCCCGCGCAGCTGCCGCGGGCGCCCGTCGCGTTGATCGGCAGGGATCCCGAGCTGGCGTTGATGGACGTGCTGCTGCGTGATCACGACGGTCCCGTGCTGCTGGTGACCGGTCCGGCCGGGGTCGGCAAGACCGCGCTGGCCCTGCACTGGTCGCACCGGGTCCGCGAGGAGTTCCCGGACGGCCAGCTCTACGTCGACGTGCACGGCTACGACCCGAACCGGGAGCCGCTGGAGATCGGCGAGGTGCTCAACCGGTTCCTGCGCGCATTGGGTGTTCCGGCCAGTGACACGCCGGTCTCGGTGGACGAACGCTCGGCGTTGCTGCGGACGCTGCTGGCCGACCGCCGCATGCTGGTGATGCTCGACAACGTCCGCAGCTCCGCCGATCTGCTGCCGCTGCTGCCGGGCGCGCCCTCGTGCGTGGTGGTGACGTCCCGGCGCCGGTTGGTGGGCCTGGTCGCGCAGGTCGAGGCGAAGCTGATCGAGCTGGACATGCTCGACGCCGATGCCGCCGTCGACGTGCTGGGCCGCATCGCCGGTCGGTCGGACATCGAGGCCCACGCCCTGCGCGAGCTGGCCGAGCTGTGCGACGGCCTGCCGCTGGCGTTGCGCATCGCCGCCGCTCGCCTCGCCGTGTCCCCTCGTTTGCGCGTGGCCGAACTGGTCGAGGAACTGCAGGACGAGCACGGACGGCTGGCCGCGCTCGGCCTGGAAGACGGTGAGGGCACCGTACGGGCGGCCCTGGACGCCTCACGCCGTGCGTTGCCCGCGTTGCCTGCTCGGTTGCTGGCGATCGTCGGCCTGCACCCCGGCGCGGACCTGACCGCGCACGTGGTGGCCGCGATGGGCGACGTCACCCTGGTGGAGGCGGCGCGTGCCCTCGACGCGCTGACCGCCGCGAACCTGCTGTCCGTCAGCGAACCCGGCCGGCACGTGGCCCACGACATCGTCCGCGTCTACACGAAAACGCTGGCGGGCGAACTGTCCGAGCCGGAACGCCGTGCCGCGACGGGCCGCATGCTCGACTACTACCTGCACTGCGCCGACCTGGCCGACGGCATGCTCCCGATCAACCGCGGCAGCGTCCTGGTGGCACCAGAACACCGTCCGGCCCACGTGCCGACGCTGTCCGGCGCGGCGGACGCGATGGCGTGGTTCGACGCCGAGCGCGCGAACCTGATCGCCGCCACCGAGCACGCCTCGCTCTTCGGCTGGCACGTGCACGCCTGGCAGCTGCCGTACACGTTGTCGCGGTACCTCTGGCTGCGCACCGAGCGCGAGACCTCCCTGCGCCTCACCGAAGCCGCGCTGCAGGCCGCCATCGCCCTGAACAACGACGACGCCCGCTTCGTCATGCAGTTCAACCTGGGCGTGGCCCTGCTGCAGTTCGAACGCTTCGACGAGGCCCTGAACGCCCAGCGCGGCGCCCTGGAAGTGGCCCGCCGCAAGGAGGACGTGCACCAGCAGGCCCGCGCCCTGACCACGATCGCCGGCACCTTGCAGGACCTCGGCCGGGCCGAGGAAGCCGAGGCCCACTACCGCGAGGCGATGGAGATCTCTCGCATCGCCGGCTCGAAGTGGGCCGAGGCCAACGCCCACCACCACCTGGGCCTGCTCTACCTGACCACCCAACGCTTCGACGACGCCATGCCGTGGCTGCGCGTCGCACTGCGGATGTACCACGAGGTCGGCGAGCAGTGCGGCGAGGCGGCCTGCCACGTCGACATCTCCACGGCGTTGCTGGAGACAGGTGACACGGACGGTGCGCTGTCGGCGGCCCGCATCGCGCTGGCCGTGGCGTGCGACGCCGTGTCGCCGTACCACCAGGCGCTGGCGCACGACCGGCTGGCGGCGGTGTTCGAGCGGCTGGGCGCGGCGGGGGCGGCGGCGCACTGGCAGCGGGCGCTGGCGCTGTTCACCGAGCTGGGCGCACCTGAGGCCGACGGGATCCGGGCCCGGCTGGCTCGGGCGCGCGCGGTGACAGTCGGGTAAGGGGTTCGCGGCCCGTGCCGGGGACGCGGTGACGGTCGGCTGAGGCTTCGCGGGCGGTGTGGGGGACCCGGTGACGGTCGGCTGATGGCGTCTGCAAGTACCGCCAACTCGCAGTTGGTGGTACTTGCAGACGCCAGCAAGCCAGGGGTAAGGGGTTCGCGGCCCAGAACTGCGCGATCACCCGATGCCTTGCCCCGTCCCTCAGCAGCAACCTCTCCACCATGACCGAATGGACCCCTGAGGCGATCAAGGCGGAAATCGACTACCGACGTGGCAACGCCGTGTGCAACTGGCAGCGGTCGAACGGCAGCGCGCCGTCCTGGCTGCGGCGAGTGATCCACCGCACCTCTGGGAAACCCGGCGGCACCAGGGCATGACGTGTGCAAGCATGCCCCTTGTGGCGCGCCTCGGTTCCGGAATCCCGTTGGTCGCGCGCGACCGCGAGTTGGACCGGTTGCGCGCCATGCTGGCGCAGGCCGGTGAGGGCACCGCGGGGGCGGTGTTGCTCGCCGGCGACGCCGGGGTCGGCAAGACGCGGTTGATGGACGAGCTGGCGGCCAGCGCGGAAGACACCGTCGTCCTCGTGGGACGGTGCCTGGACGCGGGCGAGACCGGGTTGCCGTACCTGCCGTTCGCCGAGGCGCTCGGCAGCGTCAAGGACACGGCGAACCGGCCCGCGCTCGCGATGTTGCTGCCGCAGCTGGCGTTGCCCGCCGAACGCGAGCCCGGCACCGAGGGCATGATCGCACCGAGCCTGATCCCGGGGCGCAGGCCCGAGCAGGACGTGGGGCAGCTCCAGCTGTTCGACGCCGTGCTCGGGTTGCTCGGTGATCTCTCCGAACGGCAGCGCGTGCTGCTGGTCGTCGAGGACCTGCACTGGGCGGACGCGTCGACGCGGTACCTGCTGTCGTTCCTGTTGTCCCGCTTGCGTTCCCAGCGCCTGCTGGTCGTCTGCACCTACCGCGCGGACGACCTGCACCGCAGCCATCCGTTGCGGCCCTTGCTGTCCGAGCTGGTCCGGCTGCCCGCGGTGGAACGCCTCGACCTCTCGCCGTTCAACGCCGCCGACGCCCGCAGGTTCGTCGAGGCTCTCAGCGACGACCTGCCGGAGGACGTCGTCCAGCAGGTCGCGGAACGCAGCGAGGGCAACGCGTTCTTCGCCGAGGAACTCATCGCGGTCGCGACGTGCGACGACGCGAGGTCGTTGCCTTCCGCGCTCGCCGACGTGTTGCTCAGCCGTGTCGAAAGCCTCGGTCCCGAGGCGCAGCACGTCGTCCGCGTCGCGTCGGTCTGGGGCCGCAAGGTTCGGCACTACCGGCTGCACGAGGTCGCCGGCATGGCCGACATCGCGTTCGACACCGCGTTGCGCGAGCTGGTCCAGCACCACCTGCTCGTCGTGCACGACGACGAGGTCTACGCCTTCCGCCACGCCCTGCTCCGGGAAGCCGTCTACGGCGACCTGCTGCCCGGCGAACGGGTTCGGCTGCACGCCGCCTACGCCCGCCACCTGGCCCAGCGGCTGGACGAACGCGGCACCGCGGCGGCGCTGGCCCACCACGCTTTCGAGAGCCACGACCTGCCGCAGGCGCTGAAGGCCTCGATCCAGGCGTCCAAGGAGGCCGAACGAGCCGGCGCGCCCGCCGAGTCGTTGCGGTACCTGGAGAAGGCGCTCAACCTGTGGAACGCGGTCGCCGAGGCGGATCGTCCGTCCGATGTGGACGAGTCGGTGCTGCTCCGGCGTGCCTCCTGGGTCGCCGGCACGGCCGGTCAGCCGGAACGGGCTGTCGCGTTCGCCCGCAGCGCCACCAAAGCCATCAGCGCCGAGCAGACGCCGGAGGAGGCCGCCGAGATCTGGCTGAGGCTCTCGCAGGCGTTGTCCATCCTGGACGGCAGCGAACGGGAAGGCTTCGAGGTCCTCGCGAAGGCTCTCGCCCTCGTGCAGGACCGCGAGCCGAGTCCGACCCGCGCCCGTGTGTTCGCCGGCAAGGCTTCGTCCCTGCGTCAGCAACGCGCGGACGCCGCGGCGCGGGAAGCCGCCGAACTCGCGATAGCGGACGGCCAGACGGCGAACGCGCCAGGAGCGGTCGCGGACGGGCTGGGCACCCTGGCGATCCTCGACGACCACGCGAACCAGCCAGAGCAAGCCAAGGCCAGTTTCGAGCGCGCGATCCAGTGCGCGCGCGAGGTCGGAGCGTTCAACAACGAGCTGAGGGCTTGGTACTACTACGGCCTCATGCACTACGACCGGGGCGAACTGGCCGAGGCCGCCCGCGTCTTCAACCTGGCGGGCGCCAGGGCCAAGGAGACCGGCCTGACGTGGAGCATGTTCGGGCTGGAGATCCGCATCCTCCAGGTGCTCGTGCACTACTACGTCGGCGACTGGGACTACGCGGCGTGGGCCAGCGAACCGCCCGGCATGTCGGTGTCGTCGACGGTGCTGGCCCGGCTGGCGTCGGCGAGCACGCACCTCACCGTCTCGCGTGGTGATCTGGCCGAGTCCGAGCGGGTCATCACGAAGCTGCGCAGCGACTGGCACCGCGACATCCAGATCGCGCTGATCAACGGTGGCACGGGCGCGGAGCTCGCCTTGTGGCGCGGCCGCCCGGAACTGGCTGTCGAACGCGTCACGGACGCGCTGGCGTGGGCGCGCAAGCTCGGTGGTCCCTGGATGCTCGCGGGCATCAGGATCGGCGCGGTCGGCATCGCGGCGTACACGGAGATCGCCGCGAAGGCACGCCGCAAGCGGGACACCCAGGCGGAGAAGAACGCGGTCGAGGAGGGCCACAAGCTCGCCGAGCACGTACGGCTCACTGCGAAGAACGGCAAGCCGCGCGCCGGCGTCCTGGGGCCGGAAGGCAGGGCCTGGCTGGCCCGTGCGCTGGCCGAGGAGTCCCGGCTGACCGGTTCCGGCGACCCGGAGCTGTGGCAGGCCGCCGTCGACGAGTTCGCCTACGGGGTCGTGTTCGAGCAGGCGCTGTGCCGCTGGCGGCTCGCGGAGGCGTTGCTCGGTGCCGAACGCCGCGAGGAGGCCGCCGAGCAGCTGCGCCTGGCCGACGAGGTGGCGACCAGGCTCAAGGCCGCCCCGCTCGCCGAGGCCATCGCGTCGTGCGCGAAGCGGGCCCGCATCACCCTCAGGGCGGACGAGCCCGTGCGCGACCAGGTCGACCTCTTCACCCCGCGCGAACGCGACGTGCTCGGGCTGGTGGCCTCCGGACGCACGAACCGCGAGGTCGGCGAGGAGCTGTACATCAGCGAGAAGACCGTTTCCGTGCACCTTTCCCGGATCATGGCCAAGCTGGGGGCGTCCCGGCGCGCGGAGGCCGTGGCCATCGCGTACGACCGAGGTCTGCTGGAATAGCGCCGGTTGTCATACCTCAGGCTGATGCTCAACGCGTCGCGGAGTTGATGTCCGCGTACTCAGGGAACTCATAGCTTCTTCCTCATCAAGGAACATCCCCTGTGAGGAAGGCGAGCGACATGTCTGCACTGGTGTCCGAGGTCGGCACCCGGACCGCCGCGGCGGCCCACAACCTGGTGAAGGTCTACGGCAAGGGTGACACCGCGGTGCGGGCGCTCGACGGCATCGACGTCGCGTTCCAGGCCGGCCGGTTCACGGCGATCATGGGTCCGTCCGGCTCCGGCAAGTCCACGCTGATGCACTGCCTCGCGGGACTGGACACGGTGGACAGCGGCGCGATCCACATCGGACAGACCGAGATCACCAAGCTCAACGACAAGGACCTGACCAAGCTGCGCCGCGACCGCGTCGGCTTCGTGTTCCAGGCCTTCAACCTGCTGCCGACGCTGACCGCCGAGCAGAACATCCTGCTGGGTCTCGAGCTCGCCGGCCGCAAGCCCGACAAGCAGTGGTTCGACACGATCATCAACGTTCTCGGCCTGCGCGACCGCCTCACCCACCGTCCGACCGAGCTGTCCGGTGGCCAGCAGCAGCGCGTGGCGTGTGCCCGTGCGCTCGTCGCCCGTCCCGAGGTCATCTTCGCGGACGAGCCGACCGGCAACCTGGACTCCCGCAGCGGCGCCGAGGTCCTCGACTTCCTGCGCATGTCGGTCCGCAAGATGGGCCAGACCGTGATCATGGTGACGCACGACCCGGTGGCCGCGAGCTACGCGGACCGCGTGGTGCTGCTGGCCGACGGCCGCCTCGCCGGTGAGATCCACGAGCCCACCACCGAGTCCGTCGTCAACGCCCTCACGCACCTGGGGGCGTGAGGTAGATGCTGAAGACCATCCTTGCGGGCCTGCGAGCCCGCACGGCGAGGCTGGTGCTGTCCAGCATCGCCATCGCGCTCGGCGTCGCGTTCGTGACCGGAACGCTGGTTCTCGGTGACGCCGTCGAGGCCCAGACCAGGGACAACTTCGCCCGCAGCGCCCGCAACGTCGACGCCGCCGTGCACCTGGCCGAGAACAGCACGGACCGCGAGAACGGCATCCCGGTCGAGTTCGTGCAGAAGATCCGGTCGACGCAGGGCGTGGCCGGTGCGGACGCCCGCGAGTTCGGCAGCGCGGCACTGCTCGGCAGCGACAACAAGGCGCGCAACGCGCTGGTCCAGCCGCTGCCCACCACGGAGAAGCTGCGGGACTTCAACCTCAAGGAAGGCAAGTTCCCGGTCAAGGCCGACGAGGCCGCGATCGACACCAAGACGGCGCAGGTCGCGAAGCTCAAGGTCGGCGACAAGCTCAAGCTCCTCGACGAGGACAACGCCGAGCACGCGTTCACCATCGTCGGCACCTACCAGCAGGGCGCGAGCAGCCTTTCGATGTCCGGCAGCGATCACGTCGTGGTGTCGCCGGAGGGTCTGCGCACGGTCATCCCGAAGCAGCGCGTCTACGAGATCGTGGCCGTAGCCAAGGACGGCGTGTCCCAGCAGCAGCTCGTGGACAACATCAAGGCCACCATCGGCACCGGCTACCAGGTGCAGACCGGTGAGCAGCTGACCAAGGAGACGCTGGAGCAGGTCGGTGACGCCGCCGGCGAGATCAAGACGTTTCTGCTCGCGTTCGCCGCGATCTCACTCGTCGTCGCGGGCATGGTCATCTACAACACCTTCACGATCCTCGTCGCCCAGCGCACCAAGGAACTCGCGCTGCTGCGCTGCGTCGGAGCGAACCGCTCGCAGGTGTTCCGCAGCGTGCTCGCCGAAGCGGTCTTCATGGGCCTCGCGGCATCGGTGCTGGGCCTCCTGGGCGGACTCGGCGTGTCGGCGGGCCTGCAAGCCTTCATCGGCTCGGTCGGCGGCCCCAGCGGCGGCGAAACCGAGATCCGCCTGCCGATCTCGTGGGTGACGATCGCCGCCGGCTTCGGTGTCGGTGTGGTCGTGACCGTGCTGTCCGCCGTGCTGCCCGCCCGCCGCGCCACGAAGGTCGCCCCGGTGGCCGCCCTGCGCTCGCAGCCCGACAGCCACGACGACGTCGCCCGCACCGGCAAGATCCGGATCGTCGTCGCGACGCTGATCGCGCTGATCGGCGGCGCGGCCGTCTACTTCGGCCTGCGGCAGGAGAAGGAAGAGCCCGCGATGTTCATCACCGGCGGCGCCACGATGGTGTTGCTGCTCGCGGTCCTGCTCCTCGGCCCGCTGTACGTGCCGCTGGTCAACCGCCTGTTCGGCAAGGCGCTGCGCGGTGTCCCGGCCAAGCTGGCCTCGGCCAACGCGGGCCGCAACCCGAAGCGCACCGCCGCGACCACCGCGGCGTTGATGATCGGCGTGACCATCGTCGCGATGGTGACGGTCGTGGCCGGCAGCGGTCGCCAGACCATGAACGAGAAGGTCGACGCGCAGTTCCCGGCCGACTACGAGGTCAGCTCGAACGTCTACAGCCAGCCGCTGAGCCAGAAGTTCACCGACGAGCTCGCCAAGGTGAAGAACGTCGCGAAGATCGCGCCGGAACTCTCCGCGTCGACCGAGTCGCCGCAGCTCCAGTACGCCTACGTGACCGGCTACCCGTCGGACGCGATCGGCTCGCTGGTCCGCGCCGACACGACCAACGGTCCGTTGACCCCTCTCAAGGACAACGAGATCGCGATGCGCGAGAAGGACGCGAAGGAAGCGGGCCTCTCGATCGGTTCGTCGCTGAGGCTCGGCGACAAGGAATTCAAGGTCGTCGCGCTGATCAAGGCCAACAACTACGGCACCGGCATCGTGACGCTGCCGGCGGCGCAGGGGCTGCTCAAGGATGCTCCAAAGGGCTACCAGAAGCTGCTGGTCAAGCTCGCGCCGGGCACCGACATCACGGCGGCCCGCGCCGACCTGGAACGCGCCATCGCCACGTCGCCGGTAGCGGTCCTGAACTCCGCGGCGGAGACCAAGGCCGAGCTGAACTCGCAGATCGACCAGATCCTGCTGTTCATCTGGGCGCTCGTCGGTCTGGCGCTGATCATCGCCCTGTTCGGCATCGCGAACACGCTGACGCTGTCGGTGCTGGAGCGCACCCGCGAGTCGGCCCTGCTGCGGGCGCTCGGCCTCACCCGAGGTCAGCTGCGGCAGATGCTGGTGGTCGAGTCGATCCTGATGGCGCTGATCGGCGCGGTCGTGGGTGTCGTGCTCGGCGCCGGGTTCGGGTGGCTGCTGGTCGAGGCGATCTCCAACTCGGAGTTCCAGATCAGCTTCTCCATCCCGTTCGGACAGATCGGCGTCATGCTCGGCCTGGCCGTGGTCGCGGCGATCATCGCGGCCGCTCTGCCTGCTCGCCGGGCCGCGAAGAACTCCGTGGTCGCGGGGATGGCGGAGGCGTAGGACACCCCGCCTGGCTCCGGTGCGTCGGGGACCGAACCAGGCGGGTTCGGGAGTGCGGAAACAGGGGCCGCACGACCGGGGGATCGGTGGAGGTCCGGTGCTGTCGGGGCACCGGGCCTCCGCTGTGTTCGTGCGGCGAGCGTTGTGCGTCCGTTCGGCCTATCGAACCGGCCCCTTACCCGCCCGTTCGCCTCCTCAACCGGGGTCCGCGAAAAAAGTTCGAGAGCACGCGTCACTTTCGGCCCGAAAACCCCTCTACCTGGGGTGAGGGACGACCGGAGCGAGGGCCCGGTCGTCCCTCCTCGTCGTTTCCGGGGGTCCGCGACCGCCCAGGCCGGGACGCGCCGAATTCCCGGCACAGGTTTTTGTTGCCCGTCTCCACAAAGTTACGGAACGATGTCGACCGCTTGACACCCGCGCCTCTCCAGTTGAGTGTGAGAGCGCTCTCATCACAGTTAAGCGCCGCTCACGGCGTCGTCGAGGAGGACGGATGAGCACAAGGCTGGTCGGCAGCATCGCTGCGACCCTCGTGATGGTTCTGGCCGCGGGATGCGGCGGGAGTTCCGAGGCCGACGGCAAAGTAGAGCTGTCGCTTGGCCTGTTCTCCGACTTCGGTTACGACAAGCTGATCGAGGAGTACCAGGCCTCGCACTCGAACATCAAGATCGAGCAGCGCAAGGTCAAGATGGAGCAGCACAACACGCAGCTCGCGACTCAGCTCGCGGGTGGGCGTGGTGCGGCGGACATCGTCGCGCTCGAGGAGGGCGTGGTCTCGCAGTTCCGCGCCTCCAAGGACAAGTTCGTGAACCTCGCCGAGTACGGGGCGAAGGACCTCAAGGACCAGTGGGCCGGGTGGAAGTGGAACCAGGGCACGGCTGACGGCGGTGAGTTCGTGCTGGGGCTGGGCACGGACATGGGCAGCCTCGGGCTCTGCTACCGCCGCGACCTGTTCGAGGCGGCCGGGCTGCCGACGGACCGCGAGGCCGTCGCGAAGCTGTGGCCGACCTGGGCCGACTACTCGAAGGTCGCGGACCAGTTCACGGCCAAGACGCCGAACGTGAAGTTCGTCGACACCGGCCGCAACGTCTACAAGGCCATCCTCGACCAGACCGAGGAGGGCTACTTCGCGAAGGACGACTCGTACATCGCGGAGAAGAACGACAAGGTCAAGACGGCGTTCGACACGGCGGCGGCGCTCGGCACCAAGCAGCAGACCGGTGCCCTGGAGCCGTTCAGCCAGGACTGGAACGTCGCCCTGAAGCAGGGTTCGTTCGCCACCACCACCTGCCCGGCCTGGGCGCTCGCGCTGATCAAGGCGGGTGCCGGCGACGCGGCGGCCGGGAAGTGGGACGTGACGACGGCGCCCGGCGGTGGCGGCAACTGGGGTGGCTCGTTCCTCGCCATCCCGAAGCAGGGCAAGCACCCCAAGGAGGCCTACGAGCTGGCCAAGTGGCTGACGGCCCCCGAGCAGCAGAAGCGGATCTTCAAGGAGACCGGCAACCTGCCCAGCCAGCCGAAGGTCTACCAGGACGCCGAGGTGCAGGCCACGGTCAACGAGTACTTCAACAAGGCCCCGGTGGGCAAGATCTTCGCGACCTCGGCGGAGTCGCTGAAGCCGACCTACCGCGGCACGAAGGACTCGAAGGTCGGACCGGTGTTCGCCACCGCGCTGACCCGCGTCGAGCAGGGCAAGCAGCCGGCGGCTGACGCGTGGACGCAGGCGTTGAAGGAAGCGACGGACGCCGCCAAGTGACGGCCCTTCGCACAGAGACCGAGGCGGCTCCGGCTGCCTCGGTTCCTTCTTCTCCGGAACCGAAGCGCTTCCGGCTGAACAACTGGGACGCGAAGTACACGCCGTACCTGATCATCGCGCCGTTCTTCCTGGTGTTCGGGATCTTCGGGCTCTACCCGCTGGTGTACACGGCGTGGGTGTCGCTGCACGACTGGCAGCTGATCGACGGCGACCAGGGGTTCGTCGGTCTCGCCAACTACGTCGAGCTGTTCGGCGACAGCAAGTTCTGGAACGCGCTGTTCAACACGATCAGCCTGTTCATCCTCTCCACCGTCCCGCAGCTGCTGGCCGCGCTCGGCCTGGCCTCGCTGCTCGACCGGGGGCTGCGAGGACGGGCGTTCTGGCGCGCGGGAGTGCTGCTGCCCAACGTCATCTCGGTCGCCGCGGTGGCGCTGGTGTTCGCGCAGTTCTTCGGCCGCGACTTCGGCATCGTGAACTTCCTGCTGGGTTTCGTGGGCATCGACCCCATCGACTGGCGCGCGGAGACGTGGGCGTCGCACCTCGCGGTGTCCACAATGGTCATGTGGCGCTGGACCGGTTACAACGCGCTGCTTTACTTGGCGGCGATGCAGTCGGTGCCCAAGGACATGTACGAGTCGGCCACTTTGGACGGTGCGTCGCGCTGGAGGATGTTCTGGTCGATCACCGTGCCGTCGATCCGGCCGACGATCCTGTTCACCGTCGTCACCTCGACGATCGGCGGTCTGCAGCTGTTCGCGGAACCGGCGCTGTTCGACCCGGGGTTCGCCGCCAACAACTCCACCGGTGGCTCCGACCGGCAGTTCCAGACGCTGGTGCTCTACATGTACGAGAAGGGCTTCCGCCTGTTCGACGCCGGGTACGCGGCCACCATCGCGTGGATGCTGTTCCTGGTCGTCCTGGTGGTCGCGGCCATCAACTTCTCGCTGACGCGGCGCATCGCGGGCAAGGGGTGATCGCATGAAGAACGCCAAGGCAGGCCCCATGCTCTACGGGTTCCTGGTCGCCGTCCTGGTGGCCTCGGTCTTCCCGCTGTACTACTCGTTCATCGTGGCGTCGAAGGACAACTCCGTTCTCGGCGAGAAGGTGCCACCGCTGATTCCCGGCGGGAACCTGGTCGAGAACATCTCCCGCGTCTTCGACACCGTGGACTTCTGGCTCGCCATGCAGAACTCGTTCATCGTGGCCTCGACCGTGGCGATCTCGAACGTCGTGCTGGGCACGCTCGCGGGCTTCGCGTTCGCGCGGCTGCGGTTCAAGGGGCGCGACTCGCTCTTCCTGGTCGTGCTCGGCACCGCGATGGTGCCGACGCAGCTCGGCGTGATCCCGCTGTACATGCTGATGTCCGACCTCGACTGGTACGGCACGCTGCAGGCGGTCATCGTGCCGGTGCTGATCGGGTCGTTCGCGGTGTTCTGGATGCGTCAGGCGTCCGAGGAGACGGTTCCGCACGAGCTGATCGAGGCTGCCCGCGTCGACGGCTGCTCGGTGCTGCGGACGTTCTGGCACGTCGGTTTCCCCGCCGTGCGGTCGCAGGCGGCGGTGCTCGGCATGTTCACGTTCATGACGGCGTGGAACGACTTCTTCTGGCCGTTGATCGTGCTCGACCCCAACGACAGCCCGACGGTCCAGGTGGCCCTGTCGACGCTGGCCAGCGGGTACTACACCGACTACTCGTTGATGCTCGCCGGCGCCTCCATCGCGGTGCTGCCGGTGATCGCGATCTTCATCCTGCTGTCCCGTCAGATCGTCGGCGGCATCATGCAGGGCGCCCTAAAGGGATGAACCACCGCAGGGATCAAGCCACAAGGGAAGTGAACGTATGACGACCGACTCGGACGTGGAGGTCGCGCAGGAGGTGCTGACCTTCCCGCCGGACTTCCTGTGGGGAGCGGCGACCGCGGCGTTCCAGATCGAAGGCGCGACCACCGCGGACGGTCGTGGCGCCTCGATCTGGGACACGTTCGCCGCGACGCCAGGCAAGGTGCTGGCCGGCGACACGGGTGACCCGGCCTGCGACCACTACCACCGGTACCAGTCCGATGTGGACCTGATGTCCTCGCTCGGGCTGGCCTCGTACCGGTTCTCCGTCGCGTGGCCACGGATCCAGCCCAGCGGCAGCGGGCCGGTGGAGGAGCGCGGTCTCGCGTTCTACGACCGGCTGGTGGACTCGTTGCTGGAGAAGAACATCCAGCCGCTGGTCACGCTGTACCACTGGGACCTGCCGCAGGTCCTGGAGGACTTCGGCGGCTGGCGCAACCGCGACACCGCCTACCGCTTCGCCGATTATGCCGCCCTCGTGCATGAACGGCTCGGCGACCGGGTGGAGGCCTGGACGACGCTGAACGAGCCGTGGGTGTCGGCGTTCCTGGGCTACGGCAACGGAATCCACGCGCCGGGCATCACCGACGCGGTGGCGTCCCTGGAAGCCGCGCACCACCTGCTGCTGGCCCACGGGCTCGCCACGCAGGCGTTGCGCGCGCAGGCACCGGAGTCGCACCGGCTGTCGATCGTGCTGAACTTCAGCACCGTCTGGGGCGATGACGCGGAGGCCGTTCGCAAGGTCGACGGGCTGCAGAACCGCATCCTGTTCGACCCGATCTGCGGCCGCGGCTACCCGCTCGACGTCCTGCAGGACACGACGTGGCTGGGCGACTGGACGAACGTGGTCCGCGACGGTGACATGGAGACCATCGCGACCCCGGTCGACTGGATCGGCGTGAACTACTACAACCCCACCCGCGTCGCGCCCGCCGACCCCGACTTCGTGCCGGCCGGACCGCACGCGGGCCTGCGCGGTGTGGCGTTGCAGCCGCCGCAGGGCGAGCTGACCGGGTTCGGGTGGGAGCAGAACGCCGACGCGTTCACCGAGCTGCTGGTGAGGTTGTCGCGCGACGCCGGCGGGGTGCCGCTGGTGGTCACGGAGAACGGGTCGGCGTTCCCCGACGTCGTGGACGAGATGGGCCGCGTGGTCGACGTCGAGCGGACGAAGTACCTGGTGGACCACGTGCGCGCGGTGCACCGGGCGATCTCCGAAGGCGCCGACGTCCGGGGTTACCTGGCGTGGTCGCTGCTCGACAACTTCGAGTGGGCGGCCGGGTACTCGCAGCGGTTCGGGATCGTGCACGTCGACTTCGAGACGCAGCGGCGCACGGTCAAGGAAAGCGCGGCCACGTTGTCCCGGATCATCGGGCAGAACGGGCTTCCCGCGCACGGCTACGCGATTTAGTTCAACTTCTGGCTGGCACACAGTCGGGCCGAGGGGGCCTTGGCGCTCTCACCAGCGGATACTTCTGTCCGCGGGTGAGAGCGCTCTCTTGTTTCCGGCCTGGTTAACGGCGTCGCAGCACGCGTGGGTCGGCGTGCAGGTTCTCGGCGAGCCTGATGGTGATGAACTCGTTGTTGTCCGGCTTGCCGGGGGTGCGGCCCGACGACGACGGGAAGTTGTTGTCGTTGAGCACCGCGATCGTGCGGTCGTCGAGGATCGTGACGTCCTCGATCGTGACGAACGGGAAACGGAACGGGTCTGCCTGGCCACCGACGTGCTTGGGGTTCGCCAGGTTCAGCAGGTCGGCGACGAGCGTCTTGTCGAGCTTGCCGTCCTTGTCCCGGTCGCGCTTGTCTGCCAGGTAGACGCGCTTGACCAGCGCGTCGACGCCCTGCGCGCCGTCCCGTTCGATGATCAGCAGGCGGTTGCCGTCGACCGCGATCGCGTCACCGATGGCGAAGTTCGGGTTCTCCAGCTGGTAGACCCACTTCTTGCCGGTGAACGAGTTGGACGCGATGTCGAACTCGTTGAGGCGCAGCGTTCCCGGGGTGTCACCGGCGACGGTGCCCTCCAGCAGCGCGTTGATCGTCTTGCCGTCGGGGGACAGCGTGATGCCCTCGAAGCCCTTGCTGCCACCGATGTTCGGGTTGCCGGCGGGGTTCTCGGGAGCGCGCACGCCCGGCAGCGGGACCGGCGCGGCGAGGAGACGTCCCGCGCGGTCGAAGTGCAGCAGGTACGGGCCGAACTCGTCACCCATCCAGTAGCTGCCGTCCGAGCCCCTGGTGAACGACTCGACGTCGAGGTCGGCGCCGGTCAGCACGCGGTCGGCGCGGGTCAGCGGGGTCTTGATGTGGCCGTTGGGGTCGGTCAGCGTGATGCCGCCGAGCACGTCCACGTTGCCCGACCTGAAGTCCGGCGCGATGCGGTGGATGCGCAGGTTGAAGTCCGCGCTGTTGGCCTTGGTGCCGTAGCCGTTGTCGGACAGCACGTCGTAGGTGCCGTCGCTGTTGCGCAGGACACCGCTGAAGCCCTGGACGGGCTGGTCGGCGAACGGCGGGGTGACACCGTTGACCGGGGTGGTGCCGAGGGCCGATCCGCTCGGCTCGCTTCCCGGGACGTAGGTCTCGGCGGGCAGCGAGGCGAAATTGGTCAGCGACGCCTGCTTGGGAGCGCCGTGACGGTTCGCTTCCGGAGCGGCGGCGGTGGGCGTGGCCAGCGCGGTGACGGTGAGCAGGGTGAGGCCTGCGGCCAATGTTCTCCTCATGCCGCGACCCTATGTCGATCGATTTACCCGTGGTTCGCGTCGCGGCAACAAGTTCCGTGAACTCTTGACGTCATGACCACGACTTGGCGCATGCGCATCGAACTCAGCGACAGCCCCGGCGCGCTCGCCCGCGTCACCGTCAGGCTCGCCGCGGCCGACTGCAACGTCCTCGCGCTGCACGTGATCCCCGTCCCAGGCGGAGTGCTCGACGAGATCGTCGTGCGGGCGGGCGAGGGCGTGCTCCCCGCCGACCTCGTCGAGGCCGTGCGCAGCGAGGGCGGCAAGTGCGTGGGGATCACCGGGGCCGACATGAAGGAACTGCTCGACGAACCGACGGCGGTGCTGCGTGCCGCCAAGCTGGCGCTGTCAGATCCGGACCGGACCGCGGAGGCGCTGCGCCAGGTGCTGGCCGCCGACTCGGTGACCTACGGCGAAGCGGGGGACGGCCAGGTCCAGCTGGGAGACATGGTGGCCCGGCGCGGCTGGGCCAGGTTCACCCAGGTCGAACTCACCCGCGCGCACGCGTTGCTCGACCTCCTGGCCGCACCGACGCCTGCAGTGCGCGGCATGCTCAGCGATGACGGCGTAGCACTGGTTCTGCGCCCCGGCACCAACGCGGACGAGGACGCCGTAGCCGACCTGCACACCCGTTGTTCCATGAGGACGATGTTCAACCGGTACCACTCCGGCATGCGCACCGTGCCCCGCCGCTGGCTGCACCGGCTGCTCAACCCGCCGCGCGGCACCACGATCCTCGTCCAGTGCGCGGACCAGACGGTGGCGCTGGGCCAGCTCATCCACACCGGCACACCGGACTGCGCCGAGATCTCGCTGCTGGTGGAGGACGCCTGGCAACGCCGAGGCGTGGGCGCGGCCCTGCTCGGCGCACTGGCCTCGGACGCCCGCGCCGCCGGGTACACCGAACTCGTGGCGTGGTGCCTGCCGTCGGAAAGCGCTCTGGTGCGGACGGCCGCGAGGGCCGGTCTGGAAGCCACGACACGCCGGGAGGACGGCCTGCTCCGCGTTTCAATCGCACCCCGCGGCCGCGCTCTGAAGACGCCAATTGCAACGGTCGGTGCTGAAAAAACACGATGAACAGCGCGGAAACCCTCCTCGGAGATCGCTTGCGGCTAAGCTGACCAGCGACTCAAAGGTTTTCATCGAGGAGTGGTGGTGCTCGTGTCCAACCACGCGCGTCCGACGTTGGAGGACGTGGCCGCGAGGGCTGGGGTCAGCCGCGCCACGGCGTCACGAGTGCTGAACGCGTCGCCGCGCGTCAGCCCCGAGGCACTGGAGGCCGTGAACGCCGCCGTGTCGGCCCTGGGCTACCAGCCGAACCGCGCCGCACGCGCCCTCGTGACCCGCCGAACCGGCGCCGTGGCGGTGGTGTTCTCCGAGCCCGAGCCCAAGATCTTCGACGACCCGCACTTCGCCCGCCTGATCCGCGCAGGCGCCCGTGCACTGGCCGACGTCGACGTGCAGATGGTCCTGATGCTGGTGCACTCACCAGACGACCAGGCGCGCGCACACCGCTTCTTGGCCGGCGGCCACGTCGACGGCGCCCTGGTGTTCGCGCCGCACCGCAACGACGAACTCGTGTCGATCGTGAAGAAGCTCCCGCTGCCGGTCGTCTACGCCGGTAAGCCCTGGGGTCCGCTGCGGGGGATGCACCTCGTGGACAACGACAACGAGGGCGGCGCTGTGCTCGCCACCGAGCATTTGAAGTCGCTCGGGCGCAAGAAGATCGTGCACGTTTCCGGGCCGTTGGACGAGATGTCCGCCATTGACCGGTTGAACGGGTTCAAGGCCGCTTTGTCGTTGGACGACAAGGGGGTTGCTCGGCTGACTGAGGACGGTGGGTTCACTCGCGAGGGTGGGCGCAAGGCCATGTCGGTGCTGTTGTCTCGGATGCCGTCGTTGGACGCGGTGTTTGTTGCGTCTGACTTGATGGCGGCTGGGGCGCTGGAGTCGTTGCACGAGGCTGGGCGGCGGGTGCCTGAGGATGTTGCTGTGGTCGGGTTTGACGACCATGTGGCCATTGCTGAGCACACGGCGCCGCCGTTGACTTCGGTGCGGCAGGATTCTGATGAGCAGGTCAAGCACATGGTTGAGCATCTGATGAAGCTGCTTCGGGATGAGACTGTGAAGAGGAAGCAGCAGATGTTGCCTACGGTGTTGGTGCGGCGCGAGTCGGCCTGACGCGCCTGGTCCGTATTTGGTCACCTTGCGGGCGGCGAGTTCGCCTTGCGTGCTTTCCCTGGGGGACTCCGTCTCCCAGACCCCTGCCAATCTGATCAGGGGGTACCACGCCACGGGCGGGTTGATGGCACGCCTGTTGCTTTGGGCGGAGTTGCGTTGCGTAGGTGGTGCGGTCCGGGCGGGTCCCCGTCACAAGCCGTACCAGAGCGCGCCACACCCGAGGAGGGATGTCAAACGGACGAAAAGCGTGTCCGTTTGACATCCCTCCTCGGGTGCAGCAAGAGCTGAGGCACGACTCGTGACGGGGACCCGCCCGGAGCGCTGTTTCAAGCGTTAAGGACGCCTCGGCTTCGCC
Source organism: Lentzea miocenica (assembly GCF_033949945.1). Classification (NCBI taxonomy): domain Bacteria; kingdom Bacillati; phylum Actinomycetota; class Actinomycetes; order Pseudonocardiales; family Pseudonocardiaceae; genus Lentzea; species Lentzea miocenica. The sequence goes on from NZ_JAXAVW010000027.1 coordinate 128,097, forward strand.
TTTGGGTCGCCTCGCCTGCGGCATCGGCGTGGGAGTTGACTCCCGCCTGCGTTGCAGTTGTGCGATCAGCCCTTGAGGTCGGTCCTGATGCCGTCGTGCGCGTGCGATCGACCTTGCGGTTGGAGTCCGGCCCTCGCTTTGCCGTTCAGCGGTCAACCTTGTGGTCTGCCCGGCCCGGTGTTGCCTACCTGCGTTCAACGTGGTCCGCCCGGCCCGGCGTTGCCCACGTGCGTCCAACGCGGTCCGCCCGTCCCCGGCTCTGTCGTCGTGTGATCAGCCTCGGGGTCTGCCTGGCGTTGCCATTAGCCTTGCGGGCTGCGCTGCCCGCGCTTTGCGCGGCGATGAGCCTCGCGGGAGTGTCAGACCTGCTGAGTAAGTTGGGTCGCGGGGGACTGAAATCGAGGGGGTACCCCTGCGTGAGCCTGCGTTTGGGCTGGTCAGCCCAGGTTTTTGCAGGTGGGTGGCGGCAGCGGGTTGAGGGGGCTGCACGGCCAGCCGGATGACGTTGGGGGCGTCGTGGTTTCGGCTGGCGGGGGTGGGGGCGGGGCCGGGTTCGTCACGGCTGGGGGTGGGGTGGCGGTTTTCTTCGGCTGTTGGGTGCTTGGCGTTGAGCTGCTTGGGCTGCTCGACGGGGCGCTGGTGGAGGCGGAGGGGCTTTCGGTTGAGCTTTGGGTCGATCTCGGGGTGGACGTGGTCCAGCTGGATTCGGGCGTTCTGCTCAGCGGATCGTCGTCGGCCACGCCGTGGATCGCCATTCCCACCAGCACTCCGAGCAACGCGGACCCGAGCACGGCGGAACCACCCGCGGCCCACAGTGCGCGCACAGCAGTTCTCCTCACATGCTCACGGTTGGAAGTCGGGCGATCACGCTCAGATTACCGGGTACTCCGGTCGCAGGAGAACGCTCACCTGCTTGCCTTATCGGCTCCTTGATGGCCCCGGTTGAGTGATCGCCGTCACTGATCTGTTATCCGGGCGAGTACCAAACTGGCCCCGGAAAGGCCTGCCACCAGCACGGTTCCGGTCAGATGCCACGTCGGAGCGTCACCCGAGCAGGTGAACACCTCGGTGAAGCGTTCTGAGGAGCAGGTGACGAACGGGACCGAGGAGAGGGCGATGGAGGACGCTGCTACGCCGCCCAGTAGGGCGGAGCCGAACGTGCGCATGAGGGGGAACGCGGCGTTGGCTGTGCCTACTGCTGCGATGGCGAACAGCAGTGGCACTGGTCTGGGGAACAGGCCGGTCAGCGCGCAGCCGATCATCAGGACGCCGAGCACGGCCTGGCCGATCCTCGCCTGTGTCGCCACGGCAGGGACCCTAACAACTCCGTAAGCTCTTTTCGGTCCGGTTTGGGCCAGTATTTTCGGTATGCCGCATCGCCGATTCCTGATCCCCGTCGCAGTCGTGCTGGTTGTCGCGCTCGGGGTCGGGTTGTACCTGTTCCAGCCGTGGCGACTGCTCACGGTCCGCGAAACGCACGACGCGCTGCTCGTGCCGCCTGCGCCTGTGTCGACGAGCGTGGAGACGACCGCTCAGGCCACTGCTCCGGCGCCGGTCGAGAAGCCGGCGGAAACCGCCAAAGAGGTGGCGTCGGGTGAGTGGCGGTCGCTTGAGCACGCGACCACGGGTAAGGCGAGCCTCATCAAACTGCCTGGTGGCGGGCATTCGGTCCAGTTCGCGGCACTGGACACCAGCGACGGGCCTGACCTGTACGTATATCTCTCGCCGCATGCGTCCAGCGCGTCGGAGAAAACCTTTGGTCAGGGATTCACCAGTCTTGGCAAGTTGAAGGGAAATCGTGGCGACCAGGTCTACGAGATTCCTGCCGGCGTGGACGTTTCGACCATTCGGAGTGTGGTGATCTGGTGTCAGCGCTTCTCGGCCGGCTTCGCCGTAGCACCCCTGGAACAAGCGTGAAACATCGCGGCGGACTTGCTCTGTTCACACTATTGACATTCTTGGTCTAGACCACATAACGTTATGTGAACGGACACAACATCGTCCCTTGCCGATGGGCGTGCGGAAGCCCTGTTGGCGAGGAGTACGGCTCACTGGGTGGGCCTTCACCGGCGGTGACGCGACTCCAACTCTCCCCGGAGCCGCGTCACCGCCGGTGGCGTTTTACTGTGGTTCGTGCACACCCGGACCGTGGCGATCCATTACGTGCGCGCGGCACTCCGCGCGTGCCCGTCGCCGTCTGACGTGCTCGGCGGTGCGGGTATTCCGGCCAGTCTTCTCGCCGACAACCGTGCGCGTGTCACGCCCGCGCAGTACACGAAGCTCATTCAGACGCTCTGGGAAGTTCTCGACGACGAGTTCATGGGGTTCGGTCCCCGGCCGTCGAAACGCGGCACGTTCGCGATGATGTGCCTGCTGGCCGTGCACTGCCCGGACCTCGAGTCGGCGCTGCGCCGCGGGCTCGCCTTCTACGCGCTCTTCGACGAGCCGCTGCACCTGTCGCTGGACGACGGCCGTTTCGAACTGGACGTGCCCGGCGACCCCGACCACTTCCTGACCGAGTCGCTCCTCGTGCTGTGGCACCGCTTCTCGTCGTGGCTGATCGGCCGTCGCATCCCGTTGCAGGAGGCCGGGTTCGCCTATCCCGAACCGGCGCACGCGGCCGAGTACCACCTGATCTTCGGCTGCCCGCTGAAGTTCGACGCGCGGGCCACCGCGATCGCGTTCGACCCGAAGTTCCTGCGCATGCCGGTCGTGCAGGACGAGGCGGGGCTGCGGAGGTTCCTGCGGCACTCGCCGGCGGAGTTGTTGTCGCGCCGGGACCACGGGGCGGACACGGCGGGGCACGTGCGGCGGTTGCTCGGGCGCGGGGTGACCGGGCTGGAGGCGGTGGCGGCTCAGCTGGGGGTGTCGGCGCCCACGTTGCGCAGGAGGCTCGCCGCGGAGGGGACGTCGTTCCGCGAGGTGCGCGAGCAGTTGCTGCGCGACCAGGCGGTGGCGTCGCTGGTGCGGGGCGGGGAGTCGGTGGAGGAGTTGGCGCTGCGCCTCGGGTTCTCCGAGGCGAGCGCCTTCCACCGGGCTTTCAAGCGGTGGACCGGGTCTTCGCCAGGTTCCTACCGCGCCTGACTCACCACTCCCAGGTGTCCCCGACGGCCACGGTGTCGGTGCTCGGCAGCAAGGTGTCGATCGAGGCCGGACCGGCCAGCGCCAGCATCGCGGCGGCAGCGGACACGACGGCAGTGAACAGTTTCTTCATGAAAAGAGAATGCGGCCGCCCTGGGGACGGCCGCAAGAACTCCAAAACGTCCTAAAACGTCAGAACTTGTCCCGCTCGCGCAGCGAGACCGGCGGGCGGAACCGCTCCCCGTAGGTGTCAGCGAGGTAGTCCGCGCGCTCGACGAACGCCTGCACGCCGTACGAGTTGATGAACTGCAGCGTGCCACCGCTCCACGGCGCGAAGCCGAACCCGAAGATCGAGCCGATGTTCGCGTCCGCCACCGACGTCAGCACACCTTCATCGAGGCACCGCACGGTCTCCAGTGCCTGCACGAACAGCAACCGGTCCCGAACGTCCTGTTCGGACACTCCGGCGTCGGCCTTCACGTACCGCGTCGCCAGCTCCGGCCACAGGAACTTCCTGCCGCCCTCGGGGTACTCGTAGAAGCCCGCGCCAGTGGACTTTCCGGCGCGCCCCAAGCCCACCATCTCGCGGATCAGGTCGTAGGCCGCGCTGTCCGAGACCAGCGACGGGTCGTCGGCGACCGTCTGGTCGTGGATCTTCAGTTGCAGCGACAGCGTGACCTCGTCCGAGACCGCCAACGGCCCGACGGCCATGCCGGACTTCTTCGCGACGTTCTCGATCAACGCCGGTGCGACGCCTTCGGCCAGCATCGAGATCGCCTCGATGACGTACGTGCCGAACGTCCGCGAGGTGTAGAAGCCGCGCGAGTCGTTGACCACGATCGGCGTCTTCCCGATCTGCCGCACGTAGTCGAGCGCCCGCTGCAACGTCTCCTCGGACGTCTTCTCGCCGCGGATGATCTCCACCAGCCGCATCTTCGGCACGGGGGAGAAGAAGTGCAGGCCGATGAACCGCTCGGCGTCCGGCACCGCCGTGGCGAGCCCGGTGATCGGCAGCGTCGAGGTGTTGGACGCGATCACCGCGTCCGGCAGCGCCTGGGACTCCGCGGCCCCCAGCACCTTGTTCTTCAGCTCGCGGTTCTCGAACACCGCCTCGATGATCAGGTCGCAGCCCGCGAGGTCGGAGTCGGAGTCGGTCGGCTTGACGCCTTCCAGGCCCCCAGCGCCTTTCTCGGCGGCTTCGAGGGTCACGTCCTTCAGGACGACCTCGATGCCGGCCTTCGCGGACACCTCGGCGATTCCAGCGCCCATCATGCCCGCGCCCAGCACGCCGAGCTTGGCGACGCGCTTGCCCGTCGACGACGCGCGGCCGTTGACCTCGTTGAGGTTGAACCAGAACGCGGTGATCATGTTCTTGGAAACCTGACCGGAGGCCAGTTCCACGAAGTAGCGGCCCTCGATCTTCAACGCCGTGTCGAAGTCGACGTAGGCACCTTCGACGGCGGTCGCCATGATCTTCTCCGGCGCCGGGTACACGCCGTGCGACTTCTTGCTCAGCACGGCGGGCGCCGCGGCGAGCAGTCCATAACTGTTGGGGTCGCCGAACTTCAGGTCCGGCACGCCCGCGCCCTGCACGTCCCACGGCTGCGTCGGTGCCGGGTTCGCCTTGATCCACGCGCGGGCCTCGGAGATCAGCTCCTCGCGCGTCTCCACGACCTGGTGCACGATTCCGGCCTGCAGCGCGCGTTCCGGCCGCAGCTGCTTGCCCTCCATGAGCAACGGCAACGCCTTCTGCACGCCCAGCAGCCGCACCATGCGCGTCACGCCACCGCCACCGGGCAGCAGGCCCAGCGTGGCTTCGGGCAGGCCGACGCGGATGCTGTTGTCGTTCAACACGATCCGGCGGTGTGAGGCCAGTGCGATCTCGAAACCGCCACCCAGTGCGGAGCCGTTGATGGCCGCCACGACCGGCTTGCCGAGCTTCTCCAGGCGGCGCAGCTGGGACTTGAGCTCCTCGACGCCTTCCAGCGCCTGCGAGGCGTTCTCCGGCATGATCGCGATCAGCACGTTCAGGTCGCCGCCGGCGAAGAACGTCTTCTTGGCGGACGTGATGATCACACCGGTGATGTCGTCACCCTCGAGCTTGCTGACGGCGTCGCCCATCAGCTCCTGGTACTCGGTGTTCATCACGTTGGCGGAGCCGGACATGTCCATCGTCAGGGTGACGATGCCGTCTGAGTCCTTGTCGTAGTGGAAAGGCATCTCAGACCCTCTCGATGATCGTCGCGATACCCATGCCGCCGCCCACGCACAACGTGGCCAGGCCGCGGCGCAGGTCCCGGCGCTCCAGCTCGTCCAGCAGCGTGCCGAGGATCATGCAGCCGGTCGCGCCGAGGGGGTGGCCGAGCGCGATCGCGCCGCCGTTGACGTTGACCTTGTCCTCGGGGATGTCCATGTCCCGCAGGAACTTCAGCACGACCGACGAGAACGCCTCGTTGACCTCGAACAGGTCGATGTCCTCGACCGAGAGCCCCGCCTTGTCCAGCGCCTTGCGCGCGGACGGCGCCGGTCCGGTCAGCATGATCGTCGGCTCGGTGCCCACGACCGCGACGGACACGATCCGGGCGCGTGGCGTCAGTCCGAGAGCCTTCCCCGCTGCCGCCGACCCGATCAGCATCGCCGCGGCGCCGTCGACGATCTGCGACGAGTTGCCCGGCGTGTGCACGTGGTTGATGCGTTCGACGGTGGGGTAGCGGTCGATCGCCACGGTGTCGTAACCGAGGTCGCCGTGGAACTGGAAGCTCGGCTTCAACCGGCCCAGGGACTCCACAGTGGACTCGGGACGGATCGTCTCGTCCTCCTTGAGCACCACCGTGCCGTTCTGGTCGATCACCGGCACCACGGAACGCTCGAACCGGCCGTCCTTCTGCGCCTCGAACGCGCGGACGTGTGACCGGGCGGCCCACGCGTCGACGTCCGTGCGGGAGAAGCCTTCGAGGGTTGCGATCAGGTCCGCGGACACGCCCTGCGGTACGAACGACAGGTCGAAGTTCGTCGCGGGGTCGATCGCCCACGCGCCACCGTCGGAGCCCATCGGCACGCGCGACATCGACTCGACGCCACCCGCCACCACCAGGTCCTCGAACCCGGAGGCGACCTTGGCCGCCGCGAGGTTCACCGACTCGAGGCCGGACGCGCAGAACCGGTTGAGCTGCACCCCGGCCGGCCGCTGGTCCCAGCCCGCGGCCAGGACCGCGGTGCGGGCGATGTCGCCGCCCTGCTCGCCGAGCGGTGACACCACGCCGAACACGACGTCGTCCACCGCGGAGGTGTCGAGGGAGTTGCGTTCGGACAGCGCGCGCAGCACCCCGGCGGCGAGAGCGACGGGCTTGACGCTGTGCAGCGACCCGCGCTTCCCCTTGCCGCGCGGCGTGCGCACCGCGTCGAAGATCAAGGCTTCGCTCATGGCACCCACGCTAGGCCCGCTGTCTCGAGCTGGCCATGACCGTGAAGGGTGACCGATTAGCTCACCACGAACTCCATGTGCTCCGGTTCGAACGCGTCGACGAACCCGAGCCGCTCGTAGAGCCGCCGAGCGGGCAGGTTGTCGTCGTACACGCGCAGCCGGACGAGCTTCCAGCCTTCCGCCGCCGCCCACGCCAGCACCTCGCGGACCAGCGCCTCCCCGAGCCCGCGGCCGCGGTGCGACGAACTCACCCACATCGAGTAGAGGTAGAGGCCCTGCGGCTCCGGCGCGCCCGCCACGAGTCCGACCGGCTCGTCGTCGAGAGCCACCAGCCGCACGCCCTCGACCAGCTTGGACCGCCAGTCCAACTCGCTGTACTCCTCCTCGCGGGCGAGCGTCGAGCCGAACTCCTCCGGGTCGCTGGCCAGCGCTTCCAGCCGGATGTCCCGCCACAGCCGCCACTCGTCCGGCGTGACCTGGTGGATCTGCATGCAGAGCAGTCTGGCTGACGGGGTGGGAATTTCGCTCAGTTTTTCGGGTGACGGCCTGGCGCGCCGGTCATGGCGTGGTTCACCGCCCGGTGGTTTCGTGAACGCATGGCAGAGCGTCGATCGCGGTGGATGGACAGCGACCTGGACCAGTTGCGCCAGCTCGCCCGCACGTTCATGGAGAAGGAGGTCGCGCCGCACCAGGAACGCTTCGCCGAGCAGAAGCAGGTCGACCGCGACCTGTGGCGCCGCGCGGGTGACGTCGGGCTGCTGTGCCTGAGCATCCCCGAGGAGTACGGGGGCGGTGGCGGCACGTTCGCACACGAGGCCGTGTTGTTGGAGGAGCAGGCACGCGCGGGCGACAGCTCGTGGGGCAACAGCGTGCACAGCGGCATCGTCGCCCACTACCTCAACTCGTACGGCTCCGAAGACCAGAAGCAGCGCTGGCTGCCCAAGCTCGCGTCCGGCGAGTACGTCGGCGCGATCGCGATGACCGAACCCGGCGCGGGCTCCGACCTGCAGGGCATCCGCACGAAGGCGATCAGGGACGGCGACGAGTACGTCATCAACGGCTCGAAGACGTTCATCACGAACGGCGTGCACGCCGACCTGGTGATCGTGGTCGCCAAGACCGACCCCGCCCAGGGCGCGCAGGGCATCTCGCTGATCGTCGTGGAGAACGACATCCGGCGCGGCCGTGTGCTCGACAAGGTCGGCATGAAGGGGCAGGACACCGCGGAGCTGTTCTTCGACGACGTCCGGGTGCCCGCCGCGAACCTGCTGGGCGACCAGGAGGGCCTCGGGTTCGTCCAGCTCATGCACCAGCTGCCGCAGGAACGCCTGATCATCGGCGTGTGCTCGATCGCGGGCATCGAGGCGGCCGTCGACGTGACGCTGAAGTACGTGAAGGAGCGCACGGCGTTCGGCAAGGAGCTGATGAAGTTCCAGAACACCCGCTTCAAGCTCGCCGAGTGCGCCACCGAGGCGGCCGTGACCAGGGCGTTCATCGACGAGTGCATCGAGAAGCATCTGCGTGGCGAGCTGGACATCCCGACCGCGGCGATGGCCAAGTGGTGGGCCAGCGACCGGCTGGGCAAGGTCGTCGACGAGTGCGTGCAGCTCTTCGGCGGCTACGGCTACATGAACGAGTACCCGATCGCACGTGCCTGGTCCGACGCCCGCGTGCAGCGGATCTTCGGCGGCACGAACGAGATCATGAAGGAAATCATCGCGAGGTCCCTGTGACGGGGCCGCTGGCAGGACTGCGCGTCGTCGAACTGGCGGGGCTCGCGCCCGCGCCGTTCGGCTGCATGGTGCTCGCGGACCTCGGGGCGGACGTCATCCAGGTGCACAAACCCGGCAGCCACCCGACGGTCCCCGGCGACTTCCTGACCCGCAACCGGCGCTCGATCGCCATCGACACCCGCAGGCCGGAAGGCGCCGAACTGGTGCTGGGGCTGGTCGAACGCTCGGACGTGCTGGTCGAGGGCTTCCGGCCGGGCGTGACCGAGCGGCTGGGCATCGGTCCTGCGCAGTGCCTCGCTCGCAACCCGCGCCTTGTATATGGACGCATGACCGGCTGGGGCCAGGACGGGCCGCTGGCTCAGCGCGCCGGTCACGACATCAACTACATCGCCGTGGCGGGTGCCCTGGACCCCGTCGGACGTGCTGGTGGGCCGCCGGTGTTCCCGGTGAACTTCCTCGGCGACTTCGGCGGGGGAGGGCTGCTGCTGGCCCTGGGCGTGCTCGCCGCCTTGTACGAACGCGAGCGCTCCGGACGTGGCCAGGTCGTCGACGCGGCCATGGTCGACGGGGCGGCGCTGCTCACGACGTTCCTGCACGGGATGAAGTCCGCGGGCATGTGGCAGGGCGGGCGCGGCGAGAACATGCTCGACGGTGGAGTGCCGTTCTACGACGTCTACAAGGCCGCGGACGGGCGGTACGTGGCTCTGGGCGCGTTGGAGGAGAAGTTCTACGCCGACCTGGTGGGCGTGCTGGGCCTGGAGGACGCGCCGTCGCGCAACGACCCGGCCAACTGGCCTGAGCTGCGGGAACGCATCGCGGCGGCGGTGAAGACCCGGACCCGGGACGAGTGGGCGGACCTCGCGCGGGACACGGACGCGTGCCTGGCACCGGTTCTGACCCCTGCCGAGGCGGCGCGCCATCCGTACAACGCGGCGCGTGCCTCGTTCGTGGACGTCGAGGGGGCCTTGCACCCGGCGCCGGCGCCCCGGTTCGACCGGACCCCGACGACGGTTCCGGCGCCCCCGGTAACGGCTGGGGTGAACACCGCGGAAGTGCTTGCCGACATGGGTGTGGCGGAGGCCCAAATTATGGAACTGCGGCGGGCAGGAGTAATTGGATGAATGCTCGCGTGCGTATTAATGGAGACACGACGGCGTGACAGAACGTGATGTCGGTGGTCCGGCATCCGGGTGAGGCCCGGTGCAACAGTCTCTGGTCCAAGCTGTGGGATGCGAGGGAGTCCGTGTTCACCTCGTGCCCAGGACATCGGCGCAGTTGAGGCCCCTCTTTAGCCGCCATTCGGGTGACATTGGCCGTCGTGCAGGCGTGCGCCGCTGGTGGATCCTAGGACCAGTTGGGCGTGGTCGTTGTTCATCGCAAGGGTGAATGAGGGACCATGACGGGTGACACGGGCGGTCCGCCGCCTGACCGGTGAGCGACATGGACGGAGAGGTACCTGTGAACCTCAAGAAGGTGCTAGTGCTGGCGGGCGTCGCGCTGGTGCTGTTCCTCCTGATCACCCAGCCCGAGCAGTCCGCTTCGGCGGTGCAGCAGGTCCTCGGCTGGCTGCGTCAGGGCGCGGAGTCGATCATCACCTTCATCAGGAGCCTCTTCGGGACGGCAACCCCGATCAGCTAGTGACCCTGGGTGATCCTTGGCCGGCCACGTTGAGCCGGATGGGTGGAAAGAGGCCAATCACGCACTGGTAACGGGTGTTCTGGGGATTCAGGGTCTGGCGATTGTCAGACCTACCGAATACCTTCCGCTGCAATGGCCGATCCCCGACCGACGAGGAGGCACATATGGTCGAGGACTCCGGGGTCCACGAGCTGTTGCAGCAGTGGGCGGCTGAACGGTCTGATGACGCAGAGATGCAGGAGGTGAACCGGATCAAGAACGCATGGCTCGCTGAGGCTCCCCCCTCGGCGCCTGGCATCCCCGCACAGCGGGGAAGCAGGGGCGGGTCGTCGCGTGGCTTGGTCAAGGTCGACTCGGCGGATCCGGCCTACGTGGCCGCGATGCGCAAGCGGGCGCCGGAGGCACCCGAGGCACTGCTCGCCGCCGCGGCGAGCTACTGGCAGCTGGTTGGCGACGTCGCAGAGGCCGAGCAGTGGTGGGACGCGGGCATCAGCCCGTTGGACCAGCGCGCGCTCGACTACCGCGCGGCGGGCCTGTCTCCTGCTGACCTCGGGCGGCGCCTGGGACCGATGACGGTTCTCCAGCACCTTCGCCGCGGTTCCGCCGCGGCCTGGTGTGTTGCTCGTCTGCAGAGGCAGCGCCGGGACGGCGTGGCATAGGTAGGGAACGGGCTGTCGGAGGCGGCAGCCCTGTATCCAAGTAGTGTGGAGGCCGTGCGCGGCCTCCTTACTCCCCAACGAGTGTTGATCGGGCTCGGCTGCCTGGTCGCACTGATCGCCTGTTGCGGGCTCGCGTGGTGGCAGTGGCAGCGCTTCGAGTCCGCCAGCGGCACGTTCCAGAACCTCGGCTACGTGCTCCAGTGGCCGCTCTTCGGCCTCTTCCCGGCCTTCATGGTGTGGCGTTTCCGCCGTTTGGCGCGCCAGAACCGTGACGCGGATCTCGCAGCCGAGCCGGTTGCGGCCGCTCCCAGGCCAGTGGCTACCGTTGACGCCGTCAAACCCGCGCCTGTCGAGTACCTCGACGACGAAGAAGACGCGGAGCTCGCGGCCTACAACCGCATGCTCGCGAACCTCAACGCGCGGGACGGTCGTTGAGCGAAGGCGGGCAGATGAAGGGTGCGTTGACCCGGTTCAGGGTCATGGCTTACGTGGTCGGAGTCTTCCTGCTGCTCCTGGTCGTGGCGATGGTGCTCAAGTACGCCGCGGACATGGACGGCGCGATGAAGGTCGTCGGCCCGATCCACGGCTTCCTCTACGCCATCTACCTGGTGTTTTCCGTCGACCTGGCGCTGAAGCTGCGCTGGTCGATCAAGGGCACCGCGCTCGTGCTGCTCGCCGGCACCATCCCGTTCCTGTCGTTCTGGGCGGAGCGCAAGGTGGTCGAGAAGACTGCGCAGGGCGTGCCGCTGTGACGTTTGGCCTGCTAGCGTCTGGGGCTGACAACTGAACACGGCCGTCGATGTCGCGCGGGAGAGCCTCCTTCAGCGGAGGCGCCGAAGGAGCAACTCCTCCCCGGAATCTCTCAGGTACAGGTACCGCACGACGAAGGCAACTCTGGAAAGCAGGCTGCTCGGCAGCCTCGCCCACGGTGCAAGTCGCGCTGCGCGCGGCGAAGCTCTCAGGCTCATGACAGAGGGGGAGGCTCGCTCTAGTGAGGAGTCTCCGATGGACCGTGTCATTCTTCTGATGCCTCAGCCGGCCGCGTCCGGCTCTTCGGCGCACCCTGGAGGAGCGTTCTGATGTCCCGCCTCACGCCTCTGAACGCCGAGCACGAGCAGCTCGGCGCGATGTTCACCGACTTCGCGGGCTGGCGGATGCCGCTGCGCTACTCCAGCGAGCTCGCCGAGCACCACGCCGTGCGCACCACCGCGGGCCTGTTCGATCTCACGCACATGGGTGAGATCGTCCTGACCGGACCGCAGGCCGGCGAGGCGCTCGACTACGCGCTGGTCGGCCACATCTCCGCGCTGGCCGTCGGCAAGGCCCGCTACACGATGATCACCCAGGCCGACGGCGGCGTGATCGACGACCTGATCGTGTACCGCCTGGGCGACCAGGAGTTCATGGTCGTCGCGAACGCCTCCAACGCCCTCGTCGTCGCCGAGGCCCTCGTCGAGCGCGCCGCCGGTTTCGACGTCGAGGTCGCGGACAAGTCGACCGACTACGCGCTGATCGCGATCCAGGGCCCGAAGTCGGTCGAGATCCTGTCCGGGCTGACCGAGACCGACCTGTCCACGGTCAAGTACTACGCCTCGTACCCGTCCACCGTCGCCGGCGTCGACGCGCTGCTCGCACGCACCGGTTACACGGGCGAGGAGGGCTTCGAGCTCTTCGTGGCTCCGGCCGACGCGCCCGCTGTCTGGGCCGCGCTGCTTTCCGCGGGTGAGTCGCACGAGCTCAAGCCGTGCGGACTCGGCTGCCGCGACACGTTGCGTCTCGAAGCCGGAATGCCGTTGTACGGCAACGAACTCACGACCTCCCTCACGCCGTATCACGCCGGTCTGGGCCGCGTCGTGAAGCTCGAGAAGCCGGGCGACTTCGTGGGCCGCGACGCGCTGGCGAAGGTGGCGGAGTCCGATGTGGACTCGGTACTGGTAGGACTGAAGACCCCCGAGCGCCGCGCCCCGCGCCACGGCTACGCGGTGCTCAACGGCGACGAGGTCGTCGGTGAGGTCACCTCGGGCGCCCTGTCCCCGACGCTGGGCTACTCGGTCGCCATGGCCTACGTGTCCAGGGCGAGCGCCGAGCCCGGCACCCCACTGCTGGTCGACGTCCGCGGCAAGAAGCAGCCGGTCGAGGTCGTCGCACTTCCGTTCTACAAGCGCGCCAAGTAGGGAGATCTTCCAGATGTCCGACCAGTTCAACGCCTCCCTCGCGGAGTACGACCCCGAGGTCGCCGAGGCCGTTGCCGCCGAGCTGGCGCGCCAGCAGGGCACCCTCGAGATGATCGCCTCGGAGAACTTCACGCCCGTCTCGGTGCTCCAGGCACAGGGCTCGGTGCTGACCAACAAGTACGCCGAGGGCTACCCCGGCCGCCGCTACTACGGCGGCTGCGAGCACGTGGACGTCGTCGAGCGCCTGGCCATCGAACGCATCAAGTCGCTCTTCGGCGCCGGCTTCGCCAACGTCCAGCCGCACTCGGGCGCGCAGGCCAACGCCGCCGCGATGTTCGCGCTGCTCCAGCCGGGCGACACGATCCTGGGCCTGGACCTGGCGCACGGCGGCCACCTGACCCACGGCATGCGCATCAACTTCTCCGGCAAGCTCTACAACGTCGTGCCGTACCACGTGTCCGACGATGACGGCCGCGTCGACATGGCCGAGGTCGAGCGCCTGGCCGCGGAGCACCGTCCCAAGCTGATCGTCGCCGGGTGGTCCGCCTACCCGCGTCAGCTGGACTTCGCCGAGTTCCGCCGGATCGCGGACTCGGTCGACGCCTACCTGATGGTCGACATGGCGCACTTCGCCGGGCTCGTGGCCGCGGGGCTGCACCCGTCTCCGGTGCCGCACGCGCACGTCACGACCACGACGACGCACAAGACCCTTGGTGGGCCTCGTGGTGGCGTGATCCTGTCGAACGAGGCGGACATCGCCAAGAAGATCAACTCGGCGGTGTTCCCGGGGCAGCAGGGCGGTCCGCTGGAGCACGTGATCGCGGCCAAGGCGGTGGCGTTCAAGCACGCGGCTTCACCGGAGTTCGCTGACCGGCAGCGTCGCACCCTTGAAGGGGCGCGGATTCTGGCTGAGCGGCTGTCGCAGGCGGATGTTGCGGAGGCTGGGGTGAAGGTGCTGACTGGGGGCACTGACGTGCACCTGGTGCTGGTGGACCTGGTTTCGTCCGAGTTGGACGGTAAGCAGGCTGAGGACGTGTTGCACCAGATCGGGATCACCGTGAACCGCAACGCTGTGCCGAACGACCCTCGTCCGCCGATGGTCACTTCGGGGCTGCGGATCGGGACGCCGGCGTTGGCTACTCGCGGGTTTGGCGAGGTGGACTTCGCTGAGGTTGCTGATGTTATTGCGGAGGCGTTGAAGCCTGGGGCTGCGGTTGAGGAGCTGCGGGGGCGGGTTGAGGTGCTGGCCGCGAAGCACCCGTTGTACTCGACGCTCTGAGGTAGTCGGCGTTCTGAGCGGTTTTGAGCGTTTCTGATCTTGTCGGACCCCCTGAGTAGCGTTTGGGCTCAGGGGGTCTTCCTTTTGGGGGGACGCCTGCGTCAGCGTGTGGGTCGTGTTGGGTGGCGCGACTTTCGCGGGTGGTTGCGTTGCGTTGGGCGGAGGCGCGTTGCGTAGGTGGTTGCGTTTGGGTGGTGGGCTCCCCCGTCTAGCGCACCTGAGCGAGCCGCGCGAGGGGAGGGGT